>CAYXES010000073.1:0-6369 GCA_964464075.1 uncultured Erysipelothrix sp. | reverse complement strand
AAACTGCATATGCTGCATTTATTAAAAGGCACTAAGATGGCTAAGGATTATGAAAAAGCACCCTTTAGACTTTTAGCAATGGATGAATTCATTGACATCGTGATTAAACAGCTGGAGGTTTTACCGCCTGAGATGGTGATTCACCGGATAACCGGTGATGGTTTAGTGGATGATTTAATTGGGCCTTTATGGACCATTAAGAAACGAGTGGTTCTAAACAACATTGATAAGGAAATGGTCGCTCGTAATAGCTATCAAGGTAAATACTATGCGGGCGACTAATATCAACATCATCACCCATCAGTGGCTGCAGGAATATCTTAATCCTAAAAGCATCGTGGTCGATGCCACCATGGGCAATGGTCACGATACCCTTTTTTTGAGTGAACATGCTCATTTTGTTTACGCTTTTGATATTAGTGCCCAAGCCCTAAAAGTCACCCAAAAACGGCTTCAAAATCAAACCAATGTACAACTCATACATGATTCTCATGAACATATCCAAACTTATATCAACCATCCGATTGATGGCATTGTTTTTAATTGTGGGTACCTGCCAAACTCCGATCACGCCAGTGTCACGCAAAGCCACACTACCCTAGCGGCACTAGATGGTGCTCTAACGCTATTAAAACCACAAGGTTGGCTATGTATTACCCTTTATTTAGGGCACCCACAAGGACCTCAAGAAGCTCATGATGTGAAGCGATGGTTAGATACTCACACTAAGATTCTTAAAACTTACACTTATCCAAACATTGAAAAAGCTCCGATTGCCTATTTTGCCTTAGTGAAATAATATCCAACTTAGAATATATTATAAACTCTCAATTACGGCACTTAGATACTCTCCAGAAACCGATGAGAAAAAGAAAGCATCAATAAGTCCTTGTTTTTTAGCTTCCTTAACTTCAAGTGAAGCTTGTGGACTCGTGTTTTCATCCACAATTAAAATTAGTTTACACTGCGGCAATTGGTTAAGCGTTTCATGATAGATAACGATCCAATTCGCTACTTTAAGGGGTTCATAATCTCTTGCTTCGACCAAAAGGATATCCGCCTCATGAGCCAAACACGTTGTTACAACCTGGGTTTGCTCAGTTTGCGATACCACTTGAAACTGATCTTTTAAGTATAGACAAAGACCCCCCGCAAGCAAAGAATTAGGAATGCTTACCACAATATTTTTCAAGGTAGAGCAACCCCACTTTCAAATAATATAAAACGACTATGCTTGATAAATCAATTTTATCAGAAAAATAATAAAATCCCCTAACCTATTGGACAGGTTTTAAAACTAAATCATGATTTTCACATATAATTGATCATTAACGGCTATAGACAAAGTTTTCCCATTGGTCTAATAACTCAATTTCACCAATTTGATTATTGTATAAACCAATCCGTATCAAATGCATGTTGGCATTGTCTTCCTCATCATCCATCATTAAACCATAGTAATAATCCCCAACGACACCTTGAAAAGAAATAATCCCGTAGCGTGTATCAAAAACCTTCGATGTAATAAGTTCATTATTTTTATCCAATAGTTTAAAGTTAGCACCTTCTTGATTATCTAATCGCATACCATTTATCAAATAACCGACTTTCGTTTGATAAATACTTCCAATCCCATCAATGAGCTGCTCAGCTTGCCCATCAAAACTAAGGTAAGTCATATCATAACCATCTTCATCATTGATTAAAGTCGTATAGAAACCTTGATCGGTCATAATAAAGGCCGGACTTGCAGAACCTAAGTGCTCTAAATTATCGCCCTTTAAATCTGATTTAAAAAGAACTTCGGATTCGACCTTTTTATCTTCATCCTTGTAGTAGCTTAAAAAGACGTACATTTGATCATCCACAAAATTAATCATCTGAATGGCACTATCTTTAAATCTTTCTCCCACATTTTCGATCGTAAAATCGCTCAAATTGATTTTAAAGATCCCATTCGACCCATAAGTATAATAAAGATGATCTTGATGCAGTAAGAACATACTAGTGTATGAATCTGAAAAAGCATATTTTGGTGGATGGTTGATACTAGCTTCGGGTAGTTCTAAAACCAGCTTGCGATTATTACCATCCAAATCCATTTGCTAGAGAAAGGTCTTATTTAATTCGGTATTTTGATCTAAACTTTCGATAACATAATAAAGTTTTTCCTTATAATATCTTAAAAAGCGCGGTAAGCCAGAAGCTGAACTTGAAAAAAAGCTTGAACATTGACTGGCATCTTCATAACTGCATGTTTCACTTACATTCGCATTCACAATTGACGCTTTTTTACTCTTAAAATTATAAAAGCCTAAAACCATCCCGGGATTTTCATCACTATTAGGACGCGTACGAACATAGGCTAAATAGTAAAGACCCTCAGGGCTTGGTTCAATCATTCTAAAATCCGATAAAGAAGCTTGTGTCAACCCATAATCAATATGACCTTGATTATCATAAATAAACTCATCATCATGTGGTTTTGGTAAATCCACAACTTGATTACAAGCACTCACCATCACCATTACAATTAATACTAATACAAACTTTTTCATAGGTCCTCCACCACTCTTTTAAAAATCTGGAATAATAAACTTCTGTTCCGCTATATCAATTAATAAGCGGACCGTATTATGATAACCACTCTTGGATAAAATACTATTAATGTGGTATTTAACCGTTGAATGGGAAATATACAAACGTTCACTGATTTCTTGTTGGGTTAAACCCGCAACTAAATGATGGAGCACTTCAAGCTCACGCTTGGTAAATTCATCACTTAGGGCACTCCCGATTTGAAGGGTTGGGGTATTTTCAGGATAGACTGACTCATTAGCCATGGTACGATCCATAACTTCCAATAAACTAATATCACTGGTGTCCTTATACCAAAAGCTTTCACAGCCAATCGCTCTGGCTTTTTGAATGAAACTATATTCTGGTAAGGATGTGATAATAATGATTTTAATATGAGGATATTTAGCTTTGATTTGTTGGGCGGCCGTAAGACCACTTTCCCGGTGGGCCGTATAAACATCCATCAAAATTAAGTCCACCTGATGATTCACGCAGTACATTTCCGCCATAAAAGCACTTTCAATCGAAGCTACTAATTCATATCGTTTTGAATCATTAATAATGGTTTCTAGAAAGTGTCGAATGGTACGTTGATCATCAACGATAAGAACCCGAATCATTTAATCACCTCACCAACTTTAAAGGGCAAGTATATATTCAATACTACCTTACCTTGAGTAATGATTTCAAGCGTCCCTAAGGCTGCTTCAAGCTTCTGACGTAAGGATGACAGGCCACCACCCTCATGAAGCCGATCTACTTTTAAAGCACCATTATCATGGATTTTTAATATATATCCATCACGATTATGATCAATATCAACCACCACTTGGGTAGCGCCTCCATGTTTAATCGCATTGATGATTGCTTCCTTAATCGCTATCATCATCAAATAACCATTATCTGAATCAGTCGGTAAATCCCCATTCACTATCAACTCACAGCCAATCATATGAGCTGCTTCTTTGATTTGTTCATACATCTCCATGACATTCCCAGACAAATAACTCTGTGGTAATTCCATGCTATCAATAACCTGATTCCAGTAGTTAATAATCTCATTTAAGCTGTGACTACTTTCATGTTCTAAATAACGTTTGCTCGTTAAAATAGTTTTCCCTAATTCATTGTGAATCCGCATTTTAACGGCTAAGGTTTCTTCATCTTTTTTGATTGTTTCAATATCATCTACGAGAACTTTCAGGCGGGCTTGTTGGTGATTAAGCTTAAGATTTTCTTGGTGCAGTTGTTCTGATAACTGATATTGTTTTGAAACATTAGTCGCACTTATCTGTATTAGAAATTCACCATTGATGTGATAGCCTTCCTTTAAGATGGACCAATATTGATGATTGTTGAGCTTAATGACTAAATGATCCACAACTTGATGCTCGATATGTTCATAAGCTTGAACCCCTTGCCAAAATTCATGCGCATTTCTAAAAATATGACCATTAAGTTCAAGTGATAAAGCTTGCATGGTGGTATTCGTTAAAATCGGATCTCCTTTTTTATTTGAGAAACCTAAAGCCATCGGCAAGTTATCTAAAGCTTGATGAATGGAATAGCCCGCAATTTCTTGATGGGCTTTTTGTTTCTCTTGATTCAACTTCAGAATGAAAGTCCCAAAAACACTCACTAGCATTAATACTTGAACCCCAATGTGACGCGCTAATTTAAAGAGAATCAAAGGATGTTCAATTAAAACACTGTTTAAAAGATAAAGAATATTTAGGATGATAATCACTAAAATCACTAAGTCAAGAATTAAGATTTTTAGTTTTTCCAATCTTAAATAACGGACCACAATCAGTAAAAACCACATGATTAAAGCAATCAACCAAGCTGTGATGATGATTCCCGGGATATAAAGGTAAAAGAAGATGTTAGGATTCATAATGAGCTCCTTTCATCCGATAGTTAATATGGAAAACATGATCATTTTCCGCTTCAATTAATACCTCAGAATAAGTATTTCGAATGGCATTTTCAAATAAATACCACCGTAAATCATGGGTCATGGAGTGGTGTGCTTCTAAATGAAAACTATAAACTAAAGTATCCTCATTAATGGCCAATGAAACCACAATCCGGGATAAATCCAAATAGAGCGTTTCCACCACCAATTGGAAAAAATCAAGCATAATTAAAGCCTGGTCTAAGGACAAACTTTCAATCTTTTGAAACAAAAGTGCACCCTCAATCTCAATCATCCTTAACAGCGACAAGGATTCTTTAATCGCACTTTCCACATCTTGAATCACAATCATTTCTTGTCTTTCATGGGCTAATATTAAATTACTGCGACGTTTAATATAGACCCCTAAAAGGTTAATATGCATCAATATTTCCTGTTCATTATGTTTTGAGGCTAATGATAAATCTCCTAAAAGACTTTTAATCTTTCCTAAATGGGGACCACTACTTTTTAAAAGTTGATCAAAGAGGTAATTCTGTTGATGCAGGTGAGCAATTTTAGCTTTGGTTTCTACTTCTTGTTCTAAAACTTCAACTTCACTTTTAAGGGTTTGTTTAATCGTTTCTAATTGGTCAATTAATTGATGAATCGCTTCGATATTCTCTAGCCATAATACATGGCCTCCATGAATATCTTTACTTTTTAAAAGCCAATCCGACTGAATCGGAATGACCTTTTCTTGAATCGCGGCTTGAATATACTCTGAGGATAAATCGAACATGGCTTGGGATTGATAATGAGGATAATACTCACTATCAACAATTAATAAGCGCAAAGTAGACACATTAAAGAATTTTTTATACTTGGCATTGGTAGGTAAAAGACCAGTTTGAATACAAGCCTCCCAAAAGGCAATATAAAAACCAGAGAAGGCCACGGTAAGCTCAATAAAGCCACCACCAGTATTAGAATTATCAAACATGTAATTAATACCATAAGCAATGGCTAAGCCAATCACCATGATGGGAGCCCACAATTTTTTGGTGGTTGCGCTTTTAAAGCTCTTTTGAAAAAGCGTAACCAAGGATAATACCGCAAAGCCAATCATCCACACAAAAACCGCGTAATAGCCAATTTCATAAGTGTAATTTGAAGACCACTTAACCATATCTTCATTAAAGCCAAAGACTAGTTGATGCCAGTCATTGGTTAAGACAAATAGAATTAAAAAAATAGCGGGAATATAAAGATAATGATAGAACTTTGCCATGGTGAAGTTTTCCCCTTGTCCAATATTCAAAGACAAAAAGAAACTAAACATAGTTATTAAAATAATGGGTATATAAAAGGCATACCATAAATGACGCGCAACCACATCTATATCATTAAAAGGCTGATATTTCATGGACCGAATCAAAAGCCATAAGATAATTAAAGCAATAATAATTAAAAGATAACGACGTACTTGATTATTAGAGGTGCGGCGTACGATAGAAAAAGCCCACCAAAAAAGTAATCCCAAATAAACAATCAGATTAAAAAGAAAAATAGAGGTACGCAATAGATTAAGAGATGGTCGAAGAAGGCGCAAAGCACTCGTAAAAAGTAGTAAAAAGATTACTACGGCAATGATACTTAAAATTCGTTTCGCTTTCTTATTCACCCTACCCTAACCTTTTCCATTTCCCTTAGTATAACAGATTACATTCACACTTATGAGTCCATTTCAATATAATCTTATTTATTTTGAGTAATGAATATCTTCTTCCGCTAAGGCCCGCACAAAATCAGGATGGTTGAGATAACCACCATAAGCAACTTCTTGCATCAAAATATCATAATCATGATTACCTTCTATTAAGATTGGACCT
>CAYXES010000072.1:0-6438 GCA_964464075.1 uncultured Erysipelothrix sp. | reverse complement strand
ACTCCGGTTGGACCTAAAAAGATAAAGGAACCTAATGGTCGATTTTCATCTTGAATATTTGCCTTAGAGCGTAGGATAGTATCACTGACTAACTCAAGGGCATGGTCTTGACCCATTACTCGAAGCTTTAAATTCTCAAAGAGCTTGAGATACTTGGCTTTAGTCGATGAAAGCAATCGATTAACTTCAATGTTGGTCCATTTTGAGACAATGGATGCGATTAAATCTTCATCCACTTTCTCTTGAATCATTTTAAAGGATGAACTTTGATTTTCTTGCGCTATCTGTTTTTCCAAGGCTGGAATCGTTTCATACTGAAGCTGAGCTGCCTGTTCATACAACATTTCATTTTGAGCATGTTCAAGCTCTAGTTTAGCCATTTCTAACTTCTCTTTCGCAAGTTTAGCTTCATCTAACTTCGCTTTTTCTTGTGACCACTTATCATACAGTTCATCTTTTTCAAGCTTGAGTTGATTAAGTTCAAGCTTTAAGGCTTCCAAGCGTTCTAAGGTCAATTCATCCGTTTCTTTTTGAAGGGCTTTCGCTTCAATTTCAAGTTGCATTATCCGACGCGTTAGATTCTCTAAGATTTCAGGCATACTATCCATTTCAACCCGGATTGAGGCACAGGCTTCATCAATTAAATCAATCGCCTTATCAGGTAAGAAACGATCGGTAATGTAACGTGCCGATAAATTAGCGGCCGCCACAATCGCTTCATCTAAGATGACAACCCCATGATGGGATTCAAACCGATCCTTTAAACCTCTTAGAATGGAAATGGTATCTTCAATCGTCGGTTCAAAGACATTAATCTTTTGGAAACGGCGTTCTAAGGCTGCATCTTTTTCAATATGCAGACGATACTCTTCAAAGGTTGTGGCTCCAATCGCACGTAATTCTCCCCGGGCCAACATAGGTTTGAGTAGATTAGCCGCATCCATGGCACCTTCACTTTTACCAGCACCAATTAAATTATGTAATTCATCAATGAAGAGAATGATATTCCCTTGAGCTTTTTCCACCTCATTTAAAACGGCTTTGAGACGTTCTTCAAACTCTCCCCGATACTTGGCACCCGCAATTAAGGCTCCCATATCTAATTCAATGAGTTGTTTATCCTTTAAACTTAAAGGAACTTCTTTCTTCATGATGCGCCAGGCAAGTCCTTCTACAATCGCAGTCTTCCCGACTCCCGGATCACCAATCAATACCGGATTATTTTTAGTTTTTCGAGATAAGATTTGAATCACCCGTCGAATCTCTTCATCCCGACCAATAATGGGGTCAATACGACCCGCCTTAACAAGCTCAACTAAATCACGTCCATATTTTTTTAGAGCTTCGATTTGATTTTCAGCTTGAGGTTCATTCATAGCTACACCCCCTCTTCTTTCTAATTCTTTTTCAATGCATTGATCTAATTCAATGGGCAATGTCTTGTTTAATTCTGACGCTAAGGCTGACTTAATTTGATAGAGTGCCAAAAATAAACTGCTGGTTGAAACCAGTTTATCATTCATTTTTTGAGCGATTTGTTGCGCTTGACTAAACAGACTAACTAAGCTTTGGGATAAGGTTGGCTCACTCACTTGTGATACTTGAGCTATACTTTCTAATTGAGTATCTGCCAATTTTTGCAGTTGAGTTTTATCTAAGGCACAAGCTGATAAAAAATAATCAAAATCAGACTGATTAAGCAAGGCCTTGAGAATATGCACATCATTCACTTGGGGATGGTGTGCCCCCCTAGCTAACATCACCGCTTGATTAACCACATTAATGACCGCTTCGGTCCATAATTCAGGATTCATAAGTCCTCCTTTCTAGCACTTACATATCATGAGTGCTAAGTTATCTTGTTTAAAAAAGTAACACAGCGTGTTACTTAAAGTTTTTCTTGAATTTCTCAAACACGGAATCTTTAGTTGATATATCTCTTAACTTTTCATAGAGTTGTTTCTCTTCTCGATTTAGTTTACGGCTAATCTCAATCTTAACTTCCACATATTGATCGCCCATAGCCTCAGAGCGTAGGTCTTTAACCCCTTTAGATTTTAATCTAAATTGGGTTCCATGTTGGGTACCAGCTGGAATGGTTAATTCCACTTCCCCATGCACGGTCGGTACATCAATCTTGGTACCTAAGGTCGCATCCACAATTGAAATCGGAATTGAGATAAAGATATTTTTACCTTCACGCACAAAGTACTTGTGCTTATTCACTACGATTTCAATAAAGAGATCGCCATTAGGACCGCCATTATGACCCCGTTCGCCCTTATTAGGAATCCGTAGTTGTTGGCCACTTAGAATACCAGCCGGAATCTTAACTTCCACATTGGTACGTTTACGATTGTAGCCTTTACCACCACAGGTTGAACATTTGTTTTTAACCGTTTTACCACTTCCATGACAAGTTGGACAAGTGGCAGTGGATTGGAAAACCCCAAAGGGAGTACGCTGTTGGCTGAGGATGGTTCCTTGCCCATTACAGGTAGCACAGACCTCAATATCACTTTTAGATTGAGCTCCACTACCCATACAGGTATCACAAACTTCATCCACATCAATGGTAATGGTTTCTACCTTACCAAAGATGGCATCCATAAAGTCCACTCGCATCTGCATAAAGCGGTCTTGACCCTTCAGAGGACCGGTTGGTTGACGGCGACTTGATCCAAAGCCACCGCCAAAAAAAGATCCAAATATATCTCCTAAATCATCAAAACCACCAAATCCGGATTGGAAGCCTCCAAAGCCTCCGTTTTGATCAAAGGCACCGTGGCCAAATTGATCATATTGTGCACGTTTTTGAGGATCACTTAAAACATCATAAGCTTCTTGTACTTCTTTAAAGCGAACATCAGCACCCGGATCTTTATTCACATCTGGATGATACTGCTTCGCTAAGGTACGGTAAGCTTTTTTAATTTCATCGTTGGTTGCGCCTTTGGCAACCCCCAACGACTCATAATAATCTTTCTTATTTGACATACTTCCTCCACGTGCTTAATCTTAATTCTTTTCAGTAAAATCAGCGTCGACGACATTGTCATCATGAGCTGCGCTTGACTCACTAGTTTGTCCTGCGTCAGCCTGCTGCTGATACATTTGCTCACTCATCGTGTGAGCGGCTTGTTCTAAAGCATCTAATTTCTCTTTTAAGGTATCCATATCATTACCATCTAAGGCAACTTGCATTTCATCACGTAAACGTTCAACTTCAGCCCTCTGTTCTGGTGATACCTTTTCATTTTCATCTTCTAGTGATTTATTAATCTGATGGATGAATTGTTCCGCTTTATTTCTAAGCTCAACTTCTTCTTTACGTTTCACATCAGCTTCTTTATTTTCTTCGGCTTCTTTGACCATACGATCAATCTCATCATCACTTAAACCAGAGGAGTTGGTAATGGTAATGGATTGTTTCTTATTAGTACCTTTATCTAAGGCTGAAACATTCACAATCCCATTGACGTCGATATCAAAGGTCACTTCAATTTGTGGTACCCCACGTGGTGCTGGATTAATCCCATCCAACTTAAACATACCCAGTGATTTATTATCATTGGCCATGGGTCTTTCACCTTGTAAAACATGAATATCAACAGCTGGTTGATTATCAGCGGCGGTTGAGAAGACCTGGCTCTTTGAGGTTGGGATAGTGGTATTACGCTCAATAAGAACGGTCATTACGCCACCCATGGTTTCAATACCCAAGGATAGTGGGGTAACGTCTAAGAGTAAGACATCCTTCACATCACCCGCAATAACGCCCCCTTGAATCGCAGCTCCAATAGCCACAACTTCATCTGGGTTAACCGATTTATTAGGTTCTTTACCAAGTTCTTTTTTAATGAGTTCAACGACCGCTGGCATTCTGGTTGATCCACCAACCAATAAGACATGATGAATATCATTCTTCGTTAAGCCTGAATCTTTCAGTGCTTGCCGAACTGGTTTTACGGTACGTTCAATCAAATGATGGGTCATATCTTCAAACTTAGCCCGAGTAATACTTTGTTCTAAGTGAAGGGGACCCGCAGGACCGGCTGAAATAAAGGGTAAGGAGATTTGGGTTTGAACCGTTGAGGATAATTCCTTCTTCGCTTTTTCCGCCGCTTCTTTTAAGCGTTGTAAAGCCATGCGATCCGCCTTTAAATCAATTCCATTTTCCTTTTTAAAGCCTTCTACTAACCAATCAACTAAAACATCATCAAAGTCATCCCCACCAAGTTTATTATCCCCAGCAGTGGCCAGTACCTCAAAGGTACCATCGGCTAACTCAAGGATAGAAACATCAAAGGTTCCGCCTCCTAAGTCATAAACAAGAACGCGTTGTTCCTTATCGGTCTTATCAATCCCAAAGGCTAAAGCAGCCGCAGTTGGTTCATTAATAATTCGTTCAACTTCTAAACCCGCAATCTTACCAGCATCTTTGGTCGCTTGACGTTGGGCATCATTAAAGTAGGCCGGTACGGTAATCACCGCACGGGTTACTTTCTCACCTAAATAATCTTCGGCATAAGCCTTTAAGTGTTGTAAAATCATGGCTGAGATTTCTTGGGGGGTATAATCTTTACCTTCCAAGGTCACTTTATAGTCGGATCCCATATGACGCTTAATGGATAAAGCCGATTCTTTATTGGTCACGACTTGACGCTTAGCGGCTTCTCCTACAATGCGTTCACCATTTTTAAAGACAACCACCGAAGGGGTTGTTCGATTACCTTCAGGATTGGTAATAACATCGGCTTCTTTTCCTTCTAAGACAGCCACACATGAATTTGTTGTTCCTAAATCAATTCCAATTATTTTGCTCATTATTCTTCACTTTTCCTTTCACTTACTTTGACCATCGCGGCCCGTAATAGTTTATCTTTAAACATATAACCCTCTTGGAAAACTTCCATCACTTTATTGGGTTCTATGTCATCCGTTGCTTCAGTCGCAATCGCATGATGCTGATTAGCATCAAACTCTTGCGCTATGGCATCCATCTTATAGACACCTTGATCGTTTAATACTTCCATGAGTTGTTGATAAATCATATCAACACCCTTCTTCAATGATTCAAAATCACCCTGTTCATCGGCTAAGGCCCTTTCAAAGTTATCAACAATCGCTAACAAATTCAAGGAGAATTCTCTTAAAGCGGCATTTCTTTTGATTTCCACATCCGCAATTAAGCGTTTCTTCCGATTCTCAGCATCCGCTAAAGCCCGTAAGGCTTGATCATACTTAATCTGAGTCTCTTCTAGCTCTAGCTTAAGCGCTTCAATTTCAGCCTGATTTGGCTCTAGCTCACTTAGAGCTTCGATGACCACATCAGCTTCTGGATTTTGACCATTCAGTTTCTTATCAGCTGTTTTCTGTTTCTTTTCTTTACTACTCATCATCTGATTCCTTTCCATAAATCTGTTCAATGGCTTTGGTAAGGGTTTTAATCATTGAAATAACACGATTGTATTCCATGCGATTAGGACCAAGCACCATCAGTTGGCCTTGATCTTTATCCTTAATCTTAATTGGCGATGAAACAACCGCCATATCTTCCATCCAAACAAGTTGGGCTTGATCACCCTTCTGCAATAAGATATCACCCTTATTGTGACCGAGCGAACGCCAGAGCACACTATTCTCAAGTAAGTTCATCACTTGTTTTAGTTTCTCAACATCCGCAAATTCAGGTTGATTCAGCAAGTTAGCTTGCCCACTAAAATACATGTTGTCAGCCGCAAAGCGTAAAAAAGCATTCATAAAGGCTTCAAATAAAACCTCATAATGATTCACCTTCTTGGCTAAGATAGGTCGAATAAAGGTCAATTTATCCACCAATTCATCCAAGAGCGTTCCACTGAGTCGATCATTAAGCACATTACAGCACACTTGAATATCACTAGCTGATAACTTTTCCTCAAAGTGGAAAATCCGACTCTCACTATGTCCTTGATTCGTTTCAAAAACCGCCATGGCACTGGTATCACTTAAAGGGATAACCTGTACTGTTTCTAAGCGTTGACTTTGAGATTCAGCCCCTAAGACAAAGGTCGTAAGATTGGTCATCTGTGATAAAATATCACAGCTTTTCTTAATCACTTCCTCGACATTAAGGCGCCGATCGGAAAACACTTGGGCAATAGCGAATTCAATGTTAGTATCACTCTCATCTTCCATTAAATGCTCGACATAAAAATGGTAGCCTTTAACCGAGGGCACCCTACCCGAAGAGGTGTGGGTTTTTTCTAATAACCCAAGACTTTCAAGCTCCATCATTTCATTACGAATCGTAGCAGAAGAGAAATTAAACTTGTATTTTTCAAGCAACAATTTAGAGCCCACCGGCTCTGCACTTTGAATAAATTCCTCCACAATAGCTTTGAAGATTAATACCTTGCGATCACTTAACATAAACACCACCTTTAGCAGTATATC
>CAYXES010000071.1:0-6477 GCA_964464075.1 uncultured Erysipelothrix sp. | reverse complement strand
TACTCGTATTATAACTGATATTCTCAAGCAGGTATAATATCAAGCATAGTCATGCTTTACTTTGGCTTTAGTTTTTAACTTAGTTGTTTATGGAATCAATCATGGAGGTATTTATGACAACTATTGATGTTATTTTAAGAATTGGTTTAGCCTTTCTTTTTGGAATCATTATCGGTTACCAAAGGGAATACCATAATCGACCAGCCGGGATCCGTACTCATATTATTGTATGTCTTGGTTCAGCTCTAATTGCTTTGGTCCAACAGGAAATTTATTTACAGGCTCGTGATTTTCTCATTCAGAATCAAGGCATCTCTGGTTTAACCACTGGTGATCCAACCCGCTTAATTGCCCAGGTCATTAGTGGCATCGGGTTTTTGGGAGCCGGAACCATTATTATAACTAAACGTTCGGTAACCGGTCTTACCACCGCATCTTCACTATGGGCAACCGCCGCGATCGGGATTGCCTTAGGAACCGGTCTTTATGAGATTGCGATTATTGGATTTGTCTTTCTCTTTATCTCCTTAGCTTTCACGAAGAAGTATTTCAAACTACCTTCTTTAAGACGCCTAGAGATTAAATACCTACATCGTAAAACAGCCAAAGAATTTATTGATGTTTATTTTTCTGATCGTCATATTGATATCCATGACTATGACTTTAGTGTCGATGTGATCAATCATGAACGGGTCTATCGTGAAGTCTATACTATCAATACTGCCAAAAAGATGGACTTAACTAAAATTATTGAAGATCTGATGAACCATGAGAATATCATCAGTATTCGGATTGTAGAAATTTAGATTTTACTATTATTTCACTCAACTTTGTAAAGGCTTTCACAGATTTGAAGTTTAAGATTTTATATGCTAGCATATAATTTCATTAGGGATCAAAGACATTGTTATTGATTTGATGAGAGTTTCTTAATTGAGGCTCTGTTTTAATGTTTATTAGAAAGAAGTAGGATTAATGAATTTATATTTAGAAATGTTTATATCATTTTTCAAGGTTGGGCTTTTCACCTTCGGGGGTGGCTATGCCATGATACCGATTGCTAAGAAAGAGTTTGTGGACTATCGCAACTGGCTTAGTGAAGCCGAGCTTATTGACTATTATGGTATTTCACAAGTATCCATTGGAAATGTAACCATCAACACCAATGCCTTAGTCGGTTTTCACATCGCTAAGAAAAAAGGTGCCATGATGGCTGCTTTAGCGACCATCCTACCTTCTATTATTGTAATCGTAATCATAGCAGCCTTACTTGAAGGCATCTTCCAATATCCCTTAGTTATCAACATTTTTAAAGCTATCCGCATTGTGGTCTCTGCTTTAATCTTAAATACTACCATTCGTTTAGTAAAAATGGGGGTTGTAGATACCTTCGGTATCATCCTCTTCCCTATTAGTTTACTACTTATTACTTTTACTAAATTAAACCCGATTATCATGATCATTATATCCGCAAACTTAGGTTTATATTTTTATCCTAGAAGGAAAAGGAAAAAGACATGATTTATTGGCTTTTATTTATTGAATTCTTAATCATTGGAACCTTCGCTATCGGAGGTGGACTTGCTTCATTACCATATTTCATGGCTTTAGCGGATAAGTATGATTGGTTTACACAAGCAACCTTAATGGATATGATTGCGATTTCAGAAAGTACTCCAGGTCCAATTGGTATCAACATGGCAACCTATGTTGGTTATATGGTTGCAAAGATTCCAGGCAGCATTATTGCGAGTGTCGCAATGACCCTAAGTGGGCTAATCTTTATTATGGTAGTGGCTTACTATTTAGAAACCTTTAAAAACAGCACCGCTTTCTTAAAGATTTTCTATGGCTTAAGACCCACCATTGCGGCTTTAATTGGTTATGCAGCCCTAACCATGCTTTATACGGTAATTGGCGATATGACCTTAGAAGTCATACCTATTCTTGGAACTGCATTTATCTTTGGAGCCACCTTATTATTAATGAATAAGACCGAGATATCGCCAGTTACTATCATCGCGATAGCGGCGATCCTAAGTATCTTTATTCCATTATAAAATTAAAACATCTTCAGATTATACTAAGTATCGTGAAGATGTTTTTTTTTATTGTTTAGGAATCACTCTGACATTGGATTCTAAAAACTCGGTTGGGGTCATATTAAGATATTTACGAAAGACCTTCGAGAAATTCTTATACTGACTAAACCCAACCTTAGTTGCGACTTCCAAGATTCGTAAATCACCCTGTTCAAGCAACTGAATTGCTTGATTAATGCGATAGCGATTTAAAAACTCTACAAAGGTCATTCCGGTTTCCTCTTTAAATTTCTTACTTAAATAACTTTTACTCACATCCAATTGCTCCGCAATATCATTAATGTTTAATCGTTCCTGATACTGCGCTTGCACCATCATCAGGGTTGTATGTACATAATAATTCAATTTACGACCTTCTCGTAATAAAACTTCAAAATCATTTAACATATACTCGGGATTTCTTTTATTGATGCTGCTTAAAAGATTAAGCTCTTCAATGTGACTACGAGCCTTAAGAATCGTTTTAATTAATAGATCTTCATCCACCGGTTTCAATAAGTATTCAAACACTCTAAGCGATACCGCCTGCTTAGCATATTCAAACTCTGAATACCCAGTTAAAACAATACTACAAAAATTATGATTTTTTAAACCCTTTTCAATCATCTCTAAACCACTCATATCAGGCATTCTGATATCTGAAATCACAATGTCAGGTGAAAGAGTCTCAATACTCTTTAAACCAGATTGCCCATCCTTTGCTTCTCCCACAACCACACAGCCTAAAGCTGACCAATCAAAGGTATATATTAATCCTTTACGGATAATTTCTTCATCTTCTACTATTAATACTTTAATCATATTTTATATCAATTCCTTTTTCACAGGCAAAGTTATTATAACTTCGGTGCCTTGATTTTCTAAGCCCTTTATTTTTAATCCATATTCAATCCCATAAATTAAACCAATGCGACGGTGTACATTATAGAGACCATTGTGCAAAGAGGTATTTACTTTTTGTTTGAGTATGTGTTCAATCTCATCAATTTTTAAACGATCGATTCCTTTTCCATTATCCCTAACTACCAACATCAACTGATTATCTTCCACATAGGCATCCACCTTAATCAAAAAATCAGTTTGGTATTCAATACCATAAATGAGCGAATTCTCAACAATGGGTTGGATAATACGCTTAGGTACAATACATTCTAACGTATTTTCATCCACATTGAATTCATAGCTTAGCTGCTCACCAAAACGATATTTTTGAATCATCAAATAATTCTTAGTGTATTCAATGTCCGCTTCTAAGGTAATAGTTGACGCGGTATTATCTAAACTGCTGCGTAAGAGCGTAGACATCCCTACAAGGGCTTTACTCGCGCCCTTTGAATCAATCTTAATCATGTACTTAATAAGCTCTAAAGTGTTGAATATGAAATGAGGGTCAAACTGACTTTCTAATTGTTTCAACTCAGAAATAACATTTTGACGTCCCAATTCTTGATTATCGTGCATGAGTTCATCCATCTTAAAGAGCATCTTATTATATGAGGTTGCGATTTGTTGGAATTCATCCTCGCTATGAATCACCATGGGTCGATCAAAATGTCCAGTTCGCATATAACTCATGGTTTCAACAATCTGATCAATAACCTTCGTTTTACTTTTGGCAATCCATGCTGAAACAACATATAAAAGCACAAAGACGAGAATAAAGATAATGACTAAAGTAATAATCACACTCATAAAGATATTAGTATAGGTACCAAAGTGAGAAATAGTGTGAACCTCTAACTGATTATTAACAATACGGTCGGTTTTAGTATAGAAATTCGTTCCTAAGGTTGATATAAAACCAGAATTTCCTTGTAGTTCATTAAAGATACGACCAAGACGATCCACCAATAAAGGTTCCGTCGACCATATCACATAACCATTACGATCGGTAACCATCCAATTCAAAGAATCAACCTCTTTAAAGTAATCCGCTAAAGACTGCCCTGGTAAAACAAAGACAATTGCTCCTAAATACTGATCATCTTCAATAATGGCTTTGCCAAATGTAATGGCCTTCTGAAAATCTTTGTTGGTGTCTATCGCAACTTGACTAGTTTGTCGCTGGCTCATTAACTTAAATAAAATCCCAAACTGATTATGATGTCCTTTTATCAAGTAATCAGGCATTTCACGAGTACTGCCAATCAGCATATCGTTATCCACATTGATTAAGTAAAATTCTCCCTTAAGAGCTTGTGAACGAACATAATCATACAATTGAGCGGCAACTTCAGCCGTTGAACGGGGATTTTTCATATATCTAATCACCATTTCATCAGTCGCAAAGCGATTGGCAAAGTCTAAATAGTTTTCACTCGTTTCACTTAACTGATGACTCATCTGTAGATTTACCTGTGCATTATAATTGATAATGCTACGGTAAAAAATCACAGCCGAAGCAATTAAACCAATGGCTGTCAAAAGCATAGCCGGCGCTAAGGCGTACACAATTAAGGTTCTTCGGATGTCTTCTTTAAATGTTTTCTGCTTACGCTTCACGCTATGCTAATCCTCGCTTCTATTTCACACACTGCTAGTCATTATACCACTTATCATAGTGAGATGATGGATTCTATGATTTAAAAAAAAATAGCGACCTAAAAATAAAGGCCTCAAGATAAATCCTGAGGCCTTTCGATTAAAAGTTTACATCCGTTTGTCCACTAACTTTGAAGAATAACGCTAAGGACGCAATGGTGGTTAAAGTTAAAATAGTCGCAACCGCACCAGCCACCCCATATTCCATCCGGACAATTTGTTGATAAACTGTCACCGACATCGTCGCTGTCTTGGAAGAATATAAGAGGAAAGAAGCACCTAATTCATTAATCAACATAACCCAACTTAGAATAGCGCCTGATAATACTCCCGGTAGCATCATCCTTACGGTAATGGTAAAGAAGGTTTTAACCGGGCCGGAACCCAAGCTAATCGCTGCTTCTTCAATACTAGGGCTAATCTGATACAGAATTGCCGAGCTAGAACGCATGGTATAGGGCAACCGTCGAATCACTAAGGCAATAATAATAATTGCTGCGGTTCCACTTAGACTAAAGAAACCCTTATTAAATGCCATTAGTAAAGTTAGGCCCAACACTGCACCAGGTAGAATATATGGGAACATGGTGATCGCATCAATCGCTTGTGTGATCTTATTACGCTTACGAATCGAAGTATAGGCTATAAAGATTGCCAATAGAATAATAATCGCAATCGCAATTAAACTAAATGTATAGGTATTACGAATTGGTCTACCTAAGGTTGAAAACACCTTTAAATAACTATTGAAAGAAAAACCTGATCTAAACATCTTTCCTTCGGTTTTCAAAAAGGAAGTTACCAATACAGTAAAATGAGGAATCATTGACACAAAGACAATCACATAAGCTACGATATGGGCAATGACACCCCCAAAACCTTGAAAGTTTTTTGGTTGAATTGGCTTAAGTGCACTCATGGTAAATGATTTCTTATTAACAACGTATTTTTGAACCATGAATAAAACTAATGTCAACACAACCATCAAAATCGCAATGGCAGCTGAGAAGTTTGCGTTACCACCAATCTCATTGATGTATTCCGTATACACCATGGTTGAGAGTACATTAATACCCTCACCAATAACCATCGGTGATCCAAAGTCCGCAATCGCATTCATAAAGACTAAGAGAGCCCCTGCCAATAAGGTCGGCAAGATTAAAGGAAGCACAACATTAAAGACCTTCTTAATTGGACGTACCCCAAGACTTTCAGCCGCTTCAATCAACGATGCATCTATCTTTTGTAAGGCCCCTTTTACGTACAAATAAATAAAAGGATACAACTTTAACGTTAAGATAAAGATAATACCACCTAAACCGTAAATGGTTGGCACCTTAATCCCAATGGATGCAAATAATTTAGTAAGCACTCCACTACGACCACTTAATAGTACCCAGGAATAGGCACCAATAAAAGGTGGGGATAACAGTGAAATTACAATTAGAATATCTAATATGCGTTTCCCTTTAAACTTATAGGTAGCCATTAGATAAGCTAGGGGACCCCCAATTAAGATTGCCAGGCTGGTTACGATACTCCCAATAATTAAACTATTCTTTAGACCGCGTAAGTAATATTTTTTACTAAAGAAACGCGCAAAGTTTGCAAGCGTTAAAGCCCCAGTCTTTCCATCGCGAAAGGCTCTAAAAAATAATGAGAATACCGGATATGCAAGAAACACACCCAGAATAACAGCGATAATAATGGTTGTGACAACCCAGAAATCAAACTTAAATCTTTTCTTACTCGCCATAAATAACCACATCCTTCATCAGGCTCTTGTTACCATCCTCAGTAAAGACATTAATCTTATCAACAACCGGTTGAATAT
>CAYXES010000070.1:0-6595 GCA_964464075.1 uncultured Erysipelothrix sp. | reverse complement strand
AATAATGCTTCACTACTGACTCATAGGAATTTTACACAAGATTCTGGACTTGACTTTATTCTTTTTTATCGAAAACTAAATTCAAAATAAGAAATATCAAGCATGAGAATATAATAGTTTGGCCAATATAAATACCAGCAAAATAACTTGTAAGGTAATCTGAACCACCATATAATGCAAGTCCAAATATCGAACCACCAATAGCTACAACCCAATGAAATAATATCATCATACCCAATGTTATAAGTGCATTTTTTATATGCTTATTTTTCATAATTAACCCTTTCCATTTTTAGTTAGATGTTATATTCAAAATAATATTTATGCAGGTAAATAAACTGTTTTTGTATTAGAATCTAATACTGTCCAGTTCCACTTTGGTTCTAAAGTAATTCCAATACCAGTACTGGAAATACCAAATCCAATCCCTACTGACAATCTATTCGTTATATATTTACCTGTAAGACCGCTTATTGTTACTCTTCCACCAGCAATTCCAGTGTATGATAAATAAAGATTGGTTAAGATATAAGGTATTGGGTTCATAGGTGCACTTTTCGTTAATGATGGACTAAACGAATATGATACACCTGCACCGCTATGAGTCGTTCTATTTTCGGAAACATAATTTTTATATATTTTATCATTTGATGCCGATGTATAAGTAAGTGAAAGATTACTAGATAAAAAGAAATATGCTGCTTGTGAACCACCAATTGTCACTCCTGCATTCCTATGACCTGGCATAAACTCTATACCACTTATGTTCAGGATGTAACCCATACGTAACGTTGTTCGATCATTTTGACTATCATAACTATATAAAATTGTTGTTAAATTTGAAGAAATTACAGCTGAAGCTGCTATCCGCAATTCTTCACTACCATCAAAACTCTTAATTGCTTTGATTTGTTCTTCACTATAATTAAAATTCTTTAGTTCTTGACGATTATACCTTTCCTTTAACCCATATATAAATTTATCATACTCTGTTTCGTATTCTATAATTTTTTTCTCCAATTCAATACTTTGATCCAAGTCAAAATTGCTTACTACATTGTCTTTTAAGTTCAAATATTCATTATATTCTATTTCTTCAATTACAACTCCGTTTACATCTTCTAATGGTATATCATGTTTTGTTTCTGTTGCAAAAATAGTTGTACTAAAGCTTGTTAGCAAAAGAATTATTAGGACAAAATACAATACTATACTTTTTAAATTTTGATAAGTTTGATTCATTATTTTCCTCCATAAATTTTTAAATCACTAAACTTAAGTAATAACTGCTTCTTCTTTTTTTTCGCAAACAACTCCAATGATTAAATCAAATAAAAATTTTGCTGTTCTATAATCTTTATCATACTTTAAATTAAAAACTGCCTTTCAGTGATCAATCAAAACCGTTCATAAGCTTTTTCATTTAGACACAATTTTTTATTTAATTATCACATAAACATAGTTATATTAAATACGAGTCAGCTAACGATAAAATAATCCATCAAAAAATTGATAAAACATTAACTGCATTATACTAAAATTTTATTTTGATATTTCCCCCTCCTTTGATTATAAATTTGTTGTTAGATATTTTCAGGTTATTATACAGTAACAGCGTTTTTTTACTGATGAAAGTGATTTTCAAAATACATATTTTGAACTTTTGATGCTATACACAGGTCATCCTAATCATCAACACTATCTTTAAAACATAACTTAACAATATTAATTTTGTAACTACAAAAATAATTTAGGTAAGATTCTTTTTTTAAAATCTCCAAAATTAAAATGAGCCAACATGCTTCGTTTCAATTAATATAGTATCCATTATATCTTTCACATTGCCCCCCTATTTTGTCTCTTCTTTAAGTGATTTAAGAGCTCACACCAAACGTTATTTAAGACGATCTACAACATACCAATAGCAACCTTTGGTTATCTAACTTCACTTGACCAAAGAGACAAGTTAATCAAACAATCTCAATACTATTTTACATCACAAATCTTTTATTTCTTAGATCTTGGTCTCATATCATTTGCAAGTGTATATCTCTAACAATGCCATAATATTTTTCATGGAAATTATGATATGATAACTGTTACTTCTCTTGAAAATTCGGAAGGTTACGTTGAAAAACATCATTAAGTAAACAATTTATATTAGGTACCTAGTAACCAACTAATAATTGCCAAAATCATATAGTTATAACTAATTCAATACAGCTAAGCGGGCATATGGCAAGCCTGAATACGGAACATAGAGTCGTAGATAAAAAGTAGCTTGTCCAAAATTCTGAAGAGCCGTTGCTGTAAAAAACAACCTTGCTTCAGCTGGACTTGTACTTGAAGCGTTAGATCTAATAATAGAAAAATCATGAAAATCAAACGTCCCACCAGCTGTAATAATACCCCAATCTCTAATTGCACTAATTTTTCCGAAACCTGTAGACCCTTGCATGTCAGCATAAAAACTCGCAGTTACTACTCCCCATGAGGCCAAAACTCTTGCATTTCTCCATGTATACCAATAGGTTCCGCTATTAAAAACTCCACCTGTAATTGACCCTATAAAAATTCCCTGGGTGATAGAAACATTTTTAACTGATCCATCTGGGTAAATATACTTAGCTTCATAAGATTGTCTAGAAAAACTTTCAAAAATAGGCTTAATATTTGAGTATTCCTCTTTCATAGAATCGAGCATCTCACCATTTTCCAATTTTTCTACAAGAAAATCTACCTTATCTATACCTACACCTGCTTCTAGCAATTGTAATCTTATTTTTGTAACATCTGTATTATGAGTTGCGTTAACTTCTACAAATCCAAAACAGCATGTGACTAGTAGTATAGTCATAAAAAGCTTAATAAGTGATTTAAATTTCATTTATATTTCCCTTTCATATCCTTTTTTTTAGAATTACTATTCTTTGAAGATTATTCTAGTTTTAACGTATATATATACGTCAATCTAAACTAATAAGCGTCACTCACCCTCCTTTGTGCTGCGAAAAATAACCAAAACATAATCCAATTAAGCAAAATAAACCTGAAAGTAAAAGTAAACCAATCTTAATAAAATAATAGAACCAATCATATCCTTTTTGAGTTTGTATTACTCTTAAATCATAGTTAAAAATAAAGGCATCGTAGGTACCATTTATTCGTATGGAAACATAATATAAGAAAAACACAAGGGCAATGACAATCAAAACTAAGCTGTAATAGAAACTATATCGCTTCTGTCTTAATTCAAGTATTACATCATTTTTAAATTCTACTGGCTTATCTTCATCTAACAATTCATCATATGTTAGACCAAACAACTGTTTAATCCTACGTAAAGTTTCAATATCAGGTGTACTTTGACCTAATTCCCATTTTGAAACTGCTTGTCTTGAAACAGATAGTAGAGATCCAAACTCATCTTGAGTTAAGTTTAATTCTTTTCTAAGCCTTAATATTTTCTCTGACATAACCTCACCTACCTTCTCTATTACCATACTATTAAAAAGCTTACATGATGTCTACCAACATTAATGGAAATCTGTCAACTGCTGGTTGCATCAATTTGGTATTTAGATAGCACATGCATGTATGCTCAAGCCAATCATCTTTAAGCCTATCTAATTAAAATTCAATAATCTAATCAAAATAATCAAGGTATTCATTATTGAGGATCACCACAGTTACTGTCTTCCCTGCCTAAGAAAAACTTTTAAGAATGTTCATCACATCAATCTCTTTTTCTTTATCTACTTTTCCCGTCGGCTCATCAACTAAAATGATTGAGCTTGGCTTTAAGAACAAACATGCTAAAGTAACACGTTGTTGTTCACCACCTGATAATACAAAAATGGGTATCACTAAATCCAAGTCCAAATTCACCTTATTATAAAATTTCTGATTACTTGAATCAATTATAGCATTAAAGATGATAAGGTTTTCAATTTTCTCTATTGAAAAAATATAATGGACACTCCTTTATATTGTCTTAGAATTATTAACTTTTTGCTCATATTCAAAATTGATTTCCCACTATTAAAATCTTTTGACATCAGTTTGACATCAGTAGCCCCTATTTTCTCACTATTCTCCTGTTTGGCATTCAAAAAACCCACTATTTAGTGGGTTTTGTTGACTTCATATAAACTTTAGTGAATTATTCATATTCAATCGTTGCTGGTGGTTTATTTGTCACATCATAAACGACGCGATTCACATTTTTAAGTTTCGTTGTTATTTCACTGGAGATACGCTTGAGAATCCGGATTGGAATATCAATAACTTCTGCATTCAAACCATCAATGGAATTGATAGCTCGTAATGCCACCGTATAAGCATAAGAGCGCTTACCCTCATCAATCCCCACACTTTTAATATTGGTACAAACGGTGAAGGATTGCCAAATTGAATCATATAAACCTTCTTCCTTTAGAATCCGTCTAAAGATGGTATCACTCTTTTGGACAATATCAATTTTCTCTTGAGTCACGTCTCCAATAATACGAATCGCAAGCCCTGGTCCAGGGAAAGGTTGACGATTTAAAATCTCATCATTGAGTTTTAGAAGTGCTCCAACTTGTCGAACTTCATCTTTAAATAATAGATTAAAAGGTTCAATGAGTTTAAGATTCATCTTCTCTGGTAAGCCGCCTACATTATGATGACTCTTGACTAAGTGGGCTCCAACTCCTGATTCAATCACATCAGTATAGAGGGTGCCTTGTGCTAAAAAGCTAACATCACCAATCTTAGAGGCTTCTCTTTCAAAGACCTTGATAAAGGTTTCCCCAATAATCTTACGCTTGGTTTCTGGATCAGAAACACCTTTTAGATTATCTAAGAATTCCTGTTTCGCATCCACCGCAACCAAGGTAAAATCATAATCTGAAAACATTTCAATAACCTGCTGGGCTTCATTTTCTCTTAGTAAACCATGATCTATAAAAATACAGGTTAGTTGTTTTTGAATTGCTTTATCTAAAAGTGCCGCAACTACTGAACTATCAACCCCACCCGATAAACCTAGGATGACATTTTGGTCCTTAACTTCAGCTTGAATCTGTTGAACTTGACGCTCAATGAAATCTTCAAGTTGCCACTTCTTTTGAGCTTGACATACCTCAAAAACAAACTGATTTAAAAGCTCATCACTAATATGATTCGTTTTATTAATGGTTATTAAGGGATTTTCTTCAACTAAGTTAAAATCAAAACCACTTACTAAAAGCTTAACCTTTAAAGCTGTAAGATTCTCAATTAGATTATCTAATTCCTCATCATCAAGTTGCTTATCATAAGCGATAATTACACCTTTTAAATGGCTTATATCTGATAGTCGATTATAAGCTTGTTTAAGACTTAAGACCTCAGAAAAGACCTCTAAAGCTCGTACACGACGGGTTAAATCAACCGCTTGGGGATTAACAATCCAGATTGTATCAACCATTGTAGTTTGGAGCCTCCTTAATCTTAATTAAGTCATGGGGATGGGATTCAATCAGACCATTACCACTAATCTTGACAAACTGAGCATGCTCTTGAAGATCATTAATCGTGGCACATCCACAATAACCCATACCGGAGCGTAGTCCCCCCATCATTTGATAAACTACATCATCTAGTGCTCCTTTATAAGGCACAATCCCTTCAATTCCTTCGGGAACTAATTTCTTCAATTCTTTAACCCCGCCTTGGAAATAGCGATCACTTGATCCCTTTTTCATCGCGGTTAATGAACCCATACCCATATAGGCCTTAACCAAACGACCTTCTAATTTGAAAACCTCACCCGGTGATTCACTGGTTCCCGCAAAAAGATTACCCAGCATCACCACATCCGCTCCCGCCGCTAAGGCCTTCACGATATCACCAGATTGTTTAATCCCACCATCGGCGATCACACCTACTTTATGTGCTTTCGCCACCGCAACCACATCCATAATGGCACTAATCTGAGGTACTCCCACCCCTGCAATAACCCGAGTGGTACAAATTGAACCGGGACCTACCCCAACCTTTAAGATATTGGCACCTGCTTCAATAAGATCGGTAGCTCCTTTAGCAGTCACAATATTACCACCCACAATATCCAAATTAGGGTAGTGTTGGCGAACCGTTTGAATGGCGTTAATCACTCCTTGAGAGTGACCATGGGCACTATCAATCACAATCACATCCACCTTCGCCCCAACTAAAGCTTTAACGCGATCTAAGGTATCATCACTGACTCCCACCGCAGCCCCAACTAACAAACGACCATCTTGATCTAAAGCTGGTTGAGTATAATCTGCTTCAACCTGGGCTTCTTTGACCGCCTTAACCATATCAGCTTGTGCTTGGATGGACATGTTTTTATGAATAAAACCTAAGCCCCCTAAAGAAGCCAATTTGATGGCTAAAGCACTTTCAGTAATGGTATCCATCGCAGCTGATGTGAGTGGTATAGACAGATTTAAGTTTGGTGATAAAGATACCTTAAGATTAACCTGAGCTGGTACCACTGAAGAATAAGCGGGTACCAATAATAGATCATCAAAGGTATATGCTTCTTGTAAGATTTTCATGATTCCTCCTTAAGAAAAAGCGGAAG
>CAYXES010000069.1:0-6662 GCA_964464075.1 uncultured Erysipelothrix sp. | reverse complement strand
AATCACGATAAAGAAGCAGTGTTTGATCAAGATGTTTTATTTTCTATGAGTTCTAAAGATTTAAACGCTACCCCCATACTGAAGGGATTACTTGAGAGTAAGGTTGCGAGTTTAAAGATTGAAGGACGGATGAAATCCGAATACTATCTAGCGACGGTTGTCTCTTCATATCGAATGATGATTGATCAAATGGATCAAATTGATGAAAAGAAATTGATTGAAAAGGTGAATCATGAATTATCCAAAGCTCAAGGACGAGAAACCTTCTCTGGTTTTTACGAAAGTATTCCTAGTGAAGATGGTCATTTATATGGTACTAATGGGGGTGGAATTACCCAAGAGTTCTTAGGTGTGATTCTAGACTATGATGAAGCCACGCAATTGGCCCAGTTACAGGTACGTAATCATTTTGAAGCAGGTATGGAGTGTGAAATTTTTGGGCCACATCATGAAAACCTATCCTTTACGATGACTAAAATTATTAATAGTGACCATGAAATTGTAGATAGGGTCTATAAACCCATGGAAATTGTTCAAATTAAAATACCATTTAAAGTGGATGTGAATGACTTTGTGAGGAAGCTACTACCATGATTATAGAAGGTGCACTATCAGTTAAAGCAGCGCTTGAATGTAAGAGACGTGAAGTAATTAAAGTTTATATCCCCAATTACAAACGTTCAAAAGATATTGGCTACATCATCCATTTATGCCATGCAAATGATGTTGCTTTTGAATCCATATCAAAAGAGATTGCACAGTCCATGTCTAAAGCGACCACTCATGGGGGAATTTTCGCTGAGGTTGGCTATCGCCAGCTAGAAAATCAAATCAATGAAGATCATAACATTTTATTATTAGAGGGAATTGAAGACCCTTATAATCTAGCGATGGCCATTCGTAGTGGTTTAGCCGCCAACTTTAAAACAGTTATTACGAATCAGCGCCACTATCAAGAAAGTGAAGCAATTATCTTAAAAGCTTCTGCTGGCGCAAGTGAACGTGTTAACTGGATCCAAACTGATGATTTTAAAGGTCTATTAAATCAAGTTAAAGAACATGGTTATCATATTGTGAGTGCTTTACGATCCGATGCTTCCATTGCCTATGATCAATATGATTACCCCACTAAGGTATGTTTATGTATTGGAGGCGAACGACGAGGACTATCAAAGGTAGTTATTGAGGATAGCGATGGGCTGATTCATATTGAATATGATAATGATGTAAAGGTAGCCTTAAGTGCCGTATCCGCAACCGCGGTGCTAGCTTTTGAGATTCAACGCCAAAGAAAAAAGTGACAGGTAGAGCATTCTAACTTATAATGACATTGAGGTGGCTATGAAAATTGCGATTGCTCAAATGGAAGTTATTCCTAAACAAATAAAATCAAATTATGAGCGTATGAAAAAACACATCGAAGCTGCAAAAGCATCAGGAGTTGAAATCCTGGTTTTTGGGGAGTTAACCTTAAGTGGTTATCAGCTTGGGGATGTTATCTTTTCTCAGCGTTTTATTAAGGAATGCCAAATTTATAATGAAAAAATTATATCCTTAGCTCAGGATATTGTTTTAGTGTGGTCAAATCTGACTTATATCGATAAAAATCTAAAGGATATTGGGGTTGGAGCTTTTGTGGCTCAAAATCAAAAACTAGTTGCCCGTGAAAACTCTAAATCGAATATTTATTTTAAACAAGTTTTTAATGATCAACGATACTACAAAGATAGTCGTTATTTTAAAACAGTGAATGAAAAGCCAAGTGAATTATCGCCTTTTATCATCAAACTCCACAATCAAGAACTCCGCCTGGGGTTAGGGATTGGAAGTGATTTTAAAAGTGAAAGCCAAAGTGAAGCTTTACTTAAAGGATGGCAGGCACAAAATCTAGATGTTTTGATTCATCTCGATAGTGAACCCTATGTGAAAACGATTCAACGTAAAAATGAATTCCTTATGGAATTATTAGTTAAATATCCGGTATCACTTTTTGTTTACGCTAATATTGTGGGTATGCAGAATACTGGTAAAAATGTCATCATTTATAATGGTGGTTCATTTATATGTGATCAACATATCACTAAACTAGCCATTGCGAATCATTCCTTTGAGGAAGCCCTATTGCAAATAGGGGATATTGATTTAAGTCATCCAAGCTTATTTGATGCTTTAACCTACAGTGTCTATGCTTTTGATAAAGCTTTTTTTAGTGAATCAACCAAATGGGTGGTTGGTCTATCAGGTGGATTAGATAGTTCCATATCAGTGGCGCTTTTAGCCCGGGCATTAAATCCCAAGCGGGTATTAACCTACAATCTACCTAGTAAGTACAACAGTCCCATCACCATCAACAATGCACAGATTACAGCTCAATCCTTAGGGGTTAGTTATCAAGAGATCAGTATTGAACAACTCGTGGAAGCAACTCAAAGTACCTTGGACTTAGATCCTAACCAGGCTGATTTAATTGTGGAGAATATCCAAGCTCGTATTCGTGGCCATGTTTTATCGACCATTGCAGCTAAGGAAAATGGTGTCATTATCAGTAATGGGAATAAGGTTGAGGTTGCGATTGGTTATGCGACGTTGTATGGGGATACCATTGGTGCATTAGCACCACTTGGTGATTGTAATAAGGTGGATGTCTTTGAGCTTGCGCAATCAATCAATGACTACTATCAACAAGTAGTCATTCCAGCTAATTTAATACCTTATGAAGATGAAAAAGGATATCATTTTGGTTTTGCCCCATCAGCAGAACTTAATAAGAATCAAGTTGACCCAATGAAATGGGGTTATCATGATTATTTAATTGACAAGCTCTTAGAAAAACCAACCTATGCGATTGAGAGTTGGATTGAACAAGTTAAGACTCAATATTTTATTGATCCGATTTTCCATAAATGGCTTACCATATACCAATTAAATGACATGGAAGCTTTTATTAACGATCTACAATGGCTTATCCGTTTACTACAACTTGCGATTTTCAAACGCATCCAAATGCCACCGATTGTTTTAGTAAGTGCAAGTGGTTTTGGAAGTGATTTTCTAGAGAGTCAAGGATTTTTAAATATTGATTGGGAGAAATTATTAGAGGGGGTAGATGATGCGCTTTAAATTAAGTCCACAACAAAAACAACAGACCATTTCTCTTATTATTACAGGGATTGTGGTGGTTAGTTTTTATTTTGTGATATTAAACTTTTATTTTATTAAAGCTTTTATTGATAAAACGATATCGATTTTATTGCCTTTTGTGGTTGGGTTTTCAATTGCCTTTGTGGTCGCACCTTTAATGAAGTGGATTGAAACCAATATATTGTCTTATCTTAAACTGAAAGTTAAGATAAGACGGATCATTGCGGCAGTTTTGACCGTATTTCTTGTGATTGGATTAGTGGTCTTTTCAATCTATGTTTTACTGCCACAACTGATTTCTTCGGTGAATACCTTAACCATCCAACTACCAAGTTATGTCAGTACCGCAGAAGATTTTATTCAAGATTTGATTTTACGTCTTAATATTGATCCTGAGTTTACGGAAATATTAATCGGTTCAGGGGAAGAATTGCTGCATGTATTAGCCAATCTCATTAAAGAATATGTGCCGAAGATTATCAGCTACTCTCTTCAGTTCGCTAATTTATTATTTCGTATATCATTGGGTCTGATTGTTGCGATTTATATTTTAATTGATCGGGAACGTTTCGCCTTACAATTTCGTAAAATGACCTATGCTTTCTTAAATGAAGAGAATGCCCAAAGAGTTCTAAAAGTAACGCGTTTAAGTTCTAAAACTTTCAATAGTTTTATTATTGGTAAGAGTATTGACTCCATTATTGTTGGATTATTGTGTTTCTTAGCCATGACCATCTTTAACTGGCCTTATGCCATTCTTATTAGCTTTATCATTGGTCTAACTAATATGATTCCCGTCTTGGGCCCATTTATCGGAGCGATTCCATCCTTATTTATTTTGTTTATCGTTGATCCGATGGTCACCTTATGGTTTGGATTATTCATCATCTTGCTTCAACAGCTGGATGGTAACTTCATAGGCCCCTTAATTTTGGGAGATTCTATGGGTTTACCTGGCTTATGGATTATGTTTGCGATTGTTATTGGAGGCGGCTTCTTTGGCTTAGTTGGAATGTTTATTGGGGTTCCAATCTTTGCGGTTGTTTATACGATTATCAATGAGATCGTTCATAAACGATTGGCACTTAAAGAAATTGAATGTGAATAAGAAAGGCTAGCGCTGTGCGCTAGCCTTTTAATCGACAACAATAACTTCACTTACAAATGGAATTTCATCCGTTAAGATGGCTTCCACTCCTAGGGTAATGGTATTATCAATTAATCCACAACCCACACATGCTCCGAGCATACGAACTGAAACAACACCATCATCGTTCACATCAACGAATTCGATGTCACCACCATCTCTTTGAATATATGGACGAATCTTATCAATCGTATCAACGATTTCTTCAATTAGTTTCTCTTTCATAATCAACCTCCTATTTTATTAAGAATAATAATAATGCTATCACAACTCCAAGAATAAATCCACCAATTACCTCGATCCATTTATGGCCTAAGACCTCTTTAATCTTGGTTAAGTAGACCGGATCATCCAATTTAGTTTGGGTTAGGATTTGGATATCCTTAATGAGTTGTTGCGTAATGCGAATGTTTTGTCCCGCATAATAGCGGACATTAGCGGCATCATAGGCGACAATTAAAGCAAAGGTAAGGGTTACCGCAAAAATTGTAGAAGAGAAATTCTCTGTAATCCCCACCGCAAGTGATAATGCGGTGACGGTTGAAGTATGGGAACTAGGGAAGCCACCACTTTCAATCGCTAAATTGAATTGCCATTGTCGACTACGTAAATAATAAAAGATTGGTTTGAGCAATTGTGCAATTAAATTAGCAATAATTGCGGCCCAAAATGGGTACATATTACCAAGCATGGTTTCACCTCGTTAGTATTATATCACAACCCTTTTACCCTTGTGGTATAATAACTTTATTAAAAGAGGTGGATTATGTATCGTGTTGGACAAGTGGTGGTAGGCTATGTGACGGGGATTCAATCCTATGGGGCTTTTGTGTCCATTGATAAGGATACAACCGGTCTAATTCACATCTCTGAGTTGTCTGATAACTACGTTAAAGATATCCACCAGTATGTCCAAGTTGGTGACCATCTGTACTTAAAGGTGCTGGATGTGGACCAGAAGCATGGACAACTTAAACTGTCACTTAAGGCAATTTACCAACGACCCATGCGTCGTTATCGTTCGAAGATTAAGGACCAACAGTTGCCTAAGAATAATTTAGGATTTCAAACCCTGGCGCGTCAATTGCCAGGTTGGATAAAACAATGGAAGGAAGAAAATAATGATTAAAGTTGATTTAAGCTATGCCAAGCTAAAAGAGAATTTAAGTGATTATCAAAGTGAAGTGGATAAAATCCATGGATGGATCCACGAAAAAACCCATAAAGGGAATGATTATTTGGGATGGGTTGATTGGCCTTTAAACTATGACAAAGATGAATTCAACAAAGTCAAAGAACTGGCACAATTGATTCGACAAAAAGGCGAAGTGTTATTAGTTTGTGGTATTGGAGGCTCTTATTTAGGAGCACGTGCCGCCATTGAGTTTGTGAATGGCTTATATCATGATGATAAATTAGATATTATCTACATTGGTAATACCTTTTCATCACGTGCGCTCCTTCAGATTATGGACCGCATTCAAAATAAATCGGTCTTCTTAAATGTCATATCTAAATCAGGTTCTACAACCGAAACCGCACTAGCCTTTAGAATGGTTCGCCACTACATGGAGAATCGTTATGGGATTGAAGAAGCGGCGAAACGAATTGTGGTGACCACGGATAAGAGTAAGGGCACCCTACATGAATTATTAAAGAATCAAACCTACAATTACCATCGTCTGTCAATTCCAGATGATATTGGGGGACGATATTCCGTCTTTACCTCGGTTGGTTTATTACCGATTGCCTGTGCTGGGATTGATATTGATCAACTGATGGAAGGTTCACTGGCTGCTTATCATGATTTGAACACCAGTGATTTATCAAAGAACCCGGCTTACACTTATGGTTTAGCGCGCAAACTGATTGAAAAGGAAAATCGCGATGTCGAGATTTTTGTATCCTATGAAAGTCACTTTGCGATGTTGGCAGAATGGTGGAAACAACTCTTTGGGGAATCCGAAGGTAAGAATGAAAAGGGAATTTTCCCGGCATCCGTTATTAATTCAACCGATCTGCATTCCATGGGTCAATTCATTCAAGAAGGTAAACCAATTTTCTTTGAAACGATTTTAAACTTAGAAAATCCAGATTTGGATGCGATGGTACCAGCTTTACGTAGTGATGATGATGAGTTGAATTATCTGATTGGACGTAGTCTCCATTGGATTAACCAACAAGCTCAATTAGGTACGCTTAAGGCACACTATGAAGAAGGTAATGTTCCAAATATTATCATTAATATTGAAAATGATAGTGCGTATACCTTTGGGTATTTGATTTACTTCTATTTCAAGGCGGTTGCTATGAGTGTGTATCTGATGGATGAAAATCCATTTGATCAACCTGGTGTTGAAGTTTATAAACGCAA
>CAYXES010000068.1:2844-6703 GCA_964464075.1 uncultured Erysipelothrix sp. | reverse complement strand
AAGGCTCCAAGTAAACCAATTTCAGGGGGCAACTGTTCTAAATAGATGGGTTTCATTCGACTGAAGAAATGATTGACGTAATCCCTTCCCATCAATGATGTTTCCACCAAAGCTAAATAGAGGTAGAAAATACTTATCGCAAGCACTAAAAGGATGATGTATTTAAGACTGATTTTAAGTTTCTTCTTAAAGAAGACTAAGGCCGCAATGAAAACCAATAAGGCATAGATAACCCAAGGATACATACCAAAAAGAACCAAAGAGATGCGGTATAAAAATACCCCCACTGGTCCTTGCTTAAAGTAGGTAATTAAAACCACCATCACCGTAATGGCGAAGTTAACTACATTAATAACATCTTGTTGAATTGCTTTTTTTGATTTTTTACTCATAGTTTCCTTAATTGTTTATTTCAATAATAACCGGTAGAATCATCGGACGTTTGGAAGTTGTGCGATACACATACTTGGCAATCTTATCCTTAGCTTCCATACGAGCATTATTATTATCATAACGACCTTCACTTACCATGGTTTCAATCGTTTCTTCCATGATTTGACCCACCTGCTTCACAATGTGATCAGCATCTTTCAAGTAGATTACACCACGTGATTGCACATCGGGTCCACCAATAATGGCCTTGGTTTTAAAATCTAAAACTAACCCGATAATCATAGCCCCATCGGAGGCTAAGAATTCGCGATCTTGAAGCACCCGACCACCCACATCTAAACTTTCCATCCCATCAATTAAGATTTCTTCTAAATTGATGGTGGTATGATTACGGGTATATTGGCCATCTTCAAAAGTCGCAACCAAACCATTATCTAATACAATGATATTTTGAGCTTTAATCCCATGATCAAAGACAAGATTCGCATTATTAACTAAATGCTGATACTGTCCTTTAACCGGAATATAATACTGAGGCTTCAATAAATTCACCAACATCTTAATATCTTCCTTTGAAGCATGCATGGACAAGGTCTTCTTATGGTCAAAAGAGACCACATGACAGCCTTCTTTGTAAAGTTCATTCTCCATGGCGGCGGCTTCAACTTCGGTATTAGGTACTGCAGGTGATGCTAGTATCACGGTGTCAGTTGGTCTTAGACTAATGCGGTCATCTTCATTAATCGCAATCTTATGCAACATCTTAAAGACATTGGGTCCACTAGCCGCCACAATCACAACCACATTCTCAACCTCATTATCATAATTATCAATTGAAATTTCACTATTCACAGGCATCTTATAGTAGCCTAAATGCTCTAAATGGGAAATATACTTACGTTGATTGGGGTTATAGAAAACCACCTTGCGTTTAAATTGATTGGCCAATTCAATGACTTCCATCAAACGATATACATTTTGCTTATAAAGTGAAACGATAATGCGTCCTTGCGCATTATCAAAAGCGGCTTCTACTTGATCACTAATACGATGATTAGGGGCCGTAAAGCCATCTTTATTGGCACCTAAGGATTCCGCCATTAAGGCTAAAACCTTCTTCTTACCAATTTGGGCAATCTCACTAATATCACAATCAAAAGCTTCATGCTTATTATTAAAGTCAATAATAAACTCACTGGTGTACACAATAGATCCATGCTTGGTATCAATGGCTAAGCCAAAGTTATCCGCAATGGATGAGGTTAAACCAAAGGTCTTAATGGTGGTGTTACCAATCTTAAATTGTGAATCCCGCTTGATGCGATGAATTTTATGCTTTTTAACCTTGTGTTTGTTGAGTAAATCTTCCACTACACACGCCGTTAAAGGCGTAGTATAGACATCAAATACATGTTGTTTAAGTAAATAAGGTAAAGCCCCCATCACATCATCATGACCATGTGTAATGAATATGGCCTTTACTTTATCTTTGTTTTCTAATAAATAGGTAAAGTCAGGAATCACAACTTCAACCCCTAACTGTTCTCCATCAGGATACTTTAGTCCTGCTTCAATGACAAACCATTGGTCATTTACATCAATGACATAACAGTTTTTGCCATCCTCATCTAGCCCACCTAAGGCAAAGATGCGAATTTTATCCATGATATTTCCTCCGAAATCTTCCTGTCATATTATAGCTTATATCTGCTTATTTCTCAAATAAGAGGCTGCATTTCACCCATTAAAAACCAGGATTTAGCTTGGGTAATTTTTACGGCTACCATACTTCCCTTTTCAATGGCAGTCCCTTTAAAGTTAACTAATTTATTTTGAGGGGTATAACCTGAAAAGATAGAAGGATCCTTTTTTGAGGGCCCCTCAACTAAAACCTCAACCACTTGATCAACATATTTTACATTATTTTCATAAGCATAGTGACGAATCCGCTCATTTAAGCGTGATAATCTGGCCTTCTTGATATCCATCGCAATATTATCCTCAAACTTTGCGGCAGGGGTATGTTCTCTAGGTGAATAGATAAAACTATAGACCTGATCAAACTGACAGTATTCAATCATCTTCATCGTATCTTCAAACTGTTCATCAGTTTCATTAGGAAAACCCACAATAATGTCAGTTGAGAAAGCACAATTGGTAATCTTCGCTTTTAAGTTATCAAATAATTCCGTGTATTCCTTGATGGTATAACGACGGCCCATGAGTTTAAGTACCTCATCATTACCCGATTGCATGGGTAAATGAATGGCCGGCATAATATTTTTATGATGTGCAATCACATCAATCATGGCTTCTGAGAAGTCCCAAGGATGCGACGTCATAAAGCGAATCCGTGGAATTCCAGTTTTCGCAACTGCCTCCAGCAGATGGGCAAAGCCATCTTCCACCGCCAAGTCTTTACCATAGGCATTCACATTTTGACCCAAGAGGGTAATTTCTTGGAAGCCTTGGGCCACTAAATCATCAACCTCATTTAAGATGTCTTTCATTAAACGCGAACGTTCCTTACCCCGCGTGTAAGGTACGATACAATAGGTACAAAACTTATCACAACCATACATAATATTCACAAAAGCTTTCACATCATTAAAACGATGATCCGGTAGATTTTCAATCACATCCCCTTCTTTGGAGAAAACTTCGACCGTTCTTTCCTTAGAAAACATGGCATGATGAATTAAAATCGGTAATCGATGAATATTGTGGGTACCAAAAATGAGATCCACATGATGGTAGGTTTTAAGTATTTTATTAACGACACTTTCTTCTTGGGGCATGCATCCGCATACGCCCAAGATTAAGTCGGGATTTTTAAGTTTAAGATGTTTGAAGTTACCAATTTCCCCAAAGACCTTATTTTCGGCATTCTCACGAATGGCACAGGTATTAAGGAGGATTAAATCCGCTTCATCCACATCATCGGTCGCTTCAAAACCCATTGCTAATAAAAGCGCCGCAATGGTTTCGCCATCTCTAAAGTTAGCTTGACAGCCATAGGTTCTTAAATAGAATTTTTTATGATTTCCTAAACCTTGGGTTTCTTCGGGTAAATCAAAACTATAATCAACACGTACTTCAGTTTGTTTCCGTGATTTTGCTTGTTTTAAATCGGGTAAACTAAAATAATTCTTCATTAACTCACTCTTTCTTAAAAAAACCAAGCCATGCTTGGTTTTACACTTCAATTATTGCTTGTGTTGGGCATACTGGAATGCAAGCACCACAATCGATGCATATATCCTCATGGCAGAATGCAGTTCCATCATCCTCCATCACTAACGCACTAACTGGGCAAACACTAATGCATGCTTCACAACCAATACATAAGTCCTTTTCTACTCTAACTGGCATAAAAACTACCTCCTAATGAGCTAATTATATCACAAACCCTTTACTTTTCAACGCATTTTTGGGAGGGTTTTTTATAAATTCTTTGGATTGATTG
>CAYXES010000068.1:0-2744 GCA_964464075.1 uncultured Erysipelothrix sp. | reverse complement strand
ACATTATCCATAAAGACTGCTCCATAGACACTTGAAACCGCAAGCTTAAAGCCATCTTTTTCAAGCACATAGGTGTGCCGATCAGAAAAGCGGCCGCTCATATTACCGGGAAAACAGATGGGAAGTTTCCCATCTAAAAGATATACATCTTTCTTGGCATAAGCGTGATTTCCTAAGGTTAATACATCAATGCCTAAAGCCAAAAGCTGGTCTACAACTTTTGGCGTTAAGCCTTTTCCATGAGCAGCATTCTCCCCATTGGCGATGACTAAATCGATATCATACATGTCACGATAATAAGGCAAGCACTCCCCGACGACTTTACGTCCAGAAGCCCCCACAATATCACCGATAAATAAAATATTCATTATTTCGCTAATTCTGAAGCTCTTAATTCCCGAATCACGGTCACTTTAATTTGACCTGGATAGGTTAATTCATTTTCAATTTTCTCACGAATATCACGGGCAACCTTTTGTGCACCTAAATCATCCAACTTTTCAGGAACCACCATCACACGAATTTCACGTCCGGCACTAATCGCAAACACTCGTTCTACCCCATCAAAGGATTGGGCAATTTCTTCAAGTTGTTCTAAACGTTTAATGTAGTTCTCAAAGGATTCATAACGAGCACCTGGACGGGCTGCGGATAAGGTATCTGCGGCCGCAACTAAGGTTGCGATGACAGAGGTCGCCTCTTTTTCCCCATGGTGAGATTCAATCGCATTAATCACAATTGGATGCTCGCCATACTTTTTGGCGACACGGGCTCCCAGTTCAATATGAGATCCTTCCATTTCAAAGTCTAAGGCCTTTCCAATATCATGCAGTAAACCAGCCCGTTTGGCTAAGGTTTGATTTAAACCTAACTCAACCGCCATCATACCGGTTAAATGGGCAACTTCAACACTATGAGCCAATGCATTTTGGCCATAGGAATAACGATAGCGCAAGCGCCCAATTAGTCTTTGCATTTCACGGTCTATTTTATGAAGTCCGAGTTTGAAGGTGGTCTCTTGACCGGTCTTCAACATGGTCTCCTCTAATTCTGATTTAACTTTTTCAACCACTTCTTCAATCCGACCTGGTTGAATACGGCCATCATTGATTAAAACTTCTAAGGCCTGACGGGCAACCTCCCGACGAATGGGGTCAAAACATGAAATGGTAATGGCTTCAGGAGTATCATCAATAATTAAATCGACCCCAGTTGCCTGTTCAATGGCCCGAATATTACGCCCTTCACGTCCAATAATACGGCCCTTCATCTCTTCATTGGGAAGCGTAATCACTGAAATTGTACGTTCCGTACTCTCTTCTTGTGAATAGCGTGAAATCGCTAAGCCAATAATATTACGGGCTTTCTCTTGGGCGATTTCTTTGGCATGTTCTTCCTCTTCTTTAATATACAGCATCATCTCGTGTTCAATCTGCTTCTCTAAGGCATTCATCAATTCTTCCTTAGCTTGTGAGCGACTCATTTGTGCCACCTTCTCTAACACTTCGATTTGGCCATCTATTTTTGCTTGTAATTCTTTCTCCATCTTTTCGATAGTATTGTATTTATCACTTATAGCTTTTTGTTTATCTTCGATATTTTTTTCTTTAACGCTTAAAGCATGATCCCGGTTATTGAAGTTATCTTCACGTTTGGATAACTTGTTTTCCAACTCTAAAATCTCACTTCGTCTTTGTTTAATCTCTTTTTCGGCAGCTAAGGTTAACTCATAAGCCTGAGTTTTACCCTCTAAAACAGCCTGGCGAACCGTATTGTCCGCTTTTAAGGCTGCCTCCTCTAAGATTAATTTCGATTTTTGTTGATTCTTGTTAAGTTCTAATTTCGAAAATATAACCATCAGAATGATTCCGATAGTGAAACCTACAAACCCTGATAAGATGGTAGCTAATAACATTTCTTTACTCATTGTTACCTCCACCATGCTAAAAAATGTATTTTACAACGTCCCTTCAATGGGGTATCGTTGTATGTCTTATGTAAAACATAGTCATTTTACCACAAAATATGATGTTTTTAAAATAATTCGCATATAAATTTAAATTTTTCACTTTTAAAAAAAAGCAGTGTTAAGCTTCTGCTTCATCACTGTCTTTTTTATAGATTTGTGCTTTAACTAGGGTTTCGATTTCTTCAAATAAATCCGGATTGGCTTTTAAGAAGTTCTTAACCGCTTCACGACCCTGACCAATCTTCTCTTCTTTGTAGGAATACCAGGCTCCACTTTTATTGATAACCTCATATTGAACGCCTAAATCAACCAACTCACCGGTTTTAGAGATTCCTTCACCATACATGATTTCAACACTAGCGACCTTAAAAGGTGGTGCCACCTTATTCTTGACAACCTTCACATTAATTTTATTACCTAAAAGTTCGGTACCAGCCTTAATGGCTTCACCCCGGCGCACATCAATTCGAATGGAAGAATAGAATTTAAGGGCCCGACCACCAGGAGTTACCTCTGGATTACCAAACATGATGCCTACTTTTTCTCGTAGTTGGTTAATAAAGATAACCGTGGTTAAAGAACGATTCATCACGCCTGAAAGCTTACGCATGGCCTTTGACATCAAACGGGCTTGGAGACCCACCTGGGCATCCCCCATCTCACCGGCTAATTCAGCCATGGGTACTAAAGCCGCAACCGAGTCAATGACAATTAACTCAAAAGCTTCTGAGCGAATCAACATTTCTGTGATTTCAAGGGCTTGTTCACCAGAATC
>CAYXES010000067.1:0-6803 GCA_964464075.1 uncultured Erysipelothrix sp. | reverse complement strand
TCAATAAGCAAAGGCATATCATCCACCAACAAACAGTCCTTTGGATCAAGTTGATACTTGTGAAGGGCCATTAAGACAGGTAAACGGTAGGGTTTTTGAAGATGGCGTTCTTGGTCAAAACCAATAATTTCGTGCGGCACAAAATCAAAATAACGCTCATAATCACGAATAATCATATGACTTTCAGAATAAGAATATACAATTAAGATGCCATTGCTCTTAATAAAGTCATTTAAGATGGGTTTTAAAGCGTCAAAGATTTCAGCTTTTGCTTCGCCAACCCCTTGACGCCACCAGAGAATTTCAAGATCTACTTCCGCATCATTAAATCCATAAACTTGACGAATATAGTTTTCAAAACCATATTGATTGGAACGAGTTACAAATTCTTGGAAGCTTGGTTTATCATGGTACGGTCTTAATTGATCTAATGATTTTAGAAATAAAGGATAGTGAATGGTACGTTGGGAATCGACTAAAGTGTCATCATGATCAAAGATCAGAGCCCGTTTTTTAAGTTTTTTCATAGTATCATTATAACAAATCAAAAACAAGTTTGTGTTATAATAAATTCATGAAAAAGCGAAACATTATGGTAGTTACCGGAGGAACCGGTGGTCATATTTATCCCGCCCTTACATTAGCGGATGCTTTAAAAAGTAGGGGACATGAGGTTGCCTTTATCGGCAATGACCATAAGATGGAAGCTGACTTAGTTCCGGCAGCTGGATTTAAGTTCTATGGGATTAAGAATCAAGGATTAGTAGGTAATCCACTTCAAAAAATTCTCATTCTTTTAGCCCAAATTAAACCAACCTTAAAAAGTATTAAACTTTTAAAACAAGCTCAAAGTGAGATGGTCATTGGTTTTGGTGGTTATGTGTCCATCCCGGTTGGACTGGCGGCCGCTTATCTGAAGCTACCTCTTTATTTACATGAACAAAACGCTATCAGTGGCACCGCAAATCGAATTCTTCAACGTTTTGCCCAGCAGGTAGCGGTTTCTTATCCAACCACCATCAATGAATTTAAAGCAGGCAAAGCCCGCTTTATTGGTAATCCAAGGGGAGCTCTATTTAAGCCTCAAAATGATGCAAAAGGCTTTTTTGGTGATCTGAATTTAGATCCTAATCGTTTTACGATTCTGATTGTTATGGGTTCACAAGGTTCAGAGACGATCAATGACTATTTAAAAACGATGATTCCTTTAGTAAAAGATAAAGCCTATCAACTTATTATTGTAAGTGGTGCAAAACATTATCATGAATTTATAGATGATCTTGATGTTCCTGCAAATATTAAGATTCGGGAACATATTAATCAACTCGAAGCGCTATCTTATATCAATGGGATTGTATGTCGGGGTGGGGCAACAACTGTCAGTGAAGTCATTGCGGCTCAAATTCCGGCTATCTTTATCCCAAGTCCATATGTGGTTAAAAACCATCAGTTTAAAAACATAGAGCCTTTAATTGACGCGCAGGCAGCTTATTATGTTCCAGAAGCGAATTTGGATGCTCAGGTTTTAGTTGCAGAACTAGATCGTTTATTTGAGGATAAACTGACTTATCAACGTATTAAAGAAAACATTAAAGCCTTTCAAACGCCGAGTGCGATTGATGATTTTATCGCTTTAATTGATAATTATGACTAATAAAGATACCAGTTCATATAAGGTTATTTCCACGGCCTTACGTCAACAAAGAAAAAACAAACAAAAATCTCGATTTCGTAAAGCCATCGTCATCTTAGTTGGCTTGGCTATTGTATCAACTTTTATCTTGGTTGGATACAAGCTTGATCAATCATCACTTTTTCGAGTGAGTGTGATTATTGTGAATAATAATCAACTCTACGACGATGAGGAAATACTAGCTCATTTAAAACTGGCTGAAGGACAGCGTATGTGGTTGATTCATCCTTTTCTCTATAAGAATAAAGCCTTAGGTTTAAATGGCGTAGAAGACCTCACCCTTAAAAAACAAGGTAATGTTTTACTTGTGGAGGTCGTTGAACAAGCGGTGGTGGGATATAAAGATGAGTTCTTATTGGTTGAAGAAGGTTACTTGATTCAAATAACTGATTATAATGAACACTTTCAAAAACAGGTCCCCATCATTGAAGGTTTTGATGATGACCAGCTTCTAAATCGTTTAGGTGAAAGTCTTAGTAAACTCAACCCTGAAGTTCTTTTATTGGTTGCTTCAATTGAGCAAGTAACCACAACCTATGATCATGCCCAACTATGGCTTTTATTAACGGATCAAAAACAAGTTTATAGTGATTTTCGCTCCTTAGAGCTTTTAAATGATTATCCCTTGTTTGTGGATCAAATCGCACCTGAGAACAATTGCATTTATTTAGATTATACTTCTTCATCCGCACGCTCAAGTCCGTGTGAATAGGTTTACTTTGACTGTCAAAAAATATCTGATATAATGTTACAAGCAACAAATGGAGGTTAGTTATGGGAATTGAACGAATAACAAACTTAGGAAAACTTACGATTTCAGAAGAAGCGATTGCGACCTTAGCCGGAGGGGTTGTCTCCGAGTGCTATGGGGTAGTTGGTATGGCTTCTCAGAAAATTGTAAAAGATGGAATTGCTGAATTACTTAAAAAAGATAACTACGCTAAAGGGGTAGTGGTTCGTAAAAGTGATGATGGGTATGAATTGGATTTATACATCATTATTAGTTTTGGCGTTAAAATTTCAGAAGTTATATTAGAAGTACAGAAAAAAGTTAAATACATGTTAGAAAGAACATTGGAACAAGATTTTGTAAATATTAATGTTTATGTTCAGGGAATAAAGGTGATTGGATAATGGCGAATTATACAACTTTGAATGGGTCTCAATTCAAAGTAATGATTGAAAGTGGTGCTAACCACTTATCCAATCGCTATCAAGAAATTGATGCCCTCAATGTGTTTCCGGTCCCCGATGGGGATACTGGAACCAATATGAATTTAACCTTTATGGCAGGGGTTGAAGATGCTTTAAAGGTTCATAGTGATAAAGTCTTTGAAATCGCTCGAGCGCTTTCGAAAGGTCTACTTATGGGAGCTCGTGGAAATTCTGGGGTTATTTTATCCCAGATTTTTAGAGGGTTTTATCAAGGCGTAGATACTTTTGAGATTATTGATGCCCTTGCGGTTGCGGATGGTTTTGTAAAGGGCTCTGAGATTGCTTATAAAGCGGTTATGAGACCAGTAGAAGGAACTATTTTAACGGTCTTGCGTGAAGCGGCTGAAGATGGTAAAGCCTATATTGATGAACATCCACAAGTGAGTATTAATGAGTGGATGGATTACTTTATTCAGCAAGCTGAGGTTTCCTTATCAAATACCCCTAATCTATTACCAGTCTTAAAAGAAGTTGGGGTTGTGGATAGTGGGGGAGCGGGATTACTTGTTATTTTGGAAGGTTTCCGTTATGCCTTAAATGATCAACCGGTTAAGATTATGGCTGAAAGAAAACATTCTAGTTCCATACAAGCAACCATTGAAAATGAAGAATTTGGTTATTGTACTGAGTTTATTGTGCGCTTAGAACCTGAAAAAATGGACTTCTTTAAAGAAGATGCTCTTAGAAAGTCGCTAGCACGCCTAGGTGACTCCATTGTGGTCGTTCAAGATGAAGACCTAGTCAAAGTACATGTTCATACATTGACTCCAGGAGACGCTTTAAATCTAGCGCAACGCTATGGTGAGTTTGTGAAGCTTAAGATTGAAAACATGCAGGAACAACATGCGAATATCCTATCCCATGATAGTTTCAATACGGAAAGTGTGGTAGCGGAAGAAGCACCAAAGAAATATGCCTTAGTGGCGGTCGCAGCCGGCGATGGCATTAGTCAAGCCTTTAAGGATCTGCGGGTTGATGTGGTGGTGAGTGGTGGTCAAACCATGAATCCAGCCACTGAAGACTTTGTGGGCGTGATTGAGCGTATTAATGCGGAGAATATCTTTGTGTTGCCGAATAACTCAAATATTATTTTAGCGGCCCAACAGGCAGAATCAATCTTGGATGAAAGACATATTCATGTCTTACCAACCAAGTCTATTGCCCAAGGCTTAGCGGCTTGTATTATGTTTAATCCCGAAGTTGAACTTGAGGATAACTTAGCTGAAATGAATGAAGCCATTGAACGAACTAAATCAGGGGCTGTAACTTTTGCGGTTAAGGATACTACCATTCAAAATACTGAAATTAAAGCCAATGAATTTATGGGCTTACTCGATAAGGATATCGTCATCTCTAACTCCGATAAGATGTTGGTGATTAAAACCCTACTTGATAAGATGATTAGTGAAGATGATGAAATCATTACAATCATTGCGGGTGAAGATGCGACTCAAAGTGAGATTGATGAAATCGAAGCTTATGTGAGTGAAAAGTTTGATATAGAGAGTGAAGTGATTGTTGGTAATCAACCAATCTACTCATTTCTATTTGGAGTTGAATAAAAGGGCTAAGCCCTTTTTTTGCATATGACGCTAACCAATAAGCAAAAACAAATCTTAGATTTTTACCAGGTTAAACAACTATCTGACTTTTTGTTTGTTTATCCTTTTCGTTATGAAGAAATCATTCAAACTGATGAAAGTTTGATGATGATTAATGATCAGGTTGTGATTGAAGGACAAATCATTAGTCCGATTCAGAAACACTTTTATCAAGGTCGTAAAAGTGTTGCACGTTTTCGCTTTTTAAGTCCTTATAATGAATATAGTGTCTCTATCTTTAATCGACCTTGGCTTAAAAGCCCAAGTGATGGTACCCAATGTACTTTACTTGGGAAGCTCCAAAAGCCCAATACTATTTTGGCGACCAATCTATACTTTAAGCCCCTCAGTGAAGTAGGGGGAATTGTTCCAATTTATCCTTTAAGGAAAGATGTGAACCAACGTTCCATGCGCAGCATCATGAAAAAGGTCATGGCGCTCCACTTAAAAAGTAAGAAGCAACTCTTTTTAGAAGGGGTCCTGGAAGAAGTTGGTTATCCTCATTTTAATGATGCCCTTCATGAGATTCATTTTCCCAGTGATTCAACTAGCTTAAAGGCTGCGATTCAGACTATTAAGTACGCTGAGTTTTTTATGTATCATCTCAAAATATTAGTAACTTCCCATCTTACTCAAGCAGTTTATAAACCTACTAAAGTTTTTGATCAAACTTTAATTGATGACTTTATTAAGAGCTTGCCTTATGAACTCAGTGTTGATCAAGTACAAAGTGTGGATGAAATCCTAGCGGATTTAAAATCCAATCAAGTGATGATGCGTCTCCTTCAAGGTGATGTGGGTTCAGGTAAGACAATAGTTGCGATTATTAGTGCCTTAGCGATGATTAGTGCGGGGTATCAAGTCGCTTTTTTAGCACCGACTGAAATTCTAGCGACCCAACATTACATTAATATTAAAAAGATTTTATCGGCTTTTAAAATACGGACAGCCTTTTTATCGGCATCTTTAAAAACCAGTGAAAAGCATCAAATCAATGATGCATTAGTTAATCATGAAATCGACTTGTTGATTGGGACGCACGCTATTTTTCAAGATCAAATCAATTTCGCTAAACTAGGACTAGTCATTACTGATGAGCAGCATCGTTTTGGGGTCATGCAGCGTCGGGCATTAATTAATAAGGGGGAAGCGGTGGATGTTTTATCCATGAGTGCCACTCCTATCCCAAGAACTTTAGCGAACGCACTATTTAGTGAACTATCCATTAGTTCCATTATGTCGATGCCCTTAAATCGAGCACCGATTAAAACCCATCTTATTTATGAAAATTCCTTGCGTTCTATTATTGATGATTTATTTGAACAAATGGATCAAAAGCATCAAATCTATGTGATTTGTCCCGCAATTACTAAAGGACAACTCAACACTCGTAATGTCGTTGAGGTTTATGAGAACCTTAAGGCAGCTTATGGTGATATCTATCGCATTGCGATGTTACATGGACAGATGGATGCGAGTTTAAAAGAGAGTATTATGCAGCGCTTTGTGAGTGGTGAAATTGATATGCTGATATCGACAACCGTTATTGAAGTTGGGATTGATGTTGGCAATGCAACGCGCTTAGTCGTCTATGATGCCGACCGTTTTGGCTTGAGCCAACTGCATCAATTGCGCGGTCGGATTGGTCGTTCTCATCTTGAAAGTGTTTGTTATCTATTAAGTAAATCCACAGATCCGGATTCCTTAGCCCGTTTAATCCTTTTAGAGAAGTATGATAATGGCTTTGAAATTGCCTATCATGATTTAGTGAGCCGCGGTCCTGGTGACATTGTCGGTATTAAACAGAGTGGGTTACCGAGTTTCTCTTTTGGGAATGTGATTGATGATCAAAAATTACTAATGGATGCCAAAGAACATGTACTCCGCTTTTTAAAGTCTGATTTAAATGAAAATCAAGTGGCAATGATTGAAAAACTTAAAAATGATATGCTGGTTGAAAATACCGTTGCGGATTAGTGTATAATAGGCATGAGGTAATGGCATGGCTTTATATGAATATTTAAAAAAAGAAGGTTACATTATTGACGATTATGAAATAATGGAACAAGCCTTTATTCATACGTCATATGTCAATGAACAAAAAAAAGTAATTGTTGACAATGAACGACTTGAATTATTAGGTGATGCGGTTTTACAATTGTGGGTCTCAAAGCGATTGTTTTTTTTAAATCCACCCTTAAGTGAAGGGCAGATGACTTTAATTCGCTCGCGCTTAGTAAATGAAGCTTCCTTGGCAAAGTTTGCCCGTAAGCTTGATTTAGGTAAGTTCTTAT
>CAYXES010000066.1:5245-6861 GCA_964464075.1 uncultured Erysipelothrix sp. | reverse complement strand
GAGGTCGCAACCTCATGATTAAAGACATCGGCTCGCTCTCTAAATTCCCGCTTCATAATTGGATATTTAAAATACATTAAATCCAAAAGGGCTTGAAGGAGGGGATGATTAGGCTGACGCACAAACTCCTTGGGCTTGGTAGTGATAATCACATGCTTATCACAACCATAATTCAACGAACGTTTAATCGGAATCATGGAGTTAATACCTGCATCCAAATACTTACGACCATTTATTTTAACGGACTTACCCGCAATCGGTAACGTTAGTGCCGCTTGGAGAAACTTCCAATGTTCATCCATTTCTTGGTTACTCATCCACAAGGTCTTACTATCAAATAAATCATAAACACCCATCTCAAAAGGTGTATCAGCCTGGCGGACCGCATCCACTGATAAGCCAAGTTTATCTGAAATAATATCATCAATTAAGTGGTTATAACCCACAAAGTTACCTTCTCTTAATAAGGGTTTAATACCTACATTATCTTTTGAACCAGCATAAATGGTCGCTAAATCCTTGATTGCTTTTTGATCTCTTAATACAAAGGGAACCGATAAAAGCGCACCACTTGAAATACCGACCACAAAATCAAATTCAAGGTCATGGTCAATAAACCAATTTAAGATGCCGGCTGTATACGCCGAGCGTAAACCGCCACCTTCTAAGACTAATCCAATTTTACTCATAAACACCTCTTACAATAATGAACTGAACATATTTAAAATAGCACTCACCAATTTTACCAAGATATTGGTTTTTTGTACATCCTCAAGCGTTATTTCCTTACATTGCGCCTGCGTCAAGAGGAAATCTTGTTTCACTTGTGCTAAAACCTTGCTTTTAATAAAGAGAATTCCATTTTCAAAGTGCATGTAGTAGGAGCGGTAATCCATATTAACCGTTCCCACACTTCCGACAATATCATCCGCAACCATGGTTTTAGAATGAAGAAAACCAGGTTCATACTCATAAATCTTAACTCCTGATTTAAGCAAAACTTCATAATTTGAACGACTGACCATCTGAACATACCATTTGTCAGGCACATAAGGCAACATGATACGCACATCCACTCCATTTTTAGCTGCATTACCTAAAGCACTTAACATATTGTATCCAATAACCAGATATGGTGTTTGGATATAAAGATAATCTTTGGCGTAATTAATAATATTGAGGTGAACACTCTCACCCACTAATTCTTCATCGGTCGGACTATCCGCATAAGGTTGGACAAAACCATCATCATACTTTTGATCATAGGTGGGTTTAAAGCTTAAAACATCCTCCTGAGTTTTCGTGATGGAATGATAAAAGGTTAAAAACATGACGGTTAAAGACCAAACCGCTTTTCCTTTAATCATGACCGCGGAGTCCTTCCAGTGACCAAAACGTTCAATGACATTGATGTATTCATCTGCCAAATTTACACCACCCACAAAACCAACTTCCCCATCAATGACACAAATCTTACGATGATCCCGGTTGTTCATAAAAATCGCTAAGCGGGGTCTTAAAGGATTAAAGACTATCCCTTTAATCCCAGCAGCTTCCAAATCACTCATAAAATGCTTGGATAGCTTATAGGAACCAAAGTCATCATAAATTAGACG
>CAYXES010000066.1:0-5145 GCA_964464075.1 uncultured Erysipelothrix sp. | reverse complement strand
AGGAGTTGGGGATCCAATTCTTGAATCTTATCAAAAATAAAATAATCTTGGCTGAGGTAAGGGTTCTTCTTATTGGATGATTGAATCATCTCTTTTCTAAATTCCTTTGGAATTCGTTTCCCTCCTAAAATCAAATATAAAACCCCTCCCACAAAAGGAATGGTCAAAATCAAGATTGACCATGATAGTTTGTAGGAAGGGTTATCAGGACGATTAAGAATATAAATAACAATCATCAGACTTAAAAGCACCAGTGCAATATACGCATAAATCGCAAACTGACTTAGCGTATAGAAGAACCAAACAATGGCAGCAAGTTGGATTAAAATTAACACAGCCGTTACAACTTGTTTATTAACAAGTTTTTTAAGAAAACGGGGCATCTTTTAACCTCCTTTTTTACTTCTGATTAAAGGTTTCAATATAGTCAATCACTTCATCAACACTAGCAACAATATATTTTGCGTAAGCTTGGACATCCGCTGATGAAGTCGCCATCGCAAAACTATGCTTATGGTATTTCTCAAGCATCGAAACATCATTAAATGAATCACCAACGACAGCGATTTCATCATCTTCTAAACCATAATAGTTTTGAATGGCTTGAATCCCATACGCTTTATCAATACCACCTGGCATAATATCCACAAAGATATCCGCAGAATAAAACATCTCAATATCACGCTCATCCACAAAGTCTTGTAGGTTTTTAATCAATTGATCACGATCTGCGATATTTTGAATAATTAAAACGAGCTTGCTTAAGGGAGCTGCATCCGGATTAGCTTTGAGCCATGCATCAAATTTGCCGATTTCATAATGGTTAATTCCACCATCTTCCAGCATACCTTGATGAACATCATCATCCCAACCATAAGCCATATCTTCCACATGATAGCCATCACTTCCAACAAACAAGATATTCACTAAAATATCTTGTTTGCTTATCATTTCAACAACTTCAAAAGCAAGTTCATTATCAAGTGACTTATTAACAACAAGTTTATTTTCAATGACAACACTCGCCCCATTAGAACCAATAAAGTCACTTGAAAAACCTAGTTGCTCATCAAATAATTCCTTAGTGGAATGGGTCCGTCCGGTTGCGATCGCAAAGTGGACACCTTCATCCAGTAAACGATGTAGTTTTTCTACCGTCGATTGTTTTATTCGAGACTGGGAAAAATCACCATCATGCAGCAACAAGGTGCCATCTAAATCACTAATCAAACATTTAATCATAAATCCTCTTTCCTCTTTAATACCTTCTTATAAATTAATTTAACATGTTCATCTTGAAGTAGTAGTTCATGATGATCAGGAACTAAAACTGACTCTACAAATTCACAACCAGCATACTCAGCGGTTTTAATGGAGGCATAATTATCTGGATTACAGGTAATGATGACCTCATCCATATAAGGTCTCGCTATTTCAAATAAAAGTTGGGTTGCTTGAGTTGCATAACGATGTCCCCGATAAGGGTAATAAATAACGTAGCCAATGTTACCCATATAGTACATATAATCACTCATCCCAAATCGTAAATCACAACGACCGACAACTTTCTTGTTTTCATTGACGATGATGTCATAAACTAAGGATGGTAGCCAAGTTGGATCATTGGCGTGTTCACGCTTACTCACTAATTTAAGGGTAATCACATTGTCTGTGATTTGTTTTGGAATTTCCTTCTTTTTAAAAAAAGCAACCATGCCTGCTCCTTCACTTGTCTTTATAATTGTATCAAATTTTAGCCCTTCTAACCAATCACTAAGATTCAGAAAATATCTTTAAATACTCATCAAAAATCACTTCCATTTGACTAAGATTAATCGCTCCTTCATAGAGCTTAGTTTTATCCACATAAAAAGCGGGAACATAATAATAATCATAGGTTTTCGCAAGTTCTTTTTCTTGGCGCTCATCAATATAGCGAATATTAATGGCTTGATATTTCTCTTGTTTGAGTAGATTCTCAATATGAAGTTTAGCCTTAATACAATAAGGACAACGTTTTAAGATAAAGACATCCAGTGGTTTCATAGTACATTTTCCTCTTTAATTTCTCGGTAGAAGTTAAGTATAATTCGAATACTTGCATAAGCCAAAATCCCAACATAGATTTCAATAGCCAGCAAGGGAAATTTATAATACTTCATTAAGCTAACGCTCATCTCTAAAAAGACATGCATACCAAAGGCCAGCACATAGGATTTCCATCCATGTTTCCCAGCTTTTACCCCTTGGTAGATGAGGATGGTTAAGGCCATATGCACTAAAAGCAAGAGAATCCGCTCAATACCTATCATTAAGAAATACCAAGGACTACCATCAATTAAGGTTGCGATAATATTATTCATTAGGTTGGTATCCATGCTCATGGCTAAGAGTTCATTAATGCGTCTGGTATTGATGTAGTAGACAAACACTAAATTATTGATAAAGGTTAATGCCACCAGAAAGATGGCTTCTAAAGAACCATAGCCAAACCCTAGGGCCAAGACTTTAGCTGGCTCATCTTCTTTTTTTAAGACAAACCCTTTGATGATTATCAGCTTCATGATGAAATCCAAAAGTGCCGCACTTAAAGCCATGATGGGAGCATAAACAAAGAAAGAACTCATCAAGTTCATAAACCCTTCATTTTCAGAAAGAACACTTAAGATTGGTAAACGAATTAAATATTGCGCGAGAAAGAATCCAAGCGCTCCCAGTGCCATCAATAAAAACATCCCCTTCTCTTTTTTGAAGATCCAAAAAAAGAAAAGTGGACTACTTAAGATTAAGATAACCGCAAGTACCAGATTAATAATCGTTAAGTTTGAAACCATAGTTGCTCCTTTGCACAAGGGTATTTTATCATAATTTCAATTATAATGAGATTTTTAGCCCTAATTAGCCCTTGCTCAACTTGTGAAATATTAATCTTTTTCTTTCTTGTGTCAAGCATTGATAAGCATCCTTACAATGTCTTATAATGAAACAAAGAGGAAAAATATATGAGTAAAAAAACACCATTATATCCCCTTCATCAGAAATATCATGGCAAAATAATTGATTTCTTTGGTTTTGCCTTACCCATTCAATATGAAGCTGGAATCCTGCATGAACACCTGCAGGTACGCCACCATGTTGGACTTTTTGATGTTTCGCATATGGGGGAATTTTTCATTGAAGGTCCTAATGCAACAACCATTATGGAACTTTTATTCACAACCAAGGTTTCCCTTCAAAAAGATTATAGCGTCCGCTATGGTTTCTTATGTAATCACCAGGGTAAGGTCATCGATGATTGCCTTATCTATAAGTACCATGATGAGAAATATTTAATTGTGGTTAATGGTGCAAACATTGACAAGGATGAAGCTTGGATTCGCTCACAACTTAAGGATGATTCAGCCTTTACAAATCGCAGTGATGATTATGGTTTGATTGCGGTGCAAGGACCTAAGGCAACCGCTCTACTGCATGAGCTTTGTGATCAGCTGCCAAGCAAAAACAATACCTTTCTTGATGAAATCAACTGTGCAGCCAAAAAGGTCATGATTTCTAAAACCGGTTACACCGGAGAGGAAGGTTATGAGATTTATTGTCAAGCTGATGATAGTATCGCTATCTTTGAAGCCTTATATGCCTTTAAGGATACTTATCAAGTCACCTTATGTGGATTAGGTGCTCGTGATACCTTACGTTTAGAAGCGGGAATGCCCCTTTATGGTCATGAACTTAGTGAAACACTTTCACCGCTCGATGTGGGTCTAGGTATGTTCTTAGGCGATCACACTTATATTGGACATCAACATCACACAAAACCTTCAATGCTCAAACGCATTGGCCTTGAGCTCATTGATAAGGGTATCGCCCGTGAAAATTATGAGGTTTATCAAAACCAAGTTAAGGTTGGGGTTATCTCAAGTGGAACTTTCTCACCATCCCTTAATAAAGGCATCGCGATGGCCATCGTGGATGTGACTGTGGATGAAAATAAAGAAGTTGAAATCGCCATCAGAAATAAAATGGTGCGCGCTAAAATAGTAGATTTACCGTTTAACTACAGAAAAGGAGATAGAGAACATGATAGTTAAAGAAGGATATTATTATTTAAAAACCCATGAGTGGGTAAAATTTTTGGATGAAAACACGGCCCTGGTTGGGATTAGTGATTTTGCCCAAGATGCATTAGGCGATATTGTGTATATTAGCATGCCTGAAATTGATGATGAAGTTTCCTACAATAAGAGCTTTTGTGATATTGAATCCGTTAAGGCGGTATCTGATGTTTTTTCACCCATTGATGGAGTCATTGTGGAAGTAAATGAAGACTTAGATGATGCACCGGAGCTTATTAATGGTAACCCATATGATCAATGGATTATTAAAGTTAAAGGAACCTTTAATAAAGAAGTTTTATTGGATGCACAACAATACCAAGAATTTATAAACCAGGAGGAATAAGATGGCTAACTATGTTGTCAACACCAAAGCACAACAAGAAGCTATGCTTAAGGAAATTAATCGTACTTTTGATGATTTATTATCCCCCATCCCGCATAATGTTCGCTTAAATCGTGAGTTAGAACTCCCTAAGGGGGTCAGTGAATTTGAAGCCATGGATATCATGCAGGCTTATGCGGATGAAAATCAAATCTTTGATGTGATTTTACGGGGTGCTGGTGCTTATCATCACTATATTCCAAGTGTGGTCAAGCATCTTTCAGCCCGCGAAGAATTCCTAACAGCATACACTCCTTATCAATCTGAATTATCTCAAGGTATTCTCCAATCCATTTTTGAATACCAAACCATTATGGCTGACTTAACCGGCATGGATGCCTCCAATGCCAGTGTTTATGATGGTGCTAGTGCTGCAGCGGAAGCCATTACTATGAGCTTAGAGCGCAAGCAAAATAAGATTTTGCTAGCTGAGACCCTGCATCCCCAAACCATCGAAACCATTAAAACCTACCATCAATATCTTGATCGTCCCATCGTGATGATTAAAACTAAAGATGGACGGGTGGATCTCGATGATTTAAAAGCCCATCTCACTGATGATGTTGCTTGTTTTATTTACCAACATCCCAACTACTATGGCATCTTAGAAGATGCTCCAGCGATTGGTGATATTTTAAGTCAAAGCAA
>CAYXES010000065.1:3070-6881 GCA_964464075.1 uncultured Erysipelothrix sp. | reverse complement strand
GCATATATAATCGCTAAACGCGCTCCAAAAGAATGCGCGATAATAATCGGATTTTTAACATCAATACTTTCTAAAAAATCATGCAACCAGTCTGTGTATTCATAGACACCCCAAGTTTGGTTTAGGGCTTCACTATGACCAAAACCTGGTAAGTCCACATTAATCATACGATAATCTTTTTTAAAGTAATCATAGATTGGCATCATCAATTCACTCGATTGTCCCCAACCATGCAACAAGACAATGGCTTGGTCATGATGCTTAGAATCATAATAGGATACTATTTGGTTTGAAATCTGTTTTCTTAGCATACAAACCTCCATCGTTTATATTATATAGGTTTTTTATAAATTTGCATCAAAGGTCTTGAGAAGATGTTGCAAATAAATAAGATATATAATATTATGAAGATAAAGAGGTGATAATATTGTTTGAGTTAATCCCTGGTAACGCTTATACTATGATTGTTCGGATCTATGCCAACAATCTTACCCTTAATACCGCCGCGGCAATCCATTTTAATGATTATCGCTTTGTCACAATCGGTATTGATCGTAAGCATAAAAAAATTGCGATAACCCCTGTTACAAAACGCGATGTTGATTTAAAACTCGTTCCCGCTGAACACCTACACCGTGTGTCAATTGGAAAGGGTTATGGTAGAATAAGTAATAAGATGGTATGTGATGAAATTAGTAACCTTCTTAGCATGCAATTAGAAGGCCAAAAGTTTATTGCTAGTTTTGACAAGAAAAATCAACAGTTGATTGTTGATTTAAATGAAGTAATAGGATAGGAGGATATTATGGAACAATGGATTTGGATTATTATACTTGTTGTTGCATTAATTGTTGAAGTCGCGACCGCAGGCACCCTAGTATCAATTTGGTTTGCCATTGGTAGTGTTGCAGCTTATCTTTCTAAACTATTAAATGCGCCCTTCTTCTTACAAATCATCATATTTTTAGCCGTCTCAATTGTGGCGCTATTAGCCATTCGACCCTTAGCGTCAACCTACTTTAGAGGAAATACCGTCGCAACCAATGCGGATCGTATCATCGGTAGCCACGCTACTTTAACCAAAGCGATTAGTCCCAAACATTGGGGTGAAATCAATGTCTATGGTTTAGTTTGGTCAGTTGTTGAAATTAATAATCGTTTTCTTGAGGTTGGCACGGAAGTGCGCGTACTCGCCATCGAAGGTGCTAAACTCATTGTAGAAGAAATTAAATAGAAAAGGAGTTCACCAGTATGCCTGATTTTTTATTCATTGTATTTATCGTACTACTTATTGTTTTAGTCATTTTTGTATTAACTTATACTGTTAGAATTATCCCCCAATCCTTTGCGGTGGTGGTTGAACGTTTAGGAGCTTATGACCGTACCCTAGACCAAGGACTACACTTTGTAATCCCAATCCTAGATCGTGCCGTTAGTCGGATTTCCCTTAAAGAAAATGTTAAGGACTTCCCACCACAGCCAGTTATCACCAAGGATAATGTAACCATGATGATTGATACGGTTGTTTACTTCCAAATTACCGACCCCATGCTTTATACCTATGGAGTTCATAATCCAGTAAGTGCAATTGAAAACTTAACCGCGACCACCCTACGTAATATTATCGGGGAATTAGAACTGGATGAATCTCTAACTTCGAGAGAAATCATTAACTCAAAAATGCGTTCCATTTTGGATGAGGCAACTGATCCTTGGGGCATCAAAGTCAATCGGGTAGAAGTTAAAAACATTAACCCTCCTCGTGACATTCAAGAAGCCATGGAAAAACAAATGCGAGCTGAACGTGAACGTCGTTCTGCCATTCTCTTTGCGGAAGGTGAAAAACGTTCTGCCGTTCTGATTGCGGAAGGTGAAAAAGAAGCAACTATCCTAAGAGCCGAAGCTAAAAAGGAAGCCTTCATTGCGGAAGCGGAAGGGGAAGCGCAAGCCATTGAGCGCGTCTACCAAGCACAAGCCGAAGGGGTTCGCTTACTTAAAGCTGCCGGTCCTGATCAAGCCTACTTAACCCTAAGAGGTTTTGATACCTTTGAGAAAGTCGCAGATGGACAAGCAACCAAAATTATCATTCCTTCTCAAATCCAAGATTTAGCCGGGGTACTCGCCTCAGCGAAAACTCTCTTGGAAAAGGATGAAGGTAAGACTGAATAACTAACCCAAATATATTAAATCAAGGAGCACAACCATGCTCCTTTTTTTTATGCTCAAAAGGTTGACATCACCTAAGTACATTGATACTATGGTACATATGCACATAGTATAGTTGTATGTTAGAAAGTAGGTCATCGTATGTCTCATCATAAAAACCCATGTCGGACCAGTGGTCCTCATATGGGTGGTTTACTAGAAGCCAGTCTACTCATGCTTCTTTCTTTAAATAGTGCGCATGGCTATCATTTGATTAGTGAATTAGAATCCTTTGGATTCGATAGTGAAGCCATAAATACTTCTGCGATTTATCGCCAATTACGCAGTATGGAAAGCAAAGGTTTAATAAGCTCTAACTGGCAAGAAAGTGAAGTGGGTCCTAGTAAACGTACCTATCAAATCACTGAAGCAGGTCGTAATACTCTAATTGATCGTATCGAACATTTAAAGCAACGCAAAGTTCAAATTAATATTCTCATTGAAAATTATGAAAGGTTAAATCAAAAGTAGATTTATGCAAAATATAATATTTTATAGTCTCGCCATTGGACTACTACTCCTTTCTTTTATTAAAGACAAGGGAAAAACAAAACAATCTCTCATGAAAGCTTGGAAATCATTTGAAAATATGTTACCTCCAATGCTTGCTTTGATTGTTTTGATTGGCATCATCGTTTCCATTTTAAGCCCTCAAACCATTAGTCAAATTATCGGTAGCTCTTCTGGTTGGCTCGGTGTGATATTAGGAGCCATTATCGGTTCAGTAACCTTAATCCCAGCCTTTATCGCCTTTCCTTTAGCCGCAATTTTACTTGATAATGGAGCGGGCTACATGCAACTCAGTGCCTTTATCTCAACCTTAACCATGGTTGGATTAATCACTCTGCCTTTAGAAATCAAATACTTTAGTAAAAAATTTGCACTTTATCGTAATGGCTTAGCCCTTATCTTTGCCTTTATTAGTGCGTTTATCATTGGAAGGATATTTACCTAAATGAAAATACTTAAAAAATACCGTTTCTTCATCATTACCCTCGTTGCACTCATCATTTTAGCTCTTATCAATATGAGCTTAGCAATACAAGCAACCAACACCATTAAAAATAGTTTTAAAGAGATGTTATTGATTCTACCACCCGTCTTTATTTTATTAGGACTTTTAGATATTTGGGTTGAAAGGGAAACCATGATTAAATTCATGGGTGAAGGATCAGGCTTGCTCGGTAGTCTGCTTGCCTTTCTAGTTGGCTCAGCTGCTGCCGGTCCCCTCTATGTTGCTTTTCCTATTGCTGCAGCCTTTATGAAAAAAGGTGTCAAGTTCACCAATATCTTGATCCTGTTAGGAGCATGGTCAACCACTAAAATACCTATGCTGCTTTTTGAATCGGCATCCTTAGGAATTCAGTTCACCCTAGTTCGATTCATCATAAACCTTATTATTATAGTGATTATGACCTTCATCATCAATCGACTATTAAACCCCAAAGAAAAAGAAGCCATCTATCAGAAGGCCTCTCAACTCTAATAAGCACTTGCACCAGCAAGTGCTTTATTTATTGTTTTTCCGTTTGGCAATATCCGTTGAGCCTTCCGCTTCAACCACAAAGATAACTCCATCTTTAACATTTTCAAAATACACATCATA
>CAYXES010000065.1:0-2970 GCA_964464075.1 uncultured Erysipelothrix sp. | reverse complement strand
GCCTACAAACTCACAATCTCCAATATCAGTAACAATCTTAATATCAGGACGCACCACCTTGAGTGATAGAATTGCATTCTCAATTACTTTCTTCATTGGCGCAAAGGCACCTTCACTTTGAGAGGAAGCCAAATAACCTACTCGATTTAGCAGCAACAAGGACTGAACCTTCTTATCCAAACGATCCACATGCTCCAAAATCACATCCACACTTTTACTGAGTGTTTCATAAGGATAAATCCCGTCCTTAATGCTCTCAGAATAAGAACGAATGGTCGCAATCGGTGTCTTGAGGTCATGCGATATATTTTGAATCAACTCATCTTTTTGTCTGTTGTAGCGCTCAATTTCTTCATTCATTTCCACTAAGGCATGCGCCACCTCACCAATCTCATCTTGACGATCAATCTTAAGGGTCGCACTTTCCTTATTTTTGATTTTCTCAATATAAGCTCGTATCTGATTCAAAGGATGAATAATATAAGCCACCCATACCATAAGCAACAAGAATAAAATCGCGGTAACCAACACCAGAATATTAACGACACTATTAAGCAAGGTCGCTTTAAACTCATCCTTAAATTCATTGGAAATAGTCGAAGCCACATAAGTTCGATGATCAATTTTAGTAATCGTAAACAGGATATTGCGATGAATCCTTTTTGAAATATAGTCTTGAGTTTGATTATCCTGCTTACTACTTAAGTCAAACAGTTCTTCTAACCAACTCGGTTCAATGCTGGGCAGATTATTACTGGTAATAATCTGATTATCATCCTTATAAATAACATGCACAATGTTAGGATCATTAGCCCCAAATAAAAGATGGTCCTCAAACTGTAAGCGATAATTATAAACAATGTCTCTTTGAGATCGCTTAATAATCGAATACATTTGCGAACTCACAAAATTGTCAATATTCCAAGATACAAACATAAAAAAGAACATGGAAAAAATCATGATGAAGGTCACCACAATCATAGAAAGTTGCTGGGTTAATGTTAACTTACGAAAGAACTTACGCATGACTTAGCCCCAACGATACCCAAACCCATAAATGGTATTCACATTAAATTCTGGTAATTTCTTACGTAGGCGACGCATGGTATCATCCACCACCCGATCTGATCCAAAGTAATTTAACTGCCAAACCGCATCCAATATTTGAGAGCGGGAAAACGCGGTTCCTTTATTACGAATAAAGAGGAGCAGTAAATCAAATTCCTTGGTCGTCAAATCAATCTCATGCTCATTTAAAAAAACCTTACGTTGAATTTCATCAACCAAATAACCGTCCACTTCAATAATATTAGGTTGATTTTTATAAACACGTTTAATAATATTATTGACACGCAACACTAATTCCTTGGGTGAGAATGGCTTCGTGATGTAATCATCACTCCCCTTCTCTAAACCAATAATGCGATCAAACTCTTGATCTCGAGCTGACATAAAGACAATTGGAACCTCGGGTGTAAGTCCCTTAATATGTTCAAGCAAGTCAAAACCACTACCTTGATCAAGCATGATATCTAAAATCCATAAGGATACATCATCCGCTTGGGCACCAACTAAAGCTTGTTGGTATGTCGTATAAGAGCGCACTTCATAATTTTCTTTTTCAAGATAACGTTTAACTAATTCATTTAAATCTTTTTCATCTTCGACAACACATATTACATGTTTCATATTGCTCACCTAACATCATTATAACAAAAAAAAGGCCGCTTAAAGGCCTTTTGTAATAATCTTATTAATCACTAAATCCACGTATTTATGACAAGTATCATGGGAATCAGCTTCAACCATTACGCGAATTAATGACTCGGTTCCAGATGGTCTTACTAACAGGCGTCCATCATCAGCCAATTCACTTTGAATCTGATTGATTAAACCTTTCACTTCCGAATCATCCAGGACCTTATCCTTATTTTTAACTGGAACATTTTTAAGTAGTTGTGGATAGGATCTAAATCCATCAACCAATTCAGATGCTTTGCGTTGAGTCTTAACCATAATCTCAAGAATCTTCATGGCCGTGAGTAAACCATCTCCTGTGGTTGATAATTCGTTGAAAATAATATGCCCCGACTGTTCGCCTCCTAAGGTGTAATTATCCTCCAACATCTTTTGATGGACAAACTTATCACCCACTCGGGTTTGAACCACTGAGATATCATGTTTAGCTAAGGACTTATACAAGCCAAGATTTGACATGATGGTTGCGACCACCGTCTCATGGTTAAGGTGTTCATATTCCTTCAGATAGGTTGATAAGATATACAAAATCTTATCCCCATCAAATAGTTTGCCGGCTTCATCCACCATCACTAAACGATCAGCGTCCCCATCAAAGGCAAATCCCACATCACCCTCATGTTCAAGCATGGCTCTTTGTAGTAATTCCGGATGGGTTGAACCACAGTGGTTATTAATATTAACTCCATTAGGATGATTAAAGAGGGTTACCACCTCTGCATGTTTACGCTTAAGTAAACGCTCAGCGGTGGTGGTTGCCGAACCATTGGCCACATCAATCACAATCTTCATCCCACTTAAATCCACATCAATGGTCTCATCTAACCAATCCAGATAACTATCCAACCCACTCTGATAGTCAATGGTCTCTCCAATACGGGTATCAACCGCAAGGGGTATCTTAAATTCATCATCAATGAATTCTTCAATCATCGCTTCTAACTCTGAGGATAGTTTTAAACCATTCTCATCAAAGAGTTTAATCCCATTATCATAGTAGGGATTATGAGAGGCTGAAATCATGACGCCTGCATCGAAATTATGATGTTTAACTACATAGGCAACTGCTGGGGTCGGACAAACATGCATTAAATAAGCATCTGATCCCCCACTACAAATCCCAGCTGCCAAGGCATGTTCTAACATGGAGGAGGATAAACGCGTATCCTTTCCAATTAGAATGCGACCTTTTAAATCATTATTAAAGTAATG
>CAYXES010000064.1:0-6883 GCA_964464075.1 uncultured Erysipelothrix sp. | reverse complement strand
TTCTTCAATCCTCATTCTTCGCCTTGAACCCATCCATTCTTCCTTATGAAGATGCACTGGTATACATGAAGGATGCCGCTGAGCGTTCTTATGGAAACAAGGGTGAAGAAATTGTACGTCTAAACCATCAAGCCATTGATATGGGTAAAGAAGGTTTAGTTGAAATCAGTGTTGATCCAGCGTGGGCTGATTTAGAAATCGGTAATACCCGTAAATCCACCGGTGATGAATACTTTGATGAGTTTGTGGATGTGATTAACTCCCTTGAAGGCTATGACCTACCAGTTAGTGCCTTTATGGAAAACAATGTTCTAGATGGATCCATGCGTAATAACGTGGCCTTCTTCGAACATCGTAATATCGCAACTCAAGTTCCTAAGTGGATTCCTGAGAACTGTATCCAATGTGGATTCTGTTCCTTCGTATGTCCGCATGCTACCATTCGTACCTTCTTACTTGATGAAAATGAAGTTAAGAATGCGCCAATGGAGTTTGAAACCTTAAAACCAATGGGTAAAGGGGTTGAAGACCTTCAATACCGTGTCATGGTTTCACCTGATAACTGTGTTGGCTGTAGCTTATGTGTCGTTGAGTGTCCTGGTAAGGGTGGTAAGAAAGCCCTTGAAATGGTTGATGTTAATGAACAGCTCCATGAAGCGCCACTTGCTAACTACATCTACAAGGAAACGCGTTATAAATCTGAATTCTTCCCAACCAATACCATTAAGGGTAGCCAGTTCTTAATGCCTTACTTTGAGGTATCGGGAGCATGTGCAGGTTGTGGTGAGACCCCATACTATCGTTTAGTAACTCAACTCTTTGGTTCTGATATGATGATCGCCAATGCGACCGGTTGTACGTCCATCTACTGTGGATCAACCCCATCATCACCATTTGTAACCGATAAAGAGGGTAAAGGGGTTGCCTGGGCAAACTCACTCTTTGAAGATAATGCTGAGTATGGCTTTGGAATGAAAGTCGCTCAAGACTATAAAGCGTTAGAACTAGTGAACCGCTTCAAAGCTGCGAAAGCTGACTTTGAACCAGAACTAGTTGCGGTCGTTGATGAATACTTAGAAATCAAAAATAACCGTGAAGCGGAAAAAGAAGTGGTACCTCAACTGATTGAACTCCTTGAGAATTCAAAATCAGAAAAGGCAGCTGAATTATTAGAAGATGCTCGTGACTTCATCAGTAAATCTGTATGGATTGTTGGTGGAGATGGATGGGCCTATGACATTGGATTTGGTGGATTAGACCACGTTATCGCAAACAGCCTTGATGTGAATATCCTAATCTTAGATACCGAAGTATACTCCAATACGGGTGGTCAGTCCTCGAAAGCATCCCAAGCTGCTTCGATTGCGAAATTCGCAGCTGGTGGTAAGCCTACTGGTAAGAAGGACCTTGGTCTGATGGCCATGATGTATGGTCATGTTTACGTCGCCAGTATCGCCATGGGTGCTAACCGCGTTCAAACCATTCGAGCCCTTAAAGAAGCTGAAGCTTATGATGGACCATCGGTCATTATCGCTTACTCACCATGTATTGAACATGGTATCAAGGGTGGTTTAGCGAATCATCAAATTACCCAAAAAGCCGCCGTTGAATGTGGCTACTGGACCTTGTATCGCTATAACCCAGCGAATGAAGAGAAACCATTAACTATAGACTTTGCGAAACCTGACTTTGAGAAATTCAGAGACTTCGTGATGACGGAAACTCGCTACAATCAATTGCCAAATGCGAATCCATTTGAAGCAGAAGAGTTGCTGAATAAGGCAGCGAAAGATGCTGAGAGTCGTTTCAATCGTTTGATGAAACTTGCTAGTGATTAAATAATATAAATCAGAGTGCTCCACACTCTGATTTTTTTATTTGCTTAAGAAGCTCATTAAGAATACGAATAAGACAAGACAAAAAGCCATATTATTGTTATGATAACAGTGGTGAAAGCTTGTCGCTTTTAAATGCACTAGAAAAGGTGAAGGAATGAGAATCGGAATATTTAGTGATACCTATACTCCCGATATAAATGGGGTTGCCATTTCGGTACATACATTAAAGACTTCGTTAGAAGAAGCTGGTCATGAGGTCTTTGTCATCACAACCAAGCATGGCTTGATTGGGATTGAATATGAAAATAATGTTTTACGCTTACCAGGCCTTGAACTTAAAAAGTTATATGGCTATGTCTTTACCACGCCCTTACAATTGCGTGCTTTTATGCATGTTAAAGAAATGCATTTGGATATCATTCATGTCCACACTGAATTTGGGGTAGGGATGTTTGCTCATGCTTGTGGTAAAATGCTTAAACTTCCGATTGTATTGACCTATCATACGACCTATGAAGATTACACCCACTATATCAATAAATACAATATTAAAATGATTGATCGTTTCGCTAAATCATCAGTTGTTAAAATAAGTCGCATTCTGGCATCATCCAGTCGACTTCTTATTGCGCCATCTCAAAAGACTAAAGATATGTTATTGCGTTATGGAATTACCCGTGAAATTAAAGTAATTCCTACTGGATTAGATCTCGACAAATTTAATCCTGAGTTTAGAGATGAAGCTAAGATTAAAGCATTTAGAGATCGCTTATCGATGAAGGACCATGAGAAACTTTTGGTTTATGTAGGGCGCATCGCCAAAGAGAAAAGCATCGATGAAATTATCGAAGCTTTTAGGTTGCTTAGACAAAATCGAGATGACATCAAATTGGTTATTGTGGGTAGTGGACCTTCCGAAGAAGATTTAAAAGCCTTGGTAAAATCTTATGAACTCGAGGAATTAATTACTTTCTTTGGTAAGGTTGATAATGAGGATGTACCCCGTGCCTATCAAATGGGGGATGTCTTTATCTCAGCTTCAACCACTGAAACCCAAGGATTAACCTATATTGAAGCCTTAGCGAGCGGTTTGGTAGTCTTTGCACGAAGTGATGAAGCCATTAAGGATTTAATTAAAGATGGTGAGAATGGTTACCTCTTTGAAAGCGTTGAGACTTTAGCGAAACAGCTTGATGATTATTTTAACTTTGATGAAGCGCGTAAAACAACGATGCGAAACAAGGCTTTAGAATCAGTCTTATTCTATAGCAAAGCTAACTTCGCTAAAAATGTGATTGCGGCTTATGAGCTTGCGATTGAAATTTATACCTCAGCCTATACGATTGTCAAAATGGATAATAAAAATGGGTTTGTGAGTTTGAAGCTACAAAGTCGCTATGATCAGATTGAATTGGATTTGCTGGAAGAGACATGTGAGGAAAAGAGATTGGTTGAAACAAAAATGATTACTAAAGATGAATTGCATGATTTATTTGAAGATGAGCTGCTGGTAAAGGCTTATCGTAAATGCATTAATAAACTAGCACGTCGTGATTTAAGCCATAAAGAGATTCATGATATCCTAATGAATGAATCCTATTTGAGTATTGAACAATTAGGATCTTTAATGGAAATCTTAGAACGCCAAGGCTTAATCAATGACCATCAATTGATTCAAATGACCCTATCTTCTATGCAGGAAAAACGCTATGGTCGTAATCGCATTATCGCTAAATTAAGACTGCGTGGCATTGCGGAAGAATTAATTGAACAGTACTATCTTTTTGAGGATTACGAAGATGAAAATAAATTAGCGCTTGAATATGCACAAGAAATTCAAGGTTCAATCGATGAAGTCTCATTAATGGCTAAAAAAGATAGACTCAAAAAGCGCTTGATTTATCGTGGCTTTGATTTTGAAGTTGCGGATCGTGCGATTCGTGAATTAGACTTTGAAGCTGATATGGAGAAAGAATGGGATAATTGTATCCGTGAAACTTTAAGAACCCACCGACAAATTCAAAGACGAAATTTAAAAAATGAGGATACTAAAAGACGGCGCTTATCCTTATCCTTAGCTAAAAAAGGATTTAAGATGGATATGATACAAGCTGTAATTCGAGAATTAGAAAGTGAAGGACGATTGAATGATAAGTGATTTAAGAGAAAAAGATAAGATTGATATGCCTTTATTAGTTACCCAAGTAACTCAAGGTGTTACCAGTGTGGGTGCCCCATATTTATCGGTAGTGCTCCAAGATAAAAGTGGGACCATTGATGGTAAGTTGTGGGATGTGAAACCCGAACAAGTTAAAGTGATTGAAGCTGGAAGGATCATTAATGTCATGGGAGAAGTCCTCAAATACCGTAATACCTTACAACTGCGAATTCATGATGTATCCACCAAGCTTACTGATGCGGATATTAATGACTTTGTGGAGACAACCAAGGTTCCCATCGAAGAGCTCAAGAAAAGCATCCAGGAAGCGATTATGGGCCTTCAGGATGAAGTCTATCGTGGAATTGTCAGCGAAGTCTTTAATCGGTATGAAAAAGAGTTCTATGAGTTTCCGGCAGCCTCTAGAAATCATCATGATTTCCATGGTGGGCTTGCTACACATGTGGAATCCATGCTTAAACTCGCTCAATTCATTATCGCTCAACACCCATGGTTAAATGCTGACTTATTGATATCGGGAGTATTACTCCATGATATGGGTAAAGTCTTTGAGTTATCCGGTCCAGTGTTGACAGAGTATACCCTTAAAGGTAAACTCATTGGTCATATCTCCATTATGAATTCCATCATCTTTGAGATTGCCAAAGGGCATGGTTGGGAAAACCATGAACAAACCATTTTGCTAACCCACCTCATATTAGCGCATCATGGAGAATATGAATATGGATCACCTATTCTGCCCATGGTGGCTGAAGCTGAGATCTTAAATATTATTGATAATTTGGATGCACGTTTGAATATGTTAGAGAAGATGATTGAAAGTACCGACTTGCAGTCTTTCTCTCAACGAATTTGGTCACTAGAAAATCGGAGCTTCTATCGCAGCAAATAAAAAAATAACCTTTATCAGTTACGATAAAGGTTTTTTTATGATTGGATTAGGGCGAGCGTAGCTTCTAAGTCAGCCTCCTTATTCGCTTCAAAATGTAAGTGTAGTCCATCATTTTGATCATAGCGAGGAATCAGATGAATATGGAAGTGTTCCACACTCTGACCAGCTGCAGGTCCAACATTGGTCAAGATATTAAGTCCCTTAGCATCAAGCTTTGTTTTAAGGGTATCACCGAGCTTTTGACTCACTTCAAATAAATGCCCGAGTTGATTAGGTGGGCAAGCTAAGAAATGATCGCTATGTGCTTTAGGAATCACAAGCGTATGGCCTTTGGTAACTTGTGAGATATCAAGAAAGGCCAAGGTTGATTCATCTTCATAAATGACATAAGCATCAATTTCCTTATTAACAATTTTACAAAAGATACACATATTAACCTCCTGCATCTATCATAATAAAAAGAAACCGCTATGACTAGCGGTTTGTTAAATAATCAGGGTAGGAAGCTTTAATCCCATCATAGACTTGTTTGTCAAAGACCTTGAAGTTACCTTCTTGGAAATAAGTGACGAACATTCTTTCATTGGCAGAATTTAAACGTCCTAAATCTTGTAGTAATTCATCTTCAAAGCTACTGGTGTTCACTTCAACGACTTGAATCACATAAGCCTTTTTCGTACTGTCTTCTTCAATTGGTTTTGAAGAAAGAGTTGGCACGGATGCGGCATTAATAAATTGTTTAATACTAGTAGGTAAGTTTGTTTCACTATGTACCAGTTGGATATCACCATCATAGGTTAAGGAAGTCGAAAGTTCTTTGACTACATCTTCAAAACTTTGACCAGCTTGAAGGGCGCTGATGGCTTCAGTTGCCTTATCAGCATCATCAAATTCCGCAATTCTAACCTTCTTAGGCTTGTAAACCTCAACCATGGCTTCCATGTTATCTTTGATGTATTTTTGGGTTAATTTTTCTTGTTGGATTTGCGGAATCAAAGCTTTTTCAAGATAGTCAGCCTCAGATTCAAATCCATAAACCGCTAAGGTATCTAAGAAGGTATCTCCAAAGATTTCCTTGATACGATCAAGTTCTTTTTGAGCCAACGCAGTAATATCATCGTTAATTGGCATCTTCTTTTCGGTAATCTGTTTTTTAGCCATTTCAATTACTAGACTTGCAGGATCTTGGTTCTTCATCAAATTAAAGAGAGCCTCTTTTGAAAACTCACTATCACCAACCACAATCAAGGATTCTTTTGGATTAGAAACATTGACATAAGCATTGCTGCAACCGGCTAAGATTGCTAAGAGCAATAACACACTAAGAATCTTTTTCATATTATTGATCTCCTTTAGGGTAAATGTAATTTTCTAACTGTTGGTGTAATTTCTCCATACCTTCACCCTTAAATACTAAACCTAAGGCTTTGGCCTTCTCCCAAACTAAAACATGTTTTTCTTGGGCATAGACTCCCAACAGGGAAGATTTAAATAGATCATCTTTAGCTAAGGCTTCATAATCTAAAGAATCTAAACGAATTAAATGATAACCATAATCCGTTTTAATCCACTCACTTAATTGACCTTCTTCTTCAAGCGCTAAGGCTGCTTCTAAAAACTCAGTGACAAAATTAGTTTGTGCATCCATGTAGCCTAAACTACCTTTATTGGAAGCAGAACCCGTGTCATCGGAAAACTCACTCGCAACCGCTTCAAAGGATTGACCTTCATCTAAAGCAGCTTTGATTTTATCCCACCGTGATTGTTCTTCCTCAGTTGGTTGAGTCGGCTTATCCATCGCAACTAAAATATGACTCACCATACGAGGTTTATAATCTTTAATAAAAGGAGTGATAAATTTATCTTCTTGATCAAAGAAATACTCAAGAGACATTTCATCAAGCTTGATCAGGTGCTCAAAATAAGATTGTAGATCACTAACAGAGTTATAACCCACTGCCTTCAAGGCTTGCT
>CAYXES010000063.1:5278-6955 GCA_964464075.1 uncultured Erysipelothrix sp. | reverse complement strand
AAGCTTCTGAGCGAATCAACATTTCTGTGATTTCAAGGGCTTGTTCACCAGAATCTGGTTGTGACAAGATTAAATCATCGATGTTAACCCCTAGATTTTGAGCATACATGGGATCAATGGCATTCTCCGCATCAATGAAGGCGGCTTTGCCTCCTTTTTTCTGCACTTCCGCAATCGCATGCAAGGCTAAAGTTGTTTTACCACTTGATTCGGGACCATAGATTTCAATAATCCGCCCTTTTGGATAGCCTCCAATCCCTAAAGCCAAGTCAATGGCTAAAGAACCAGAACTTATAGCATCCACATCCACCGCCGTACGATCACCCAGACGCATGATGGAACCTTTTCCATATTGTTTTTCAATTTGTTTTATCGCTTCATCCAGAAGCTGATCAGATTTTTCTTTACTCATGTATTCTCCCTTTTATCTAAATATTCATTTAAGCGTTGGTTTGCTAAGGCGACGCACTGCCTTTGAATGGCAGACCGTTCACCCTTTAAATCATCTTGATAAACATGCGCTTCATCTTTCGATACCAGCGCCATATAAACACGTCCTAGCGGTTGATCATCCTGAGTATCCGGACCGGCATTACCGACAATCGCTAGCGCCACATCACTTTGAAGTCGCTCTAAGGTATGATTCGCTAAACTGAGAGCAATCTCCTTAGAAATCGCCTTATATTCCTTTAAAGCTTCTCTACTAATACCTAATAACTGATGTTTAACCTCATCATTATAAACGATAAAGCCGCCCAAATAAAAGCGACTTGCCGATGGATACTGCGTTATATTGGCCCCAAATAAACCACCAGTAATGCTCTCAGCACTCGCTAAAGTCAGCTTGTGCTCAATAAAGCGATCAAAGAAAGCCGGTTTCATTTGGTTTTAAAGAGAATATCTCTACTTTGTAAAAAGTAGGATAAACCACTAATGAAGGAAATAGTCACTGAAAACCACAATAAGAAGGTTGCCATCGGTAGACCATAAAGTTCAAAGGGCAAATTATTCAGCAAAATCACAATAATCGTTAAGATTTGGGCCACCGTCTTAACCTTGCCTAAGTATCCTGCCGCAATCACCTTACCTTCATTGGAGGCAATCATCCGAATCCCATCCACAATAATATCGCGCCATACCATGATTAATAAGGCAACCATGGGAATAATACCCTGAGCCGCAAAGATAATAAACATGGTGGTTGTTAGCATCTTATCCGCAATGGGATCCACAAACTTCCCAAAACTGGTAATCAAATTATGCTTACGCGCTAAATGACCATCTAAGAAATCAGTTAAGGATGCGATTAAAAAGATAACTAAAACGATAATGTTGGTTAATGACAACGATACAAACTGTATCTTAAAGATTGGCATTTGGATATTAAATTGGGCATATGGGAAAATTACCACTAAAACCAAGATTGGAATTAAGGTAATTCGTAAAAGCGATAATTTATTGGGTGTATTCATACTAGTCTCCTTCAAATTCAAAGGTGATTCGAGAACCTGAATTTAAATTGGCAATCGTCTCATCCAACTCAACTAAGACATCATTAATCCGAAACTCATTGGAGCGCACCACCCCCACATGAAACATGACTTTATCATGTGCATGCGCCTTAACAATCACCTCAATATGTTCATTGGGTTGATAAATCTTCGAAATTGGATTATC
>CAYXES010000063.1:0-5178 GCA_964464075.1 uncultured Erysipelothrix sp. | reverse complement strand
CTTCTGTTTCTTAAACTCTTTGCGTAAAGAAGCTTTCGTAGGCGTTGTATGTCTTTTAGTGGACACGGATTCATGGATTTCATCCAGTTTTTGATTCAGTTTGATTTCCTGAGTGTAGTAATACTTATCCACTAAACTGTCTACATCATCCTTAATCTCACTCATGTCCAAATACAAGGCCCGTGCATAGGCTTTAATCATAAAAGGCAAATAACTAATATCACTCGCAAAAAAATCAAGATTACCATTTTCCATCTCATTTAACTGAGGCACAGAAATCTTGGTTTTTTGACTCATTTCTTCAAGGGTAAAACCTAATTCTAGTCGTTGGTTTTTTAAATATTGGCCAATTTTCTCCAATGGGTGCTCCTATATGTACAACCTAAGGTTGTATCAACTCAATCAATCAAGAAGACCGATATCCTGTAAGCCATGTTCTGTACCTTGCGGTGGCAATCATTTATCTACACCTGTGTGTCCTCTTACCTTTTGAATTCAAGGCTTGAGGTTCCCCTACCAAATTTGGGTTTCTCGCTTGTGGGGTTTACCCGTTCCACTTTATTGTTTCCAATAAGATCGTCACTGTGGCACTTTTAAAGACATCGTTCCTAGTTTTCACCTTAGAACTAGTCAGCCGTCAGGAATACCTGCCTAAATTTATGGTTTCATTTAGCACAAACACTACAATCATCTCAGATTGTGCGAGCATGGACTTTCCTCTAGTTTCCCAGCGATTGCCCAGATATCAGTCTTTTTGATTAATCAGTGATTCTAAACGTGCTAACCGTTGTAGCACATCACTATTCGAAGGTGTTTCCTTAACCATCGCCAATTGACTTTCAAGCTGCTTAAGCTGTTCTTGAAATTGGCGATTGTTTGTGTGTAATTGGATAATCTCAGCTTCATACTGTTTAATCAGACTTTGCATCATGTGATAATCCTGGACGATTTCATCCAAAAAGAGATCCACTTCAAAGGGTGAATACCCTTTAAAATCCACATGAAAAGCCTTATTCACAATGGTTGCTGGCGTATGTTTTAGTTTGTTACTCATAATCACTCACCTTCTCGTTATATTGTTACAAAAATAGACACTTTTTGCAAGAACTTCAAAGCAATTCAAGCTCTAGATAAAGAGGGTTAAGCCCGCATCATCACTTTGAGCTAAATAAGTTCCGACTCCCGCAAGCGCTATTTCATCAATTAACTCTTCCCTTTTAATCCCCATGATATCCATACTCATGGTACAAGCAATGAATTCAACCTTCATTTCTAAGGCTTGTTTCATCAATTCACTTAAGGGTAGAACATTCTTATCCTTCATGACCTTATTAATCATCATCTTACCCATACCTCCCATATTCATATTGGATAAGGGAAGTTTCTCCGCTCCTTTTGGCATCATTTTCCCAAAGAGGGCTTCAATGGTGGATTTCTCCAGCTTCACATCTTGATTTTTACGCAAGGCATTTAAACCCCAGAAAGTAAAGAAGATGGAAACCTTCTTACCCATAGCCGCTGCCCCATTGGCGATAATAAAGGCCGCCATCGCCTTATCAAACTCCCCAGAGAATAAAACAATGGTCGCATTCTCTTTCGCTTGAGCGATACTTTCATGCACCTTAGGCGCCCCTTTAAGAATGGTCGCCTTAATCAAATGGCCTTCCACTTTAATATCTTGAATGGTATTGCCAGTCTTTTCCGCCCAGGAAATCACATCATTATAGAAACCAATATCACTGGCTTCCACTTCAATCATCTCACCCGCTTCAATACTTTCCATCGCCTTATAGGTCTCAAGTAGGGGTCCAGGACACTGAAGTCCCTTCGCATCCACAAAGAGCGAAGCTGTGTCCTTAATGGGTTCTAGGGTTAACTCACGTGCTGAAGGTTTTGGTAATTCTAATTTACCAGTAAAATCAGACTTACCCAATTTATAAACATAATAACCACCGGATAAATTATAAACATTGGTATAACCATGGTTGATTAAAACCCGAGCGCCTAAGTAACCGCGATGTCCGGAATGACAGGTCGTCATAATGGGTGTGGATTTATCCACTGGTAGTTTATCTAAAAGTTGTCGTAGATTATCCAACTCAAGATTAATTCCACCCTCAGTATGACCCACACTGTATTCAACATCCGTACGAACATCCACTAAAAGTCCACCGGCTTGTATAAAGTCATCCACTTCATACCATTGTTTAGTTTGGATACTTTGATCATAAATATGAGAAGCCACATAACCTAAGATATTAACTGGATCTTTTGCGGCTCCAAAAGGTGGAGCATAAGCCAGTTCTAAGGAAGGTAAATCCTTCACCGTTAATTGACCCGCAATCGCGGTTGCAATCACATCAATTCGCTTTTCAACCCCCTTATACCCTACTGCTTGCGCCCCATAGATTTGACCATCATCTTTAGAGAAGATAATTTTCATTAAAATAGGTAACGCATCGGGATAATAACCCACATGATGGTGACGCTCAATATGAGCGACCTCATAATTGAGTCCATAATGCTTGCACATGCGCTCATTAAAACCGGTTGAAGCCGCAACTAAATCAAAGACTTTCACCACAGCAGTTCCTAAAGCACCTTCATAATGATCTTCAACCCCATTAATATGATTGGCAGCCACCACCGCTTGGCGGTTTGCGGGAGCCGCTAAAGGAATCTTAGTTGGCAATTTATTAATACGCGATAAAACCTCAATCGCATCCCCTAAGGCATAAATACTAGGATCAGAGGTTTGCATATACTGATTGGTTTTAATGGCTTTTAAATCCCCAATCGCTAAGTCCGCACCTTGAGCGAGTTTAATCTCAGGGTTTACCCCAATGGCTAAGATAATCATATCGGTCTTGATTTGACGGCCACTAGCTGTTTCCACTATTCGCCCTTGATCTAAGAAAGCCTTAACCCCATCATTAAGGATCAGTTCAATCCCCTGCATGCTTAGTTTTTGATGAATGACTTGCGCCATCTCAAAATCAAGCGGTGCTAGACACTGAGGCGCCATATCCACCAGACTTACTTCTAAGCCGCGCTCTTTTAGATTCTCTGCCATTTCAACCCCAATAAAACCACCACCAATGACGGTAACATGCTTGGGATCATGTGCTTCTAAATAAGCGACAATCGCATCCACATGGGGAATATTACGCAAGATAAAGACATTATCGGCTTCCTTCAGTCCCTCAAAAGGTGGGACAATTGGACTTGCACCCGGAGATAAAACCAAAATATCATAGCTTTCTTCATATTCATTTTGAGTTTGATGATCCACTACTTTAATAACTTTACGCTCACGATCAATGTGAGTCACTTCATTAAAATTACGAATATCCAGATTAAAGCGTTGACTCATATCTTCCTTGGTTTCTACGATGAGTTTTTCCCGCTCTTTAATCACCTTACCCACATAATAAGGTAAGCCACAATTCGCAAATGAAATATACTCATCCTTCTCAAAAAGGATAATTTCATCCACTTCATTTAAACGTCTTAATTTAGCCGCAATCGTTGCGCCTCCCGCAACACCACCAACGATACAGATTTTTCTTTTCATAGTAGCACCTTCACTTTGTTTATTTAATAAATACAAGCTCATTCTAGCACAAAGCCTCATAAACTTATATGGCTTTCTTAATCATTAAGTAGTAACTTTTTTAAAAATTGGTTATAATGTAACGGGTGATAAAATGATTAATTATCCAACCAAAAAAAAGTCAAAAGTGAATACCTACATTACAAGCGCGAATCGGGGCCAATCTTTAGAGGACGATATAAATAAGACAAATGCTTATTATCTCATCCATAAGATTGCGAATATTCATAAAAAACCAACTCCCATTCAGGTAGTCAATGTGCACTATCCAGCCCGTAATAAGGCTAAAATCACAGAAGCCTACTATAAGAAACCTTCAACGACTGATTATAATGGTGTCTACAAGGGCTATGCTCTTGATTTTGAAGCTAAGGAAACCTCTCATCCGCATTACTTTGCCCTTGGGAATCTACATCAACACCAACTTGATCATCTAGAAAGTGTTCACCAGCATGGTGCCCTTGCTTTTTTATTAGTACGCTTTTCTCGCTTTAATGAGACCTATCTCTTAACTTATGAAAAGCTGGCTTACTTTTTTGCGAACTACACCCGCAAATCCATCCCCCGTGCTTACTTTGAAGAACACGCCTATCCAATCAATTACACACATATCCCTCCCATTGACTATCTTAAAGTCATTGACGAGCATTTAATAAAGGAGTAATCCATGACACAAAAGAAATCCAAGAAAGTTAAAAGCCCGAAACGTAAATTTACCTTTGGCTTTTCTATCACTATTTTAAGTATTATAACCAGTGCCCTTTTAGTAACTGGTCTTTTAGGTGGTGCCGTCGCTACCTTAATTGTGACTGACATCCTAGAGCAGACCCCTAAACTCAACATTCAAGATTTTGTGAATCCTGATTCTTCAAAAATCTATGATGCGGATGGCAATGTGATTGCGGACATCGGTCGTAACCTACGCGAAAACGTAACCTACGAAAACCTACCGCAAAGCATCATTGATGCTTTTGTGGCGGTCGAAGACTCACGTTTCTTTGTCCATAATGGTTTTGACTTACCGCGTTTTATTAAAGCTTTTTTAACCAATATTAAAAGTGGCAGTTTCTCTGAAGGAGGTTCGACCTTTACCATGCAGCTAATTAAAGACACCTATTATACGAGTGATACTCAATTAGCACCCCGGACCATTGATCGTAAATTCCAAGAAATTAATCTAGCCCTCCAACTTGAGAAACAGATGTCTAAAAAACGCATTCTTGAAATGTACATCAACAATATCTTTTATGGGGCCCCTAACTCCTTAGGGATTCAAACCGCAAGTCGCTATTATTTTGGAAAAGACATCAGTGAAATTAACTTATCGGAAGCTGCCTATCTTGCAGGCGTAGTCAATGCTCCAACCCGTTACAATGCCTACAATAATCTTGAAGGTGCAACCAATCGTCGTAATGCGGTTTTAAATCTCATGCTACGTCATGGTTATATCTCTAAACTCGAACATCAAATCGCGAAAGATATAAAACTGGAAGATTTACTTGTAGGAACCAGTCATGAGTATGGCGAAGCCAAACCTTATCAAGCTTATATTGATGCGGTCATTA
>CAYXES010000062.1:0-7016 GCA_964464075.1 uncultured Erysipelothrix sp. | reverse complement strand
TGGGTGTCAAGTTGTGCTTCTTTTTCAATTTTGGTGTCATTAAATTTAATCTTAAAAAAACCACCATCCAGTCCAATGCGCTCAAAAAGACCGTTACATAAAACGGCTTCACTAGGCATTTCGTAGAGTTGGACTTTACATGATGAACTTCCGGTATTTAATGATAAGATAAGTGTCATTTTTGTTTCTCCATAATCTATTGATAACTTAAGTTTACAAAGCCAACTTGATGATGTCAAATAAAATCCTACATTTCATCAAATACTCACAATGAAAGGTGCCCTTTTAAGAAAGAGGTGGATTTGATAGAATAAAGAGGGAGTCAATTATGTCAAAAAAATTAGTCTTAGCATCAGCTTCACCACGACGGATTGCCATGTTGGAAGCAAGTGGATATGAGTTTGAAATACGTCCTGCGGATGTGGATGAACACTTCAATTCAGAACTGAGTGTCATTCATGCCTTGGAGGCGATTGCGTATTTAAAAGCCAAGCATGTTTTTAAACCTTTTAACCAGGAAGTGGTTCTAGCCGCTGATACGATTGTAGTTTTTAAGGATTTAGTGCTGGGGAAACCCAAGGACAAAGACCATGCGAAACGAATCCTTAAAGAGCTATCGAATCAAAGGCATCAAGTGATTACGGGAGTTTGTCTTTTAAGTGATGAAACATTGATTTTGGAGCATGAAATTACGCATGTGACATTTTATGATTTATCCGATCAGATGATTGATGAATACCTAAAGCATGATGAAGCTTATGATAAGGCTGGGGCTTATGCGATTCAAGGATTGGCGAAGGTGTTTGTGAAGGAAGTGGAAGGTGATTATGATAATATCGTAGGTCTACCACTGACAAAAGCGAAGGACTTACTGGAAAAACAAGGAATAAGGGTTGCAAAAGCCTAGGGTTTTGATTATTATATATAATACAGCGCCGCCATAGTTCAATGGTAAAACGGAGCAATGGTAATGCTCAGTTCCCAGTTCAATTCTGGGTGGCGGCACCATTTAAAGTAAAACACATCATGGATGTGTTTTTTGTTTCTTCGATTAGGATGTTGATATGATACAATGGCATTATATATAGTACAGGAGTAAACGATGGAAAAATTAACATTAGTGATTCTGGCAGCTGGTTTAGGTTCTCGCTTTGGAGGGCTCAAACAGATTGAACCAGTTGGTAGTAATCATGAGAGTATTATTGACTTTTCAATCTATGATGCGATTGAAGCTGGCTTTAATAAAGTCGTGCTCATTATTCGTCCTGAGCATGAAGCAGCTTTTGAAGCGGCTCTGGCAAAAAAGATTAGGCCTTTTGTGGAAGTGGTCTATGCTTATCAAGAATTAGCGGATATTCCTTATGCGATCGCTATTGATCCAGATCGAAATAAGCCTTGGGGTACCACCCATGCCGCTTATATCACCAAATCAGTGGTTAATGAACCCTTTGCGATTATTAACGCCGATGATTACTATGGCAAAGAAGCCTTTAAGGTGATGGCTGATTTCTTGTCTAAGGATGTGGGTGAAAGTGATTATGCCATGGTGGGTTATCGTTTAAAAAATACTACGACCGATCATGGTAGTGTGACCCGTGCCGTGTGTAAAAATGAAGGTGGCTACCTGCAGGAAATTGTTGAAGTACAAAAGATTGTGAAGCAAGATGATAGCTTTAAATTTGAAAATGAAAATAAGGAGTGGGTGAATATTGATGGTGATGAATTAGTGTCCATGAACTTTTGGGGTTTTCATCCACAAGTGTATCCTCTACTTGAAAAAGTATTTAGTGAGTTTTTAAAACATGAGGTGGCTAAAAATCCGCTGCAGTCTGAACATGTACTCCCAACCGCGGTTGGTAGTTTGTTGGAAGCAGGTTTAATTCGTGTTAAAATCTTAAGTAGTTCTGATAAATGGTATGGTATTACCTATAAAGAGGATCAACCCCAAGTGGTTGAAGCTCTAGAGACCATGAAACAGGCAAATGAATACCCATTTGATTTATGGGAAGTTAAAATATAAATAGTTTGTTTATCGTTTGGATTTCTATTTGGGGGCAGGCACAGTAAAGGGGGTACCATGCTACCAAAGTCGTTTTTATCTCAAAAATTAATTACGGTTTTATCTTTATCACTGTATTCAATATGGCTTTTAGGCTTTCTATTTGATCCCGCTATCTTTTTAGCGATGACTCAACTTAATCAAAGTGGCCTTATTTTTGGGCTACCTATGATGGCTCATATTTTGGGCTATGTATGGTTTGCCTTTTTCATCACTGATTTTGAAAAGGCAAAATGGGTCTTGAAGGGTAGCTTGATATTGGTGCTTGGTTTTACCTTATCGATCGCTTGGCTACCATCAAAGATAGCCTTGGTTTTATTTATCATTTCTGGTTTTTTTGGATCTGCGATTATGGTGAGTTATGCTTATCTAATCAAAGAAAACATCGTGAGAAAAGATCGCTTTAAGGCCATGGGTTTCGTTTTAGTCGTAGTGAATCTGGGTTTATTTATGCTTAATGAACTGGATTTATTTATAACAACAAACGTGGCCTTTGGCTTTGTGATTGTGAGTTTAGGTTTAAGTTTAGGTCTATTGGCGATGCTAGATTCAAAACCCGCAAAAAGGGTCGTAAATCAAAATCAATATTCGCAGCCTCTTATTTTAAGAAAAGATTTGTGGTTATTGGGAATCTTAATTGTATTAATTACCTTAAATGGGGGATTGATGTACACCATTATTATCCCGTCCTATCGTGAATTGGGTAATATTGTGGTGCATTTCTGGCTTTGGCCTTACATGCTAGGAATTGGGGTATATTTATTTTTCTTTAAATATTATTCCCGTGGAAGCATTTTAATTGGCTTTACCGCACTTCTAGGATTTTCATTTGTGGTTTATCTAGTGTCCGATGTTTCGGCGCTTTCCTTTATCGTTGTCAATCTCTTATTGATGGTATCTCTTGGTGCTTTTGATGTCTTTTGGTGGGGAACCCTTAGTGAGCTCTTTGATGAGACGACTCGCGCTGGTTCCATTTTTGCCTTTGGGATGATTGCGAATTTAATTGGGGTTTTATTGGGTATGATTTTAAGTCAGGCTTTATTAGAAAATGCCAACCAGAATATTTTAGTGGTGGCAGTGGCTTTAACAACCATTTTTATTGTTTTAGGAACTTTTCCTTTCTTAAATCACTTATTGCATAATAAGTCCTTATTAGAAATTGATATGGTGAGTCTTTTTGAGTCCTCACAAGTTGATCCTCGCATTAATAAAATCCTCTATGAATTGAGTGAACGTGAATTAGAAATCACAAAAGGATTAATCCAAGGAAGAACTTATAAGATGATAGGGGAAGATTTATATTTAAGCGTGAATACCATTAAGTTTCATATTCGCTCAATTTACGATAAATTTGATGTGAATAGTCGCTTTGATTTGATTCAATTGTTTGAAGATGTGATAAAAAGGTAGCTTTACCCATTATGGGTGGCGACAAATTTGGATATTTCAGTTAATTTATACCTAGGTATTGACGTACTATGTACACTCTTTACTGGGGGTAAAAAAATCATTGCCTAAAGCAATGATTGGTGGATGTCCAAAGAATGAAGAACATGATGTTCTTTTTCTTTTACTTAAAATTCAGTAAATTCTTAATAATATGGAATGATGATAAGAAGGTCGCGATGGAACTAAAGAGATTCGCAACCAATACAACGAGCAGTATTTTGATAAATTTATTCTTAAAGGCAGATTTGATGCTTTTGAAGTCTTTGCCAACATTTTGAAGATCTTTAACCGTGGGTTTGTTGAGGAAGGCTTCGGTAAGACCGGTAAACCAACCTGCTGCCAGTAGCGGACTTAAGGAGCTAATCGGAGCGACTAGAAATCCGACCAAAATAGTTAAGGGATGCGCTAACACTAAAGCCATACCAAGGGCAGTCATACCACCATTGAGTAGGACCCAAATTTTAATTTGTTGCCAACCCAGTGAGGTGTCAAGACTAAAGGTCGCAATAATGAGTAACATAATGGAGATGGGGATGATCCAACCCCAAAGCTTGGTGTACCAAGGTTTTTTAGGAATGGTTTCCAAGGCTTGGATATCAATGTTTTCATAAAGTTGTGCCTTAATGCCTTCGGCATGGGCAGCACCAATTACCGCAACCACCATTGAACCTGGTGCGTGTTTAATCTTATAAGCCATATATTGATCGCGCTCATCAATTAAAACTTGCTTGATGGTGGTATATTTACCTTGAATTTGAGCGAGTGCTTGTTCAATCATGTCGCTTTCCTTCATGGATTCCAGTTCAGCTTCGCTGATCTTTTCATCAGAAAAGCTGGCCAAAATAAGTTCAACCAAAAGGTTGAGTTTTTCTCTAAAGCCTAATAGATTCCATAAACGGGAAAAGGTGATTTGAATGGGTCGATCGATAAAAACAAGGCGAATGTCTTTTGCTTGTGCAAGTTCAATGGCTTTAACCATCTCCGCACCCAATTCGACTTTAAGATCGTCCGCAATCTTCTTTTGATAGTTGCTTAAAATAAGGTTCGCTAAAAGAGAGAGGGATTGTTTGTTTTTGATGATGGATACCACATCGGTGGCTTCCCAGGCACCAGGATTTAAAATTGATTCGGCCCGCTTTTCATCAAGCTCAACCCCAATACAATTAACCTCATAATCATTGATTGCTTTTTCAACATCTTTAACGCTCTCACTAGAGACGTGAGCCGTCTTAACTAAGATGATGGTTTTATTTTCTAGTTGGATTTCTTCAATATTAATAGTCATAGTTTTCACTTTCGTTCTGCTCTATTATACTATAAATCCACTGGGATTCATTCAATATCAATTTTTTTATAATTCAATGTGTATCATATTATTTATGATATAATTAAGGATGTCGAAGGAGGAGGGCTTATGCTTAATAACGCGACAATCCAAAGTGTCATTCAAATGATGCGTATTGTGTTAGATATTGTGCTCATGTGGCTTTTAATCTATTACACAATGAAGATTGTACGAAACAATTCACGCACCATTCAAATATTTAAAGGTATTATTTTTGTCCTTGTGGTGAAATCGTTTGCGACATTCTTTGGGTTTAAAACAGTAGCTTGGATGGCAGATATGTTCATTCAATGGGGATTTTTGGCGGTTATTATTATATTTCAACCAGAGATTCGCTCCCTTTTAGAGAAACTTGGTAAAACCAGTGTCTTTACTCGTATTTCTACCTTAACGGGTAATGAAAAGGAACAGTTAGTGGATGAGCTGGTTCAAGCAAGTCTACAGCTAAGTGAAGATCAGATTGGGGCTTTAATTACGATTGAACAATCCCAGTCCTTAATTGATTACATTCGTACTGGTTCACCAATGAATTCCTTGGTGACATCCGATGTGTTACGTTCTATTTTCTCAACGGATACGCCCATTCATGATGGAGCAGTTATCATTCAAGGGGACCGTATCTCATGCGCATCAGCTTATTTCCCTCCAACTAATTTAGAATTACCATCCCGTTATGGTGCGCGTCACCGTGCGGCTTTAGGTATTAGTGAAATTACTGATTCAATTACGATTGTGGTTTCAGAAGAAACTGGAAAGATTTCAATTGCGGAAGAAGGCAGTTTAACGCCGATGGATGAGAAATCATTAAGAGATTATTTGAATCGAGTTATTATTGAAGAAGAAACGGACGTTCAGGTTCAAAGTGAAAAGGTTAAACGTGGGATTTTCGCACCTAGGGAAACCGTTAAGGTTGAAGTGGATTATCAAAGTCAACCAGAACTAAGAACGACACCAAAAGCAACAAGTAAAAAAGCTGGTAAACCACTGTTTGAACGTTGGTTTACTAAAAAAGACAAGCAAAAAGAGTCAGTCAAGAGTGAAGTTAAAGACCCTGTTTCAGATGTAAAAGGAATTAAAGAACAATCTAATCATGTGGTTTCTGAGGTTAAGGAAGTGGATGATAAGATTGAGGTTGAACACATTGAAGCAGTAATGATTGATGAAGAACAAGGAGGCGAAAACCATGGCTAAAAAGAAACCTCTTTTACGTGATTCCCATGAAAAGACTGAAATAGCGAAACAAATTGCCTCGCGTTCCAAACGGGTTGTGAGAACCTATGCCAGTATTGAGACTTCCATTATGCGGGTAATCCGTTGGTTAAGTTCGGTAGTCGATAAGTTTTTATTTAATAATCAATATGGCAAAATTGTAGCCTTGGTCTTGGCTTTGATGTTGTATGCGACCATTAACTTTGGGGGCGAAGGCTTCTTTGATAGTGGGGTATCCGGTTCTGGTGACACCATTAATAATATTCCACTGCGAGTGATTGCCAATGATGAGGTCTATGAAATTAGTGGTTTACCGCAAAGTGTAAGTGCCTTAATTGTGGGTGACTTAGCGGATATACAAATGACTAAAAATCAGGGTGATTACCAGGTGGTTGCGGATTTAACCGGACTAACGGAAGGGACTCACCAAGTTAACTTGTTGCCGCAGAACTTTTCACCGCGGGTGAATGTTGCGATTAATCCGGCAACGGCGATTGTGAAGATTGAGCGTAAGATTTCATCACGCTTTGTTTTAGATTATGACTTTGTGAATGTGAATAAGATGGCTTTAGAATACGTGCTTGGAGAACCCCAACTTGAATTGAATGAGGTTATTATCCGAGCTGCGGAAGCCACGATTAAAGAGATTGCCTTTGTGAAGGCCTTTATTGATGTTGAAGGAGTAACTGAGAGTTTCTCTAAAGAAGTGCCGATTGTGGCCTATGACCAACAAGGTCAGCGGGTTAATGTGGATGTGATTCCATCGACGATTAAGGTTGAGGTCGCGGTCACATCACCCAATAAAACGGTACCAGTGGTAGTTGAACCAGTGGGTGAGATTCCAAATGGAATGGCGATTGATCAGATTGTGATGGACCATGCCTCGGTGACCCTTTATGGGCCGGATGCGATTCTCGCACAAATTGAAGAGCTGCGGGTTCCGATTAATGCAAC
>CAYXES010000061.1:0-7152 GCA_964464075.1 uncultured Erysipelothrix sp. | reverse complement strand
TTCATAATCAAACCTTGAAAATGAGCTTTTGAAATCGTACAAAGTACGGTATCAGTTAAAGCAACCGCCATCATCGTTGAGGGGATATTCGCAAATAAATTGGTTTCTCCAAAAAATTCATTATTACTTAATAAATACAAGATTTGTTCTTTATTATCACTCGCTTCGCGTGTAATTTTAACAACCCCTTCATTGAGAATAAACAAACAATGCATGGGTTCGTTTGGCACTAATATATAATCACCTTTTTTATATTTACGTTGAATAATTAAGGTTTGTAACTGCGTCATCTCCGCTTCGGAAAGTGATGAAAACAAAGGAATACGATTCGTACACTTATTATTTTGGCATCCTTCACAAGCACAAAATTTACATTCCATTGTAACACCTCCTTGATGGTGTAACTTTACCAAATATTTTGACAAAAATCAAAGATTTTATCTAAATCATCACAATTTTAAGCAATATCATGCATTTTACAGTATAAATGCAGATTTTAACTTCCGATTACGTATTTTAATAGATCCTTGCGTTGGGGATGCACATAGACTTCACAATAAATGACTTCTCCTACTAGATCTTGTTTTTGAATAAAGACATGATCTTCATGCTGGTACAAGAAATGAAGGTTTTCTGGTGCGATATAACCTTGCTTATAAATATATCGCTTTAATTTAAAGGATTTAATCGCATCCAGTAACCGATCTACATTCTCCAAAGTCTTTGCACTAATGGCTAAGAAAGGTGTGTGGTTTTCACTCAATAAATCTTTCTTATTAATAATCTTCAGAATGCGTTCATCATCAATCGCTGAAGTAAACTGCTCAATACTTTCAAGCTGCATGGTTAAATCATAAGAGCCATCTAATACTTCAATAATTAAATCCGCATCCTCAATCGATGCGATGGTTGAATTAAAAGAAGCGACTAAATCTTTTGGCAAGTCAATCACAAAACCAACTGTATCAATAAGCAGAAATGATGGATAACCATTAATACTGACATTACGGGTGGTGATATCTAAGGATGAGAAGACTTGATCCTTACTTAAAACTTGTTTGTGACTCTTATCCGGATTGGTTAGTGCCAACAATTGATTAAATAAGGTTGATTTACCAGCATTGGTATAACCAATTAAGGCAACCGTAAACATGTCATTTTGTTTCTGCCTTTTTTGAGTCACCTTTATACTTTGTTTCTCCTTATAGATTGCCTTCTTTAATTTTGCGATCCGTTGATTAATTCGACGGCGATCAACTTGAAGTTGTTGTTCCCCCGATCCCCTTAATGCAGTTGCGCCACTACCACCAACCTGACGGGAGTAACCATGATATGAACCAACCAGTTCATCTCGTTCTAAAAAGAGCGATGCCAGCTCAACTTCCATCTTGGCCAGCTTGCTTTTAGCCCGCAAGGCAAAAATATTTAAGATGACGCGTTGCTTATCCATTATCTCACACTGAAATAATTCACTTAAAACCCGTATGTCAAGATTGGATAAACCTTGATAGGTTATCACCACATCAAAATCTAAATCCTGATCAATAATTTCCTGAAGTTTCCCCTTCCCCAAAAGACCAACTCGACGTTGATCTAAGTTTTGAGTGACTACCTCAATAATTTCAATATTGATGGTTTCACACAGATTAATAAGTTCTACGATTTTTTCTTGAAAATACTCGTTTTCTCTAATTGCTAAGATAATTCCTTTACGTTTTTCCATGGTTTTATTGTATCATATTCGCTGTTATTAACCTATGGGGACATTACTTGAATTATACATGGAGCTATGATATTATCAGGTGGGTGATAAGATGGCACGAGTCGCAAGAGCGAAACTACAGAGTAATGTGTTTCTCATTGAACAACATTCAACTAAACCAGTCTTTACTTCAAATATCGACCGTAATGTCTTTATCGATCTTTTAAAGCAGACCCAAAGTCAATTCTTAATTGATATATACGGTTACTGCCTTTTAGATGATTACAGCTTTAAGTTGATCATCAACGTGCATAAACAATCTATTTCTAAAATTATGCAAAGTTTGATTATCTCTTATACTGCCCATCGTAAAAGCCAAGAACCACTCTTTATACAACGCTTTAAAAGTAAACCACTTCATAACTTTGATGAACTTAATGATGAATTAAGAGCAATTCATAAAGAAAGTAAAAGCATCTACAACAGCTTCTGTGTCATCAATAACCGCATTCCGCATGATTTAGATTGGATCAGTGAACTGGATGAGCATATGATTGAATTCAAACCACAAGCTCAACCCATTAGTGATCAGGATTTAAAGGAATTATGTCAACTTTTCTTTGATGAACATAATTGTGATATGGATACCATTCAAAGTAATAAAGAATTAAGAAATCAATGCATTATGCGCCTACGTCAACAGAGTAATTGTACCCTCAAACAAATCGGAGATTTGTTTGGAGGGCTCAGTGAATCAACCATTAGTAAAATTATTAAAAATTTGGGGCAAGCCTCTTGAAATTCAAGATATGTCCCTGTATAATGCACCATGGGAGGAAAAATATATGTCTTTAAGTTTTAGTTTAGATACCACAACTAAAAAAACGGCACCACTGGTCGATAGTGATGTAATCTATGATCATTTAATTATTGGAGGTGGCCCCGCTGCCTTAAGTAGTGCCCTCTATACATTAAGAAAAGGTTTAAGTACCGCGATCATCGCTACCAATATTGGAGGTCAACTTTTAAATACCACCATAGTTGATAACTATCTTGGTACGAGTGAAATCACCGGTGAAGGTCTCAGTGATAATTTTTATAATCATGTGGTTGGTCTTGGCGTGCATGTAAGTGTTGGGATTAGCGCAACTTCTATTAAAAAAGTTGGACAAACGTTTGAGGTTGTCGCTGATGATGAAAAAACCTATAAGGCAAAAACCCTCTTACTCGCAACCGGTTCAAATCCCCGTAAGTTAACAGTTCCTGGTGAAGCTGAATTCTCAAACAAAGGGGTTGCCTATTGTGCCATCTGTGATGCACCTTTATTTAAAGGTCGTAAGGTTATTATAGCCGGTGGTGGTAATTCAGCGGTTGAAGCTGCGATTGATGTCGCTAAATGGGCGTCGGAAGTGGTGGTCGTTCACCGTAGCGAATTTAGAGCCGATAAGATTCTACTTGACCAAATGTTTGCGAATGAAAAGATCACCGTCTTCAAACAAACCCAAATCTTAGAGATTGTGGGGGATGTCATGATGAATGGTGTGGTAGTATTAGATAAGGAATCCAATACAACCTCAACGATTGATGCCGATGGCATCTTCATTGAAATTGGTAACATTCCAAATAGTGGACTCGTTAAAGACTTTGTGGCTTTAAATGAGTTTAATGAAATTATTGTGGATAAGCATCAAATGACAAATGTTCCTGGCTGTTTTTCTGCTGGTGATGTCAGCGATGCGATGTATAAACAGATTATTGTATCCGTTGCGGATGGCGCTAAAGCAGCGCTAAACGCTAATGAATATATCAATCATCACTTTTAACAACAAGGAGGATATCACATGGAAAAAATGATGAACGAAGAAATCCAAGAACAACTTAGAGAGATCTTCAGTAGTATGGTTAATGATGTAACCATGGTCTTATTTACAAAAGAAGGAGAGTGCAATACTTGCGCTGAAACACAAGGTTTACTCAGTGAAGTTGAAGAACTAAGTGATAGAATCCATCTGGTTGTAAAAGATTTAGATAAGGATGTGGAAGATGTTGCCAAATACAACATCGAAATGGTTCCAAGCTTTGTGCTCTTAGACCATAATCAAGAATACCACGGGGTTAAATTCAACGGTATTCCAGCTGGGCATGAGATCAACTCATTCATCCCAGCCCTACTTGAAATGTCAGGGGTTAATCAAGAAGTGCCTGAGGATATCTTAGCGCGGATTGAAAAAATTGATAAGCCCATGAACATCAAAGTGTTCGTTACCCTATCTTGTCCACATTGCCCTGGTGCGGTACTGAATGCCCACAAACTAGCAATGCTCAATAAAAACATTGAGGGAGAAATGATTGAAGCACAAACCTTCATGGAACTCTCCAACAAACACAATGTTACCGGTGTACCTAAGATTGTCATTAATGATACGCATGAGTTAGTCGGTAACCAACCAATTACTGAATTCATAAAAATTATGGAATCCATTTAAACCAAACTCCTTCGGGAGTTTTTCTTTTATAGTTTTTGTAAGCGCTTTAATATGATAAAATAAACTCGATAAGGAGAAGCACGTATGAAAACAATGAAAGCTTTTGCGAAATTAACACCCGCTTATGGTGGTGAATTTATTGAAGCGCCCATTCCGACTTGTAATGATGATGAAGTTTTAATTAAAGTGGTTGCCACATCCATTTGTGGAACTGATGTTCATATCTATCAATGGGATGATTGGGCTAAGAATCGGATTAAACCGCCCCAAATCATGGGACATGAATTTGTGGGTCGAATTGTGGAAGTGGGAAAATTTGTTTCTGGATTTAGTGTCGGTGAAACCGTAACTGCGGAAACCCACTTAGTCTGTAATGAGTGTGAATTCTGTTTGAATGAGAAGATGCACATTTGTGAAAACACTCAAATATTAGGTGTTGACACCGATGGTGCTTTTGCGGAATACATTGCGATTCCAGCTCAAAATGCTATTAAGGTCAATTACCGCAAAGAACCTCAATATCTCAGTATTTTAGAACCCTTAGGCAATGCGGTACACACTGTTAACTCAACCAATGTTGAGGGTAAAACCGTCGCAGTAGTAGGTTGTGGGCCCATTGGATTAATGGCGATTGATGTTGCCAAGGCTTATAAAGCCAAAGCAGTTTATGCGATTGAGGTTAATGAATATCGGCTTCAAAAAGCGAAAGAGCTTAATGCGGATGCCATTATTAATCCCCTTGAAGAAGATGTGATTACTAGAATCATGGAATTAACCAATCACAAGGGAGTTGATGTGATCTGTGAGATGAGTGGTAAAGTTGATGCCATTAAAGCTGGTTTTAAATACCTTAAAGCCGGTGGGCACTATGCCATGCTTGGGGTGCCTGATAAGCCACTTACCATTGATGTCGCAACTGACATTGTCTTTAAAGGCATCACCATGGTAGGAATTGCCGGTCGTAGAATGTTTGAGACCTGGGATCAAGTTAATCAATTGATTGATACCAATCAACTGAATTTAGATAAGATTGTGACCCATATGCTTCCTTTTAATCAACTTGAAGAGGCCATTCAATTAATGGAATCCTGTAATTGCGGAAAAGTCGTTTGCATGTTAGAGGATCATCATGAATAAATATCACGTTTATGAAGCTGAAATCGCACAATTAAAAGCTAATAAAACCTATCGTAAAATTCCTATTGTTCAAAGTGCCAATGAGGCTCTTATTACTATCGATAATAAAGAAGTCATTAACTTATCGTCCAATAATTATCTTGGTTTCGCCAATCATCCACGCTTAAAAGCTGCTGCTAAAGCCGCTATTGATCAATATGGGGTTGGTGCTGGAGCCGTTAAAACCATTGCAGGGCATATGCAGCTTCACCAACAACTCGAAGATGCGTTAGCTTTGTTTAAAGGTGAAGAAGCAGTTATGTTGTTTCAATCGGGATTTAATTGTAATGCCGGGGTGATTAGTGCCATAACCAATGAAGAAGATTTAATTCTCTCAGACCAATATAATCACGCTTCCATTATTGATGGAGTTCGCTTAAGTAGAGCCAGTAAAAAAGTTTATCGTCATTCTGACATTGATCATCTTAAAGAGCTTATTGAAACACATCGTCAAAATCATCGTCAATGCATTATCATTACCGATGGGGTCTTCTCCATGGATGGCGATATCGCTCGCCTTCCAGAAATTGTTGCTTTAGCTCAAATGCATAACTGTTTAGTTTATGTGGATGATGCCCATGGATCAGGAGTCTTAGGCCGTTCAGGTCGTGGTACGGTTGACCACTTTAATCTTAATGGTCAGGTTGATTTTACCATTGGAACCCTTTCAAAAGCCTTAGGGGTAGTGGGTGGCTATGTCGCAACCAAACAAATCGTTAAGGACTACCTATCTTTTAAGGCCCGTCCCCTTCTCTTTTCAACCATGTTGCCTCCAGCGGTGGCTGCCTCTTTGCTTGAAGCTCTAACTATGCTTCAAGAATCCACTGAGTATACGGACACCCTATGGGACAATGCCAACTACTTTAAATTGAAAGCCCAGGCTTTAGGATTTAATATTGGTCATAGTGAAACCCCTATTACACCCCTCTTTGTTTATGATGAAGCTAAAACAATCGCTTTTTCAAAAGCACTCTTAGAAGATGGTGTCTTTGTTTCTCCGATTGTCTTTCCAACCGTTCCACAAAATGAAGCTCGTTTACGGATTATGATTAGTGCTAATCATACAAAAGAGCACCTGGATCAGGCGCTCAAAATTATTGAAAAACATGCTAAATTATTAGAGATTATTTAAATCCTGATTTATCAGGATTTTTTAATGGAAGGATTGAAGAACCAATTCCTTCACAAACGTATCAATCGTAATAAGTTGTTGGTTTTTAACCACTTCAATATTTAGTTCACTTACAAATTGAGCTAAAAAGGAAAGCATAATATCATCACGAACTACCAGCTGTTTAGGAAGACCGTGCTCACTAAAGTGCTTTAGTAACTCCTCAACCAACATCACTAAACCATCATCCTTTAGTGTAACGAGTTTTTGATAGTAAATTGCTTCTTGTTGATGATTCGCAAGCACAAGCACCCGCACAACGCCTTGTCGATGCCCAGGCTTTGGTTCAACCTTTAAGGGTGTATACGCAATATCAACCTCTAATACTTGATCTGATATCGGTGCATCCTTAAGACTGGCTATTTGTTCTTGGCTTAAAGGAAAGGCTGGAATACTCACATCATTTAAAATCATATTCATGATTTTAAACTGCCATTGATTAGCGTCAAAGTCGAAATAGCGATGGACCATTTCATGATTCACATCATGTTTTAAAGCCATGATGGCTTCTATTTCATCCATACTATCGTTAATTTGTTTTAAGACATCAATCATAATTTGAATTTCCCGTTTCACCAGTTGATCTGGTAAAACTGAAGGCATGGCCGATTCAAAGA
>CAYXES010000060.1:3846-7174 GCA_964464075.1 uncultured Erysipelothrix sp. | reverse complement strand
ACATTACCAAGACTTGGGACCGCTTGGTCTTTATGGAAGATCCAAAAGGCTCCAATTAATTCATCAGGGTTTTCAAGCTGTAAGCGACTAATGTAATCTAAACCATCCTCATAGGACATTAAGAATAAGATGGTGGATAAAGCATCCGCAATCCCTGAATCCTTGACCACGATGGTAACCGAGTGGAAATAGGTTTGTGGAAAGAGGGTATGGGGATCAATGACATGATGGTATTGTTTATTATCCACACCGGTGTAGTAGCGTTGATAATCACCAGAGGTAACAATAGAAGTTGAAAAGGGAATCTTCAGGGTATCCGCTGAATTTTGAGAATACATTTGAGGCAGTTCAATTCCAACGCCCCAAGCATCTTCATCGGCCTTGGTATTAATGGAACGTACATTACCACCGGCACTTAGAAGGCCATAAGTTAAGCCTTTTTTCTCTAAGCTTCTAGCAACTACTTCCGCAGCATAACCTTTAGCGGTGGCACCGACATCCAGGGACATGCAGTCTTTTTCTAAAAAGACGGTTTGGGCTTCTTCATCAATATGAACCAAATCCCAACCACTACATTCTTTGGCGGTTTCTAAAAGACTTAGTGGGGGAATCTCACCACCTTGATTTTCTTGATTTAAGGCTAGACCCGCTTCCCGATAGTCATGCCAAATATCAAGTACGGAACCAATGGTAATATCCAAAAGTTGCTCACCATGTTCATACCAGTACTTACTCATTTTCAGTAAATCAATAATAAAAGGATCAACCTTAACTGGTTCAATGCCAGCCATCTCATTGATGGTCTTAATGTTGTTAACACCTTCATAAGATTCAAACTTATCAAATAAACGATGCAAGAACATAAATTCATCAATCATGTCATTAAAGAAGGTGTTGAATTCATCCTTATCCTTAGCATAACCAATTAAACGGGTTACCGTATCAAAACCCGCTTCAAAGGTTGTTTGATCAAAACGTTGTAGTTGATTCGTTGTTTGTGGTTTACAACCACTTAATATCAGTAATAGGACCAACAGTCCTCCAAGTATTCTTTTCATTTTATCACCTTTGCTATTATAACACCTTAATGCCTTTCATTTTATCACAAATTGAAATAATTAAAGATGAATGGACTATATATATAAGAAAGTGAGTAATTATCTTGGTTTCATTCAAACGCATCATATTTGGCCATCACCATTTGTGAAATTTTTATAAAAGCATCTTTATCTCACGAAATTATGTGGTATAATAAACTAGAAATAATGATTTGCATATGTCAAGGATTATGCATGTGTGAGTTTATTTAATAGGAAAGGATTAGGTGAAGTTATGTCAGTATGGATTGGTCCAAGTCAACTGCATGTTGATGGACATAAGGAGTTGACAAACTACAATGATATCGTTACTATCCAAGCGCCTCAAACGGTTTATATTCCAATAAGCAATGGGCTTCCCGCAGATGTTGAAGTCTTAGTTAAGGAAAATGACCGTGTTTTTGTGAACACTAAACTTGCTTATAGAAACGACAAATTTATTATTCCATATTATTCTCCTGTGTCAGGTGTGGTAAAAGGAATTAAGAAGGTCATGCATTCCTGCTTAAAACCAGTTGATCACATTGTGATTGAGAATGATGGATTGTATGAAAAGGTTCAAGCTTTTGAACCGGTTGATTATGAAACCACCCCACGTTTAGAGTTGGTTGATTTTATGATGAATACCGGACTAGTTGGGATGGGGGGTGCAGGTTTCCCTTCCTATATTAAATATAAGTTCGCTAAGGATATCCATAGTGTGGTTATTAATGCGGTGGAGTGTGAGCCTTATATTACGGCTGACTATCGCATGATGGAAAACCACATGGAAGATATGATTCTTGGGGTTAAAGCCATGGTTAAAATGGCAGAAGCTCAAAAAGGTCTGATTGCGATTAAGAAAACTAAGAAAGAATTAATCGCGCAACTGCAAGCAGCGGTGCAAGATCATCCTGAACTTGAAGTTAAATTGGTTCCTGATGTATACCCAATGGGTTGGGAGCGGACCTTAGTTTATCAATTATTTAAAAAGCGTTATGAAAACTTACCAAGTGAGTTAGGCGTAATCGTGAATAACTCGACGACGGCGATTGCCTTTGGACAAGCCTTAAGTCAAGGCCAACCAGTGATTCATAAGATGGTTACCGTGAGTGGGGATGGGGTAACTCAACCTGCCAATGTTTGGGTGCCAGTAGGAACCCAAACCAGTGAAATCGTCAAAGCCCTTGGTGGTTATGCCGGGGAAGAAATTCGCTGCATCGCTGGTGGTCCAATGATGGGTCAAACCATTGTGAATGATCAGTTTGTGGTAACCAGTTATTTAAACGCAATTACAATATTAAAACATAAACCAGTGGTAGAGATTCCATGTTTACGTTGTGGTAAGTGTAATGATCATTGCCCAGCTGGTTTATTACCAGTTCGTATTAAAGATGCCGAGCAAGCTAAAAATAGTGATGCGATGGCTCAGTTGCGTGCCGATCTTTGTATCGAGTGTGGCTTATGTTCTTATGTATGTCCTTCACGCATTGAAGTTACTGAGAGTGTCCGTCGTGCTAAGCGCGCACTTGCATTAAGGAAGGGGGCATAAACATGAAATTCATATTTAAAGTTGCACCAAACCAACGTATTAAGCAATCAACGCAAAATATCATGTTTGAACTTACCCTTGGTTTATTAGCGGTTTATCTCTTTAGTTTAGTTTATTACTATATGGAATATGGTGTGGACTACATGGTTCATGCAATTTTACTTATGGTAACTGCATTAGTTGTTTCCCTAGTGGTGGAAGTCATTTGGAGCTTGATCTTCAAAAAGAATATCATGGCTCATTTGAAGAGTTCTTTCCCCTGGGTGAGTGCCATTATTTTAGTACTCATGGTTCCAATCAGCATGCCGTTGTATGCACTCAGTGTTGGAACTGTATTTGCGATCTTAATCGGTAAATTAATCTTTGGTGGCTTTGGTCACAATATCTTTAATCCAGCGGCAGTGGGTCGTACCGTTATTTTAACGGCCTTTACCAGTAGTGTGGTCGCTGACTTAACCACCTCCGCAACCCCGATCAATGCAATTGCACAGCGGGGCTGGCTTATTACCGATGGAGCTGCCAGAGATGCTTTCTTAGAAGGCTTTGGTGGTTTATCTGGTTTATTCTTAGGTTGGTATCCAGGTTCCTTAGGAGAAACCTCTACCTTACTCATCTTGATTGTGGGAATCGTCCTTGCCATTCGTAAAGTTCTTGATTGGCGCGTACCGGTATTCTACTTAGGTACCATCTTCTTACTGGG
>CAYXES010000060.1:0-3746 GCA_964464075.1 uncultured Erysipelothrix sp. | reverse complement strand
ATGAATATGTTAACGCCAGCAATCGAGCGTATGACCGATGGTTGGCAGTATGAAAAAGCTAAAAAGTATGTGCTTGCATCCCTCGCAACTCTTGTTGTCGGAGCCCTTTTAATTGGTGGTATCGCTACCCAAATGACTGCGGTTGCGGTTGAGGATAATGGTGGTGATGACAACGGTGGTGATGACAATGGCGAAGTGATTGTGAATCTAGGTGATCCAATTGGAATCTTTGCCAATGCCACTGTCAAACCAGAAGGAGAAGTGATTGAGTCCAGTGAAGATGGTGATTTAGTGACCTTTGTGGTTCATTCAAAAGGTTATGCCGTTTTAGAGGGTGGGTATGATAATGCTCAACCCAATGAATTTGAAGTGGTTTTAAATAAAGCTGAGAAGACGATTGTATCCGTTAAAGTCATTGAACTTCATGATACCCCAGGTATTAGTGATCCAGTGAATAGTGATACCTTCTTAGATCAATATAAAGATTTATCCTATGATGATGAAGATGCCAGTGTTGATTTAGTAACCAGTGCGACCGTAACTTCAACCTCAGCGAACCGTGCGGTTCGAGCTGCGATTGAAGCTGTCTTAGGAGGTCAGTAAAATGAAAATTGTTAAAATGGGATTATTCCTAGCGATTGTAGCAGCCTTAGCCGGTGGTGCCTTAGCGGGTGTTAATAGCATCACTGCTCCGATTATTGCGGAGAAGGCGGTTGCTAGTGAGCGTGCTAATCTAGAATTAATTTTTCCAAATACCAGTGAATTCTTAATTGTCGAAGACTTTGAAGATGAAAGTGGTTTAGTCGTCGGTGTTTATGAAGCAGTGGGTGATGGAATGGCTTATAAGCTTCAAGTCCAAGGCTTCGCAAATCCCGTGGTTTTTATGGTTGGGATTACCAATGATGCCAAGATTAGTGGCTATAAAGTATTAGATATTAATGATACGCCAGGTTATGGTGATCGAGTTTTATTAGCAGAGTTTACTGATAATGTGATTGGTAAAGGCACAACGGAAGGCATTCCAGTCTTATCCGGTGCGACCGTTACTTCAACCGCAGTTGTGAACGGGATTAACGCGGCGAAAGCTATGTTTAACCGCGATAATGATATTGAAGATGATGGTTCAGGATCAGTGGTAGAAACACCACCACTAGCCTTTAGTGAAACGATTGGGATTTTCTCAAAACCAACTGAAAACATTGCTGGTGAGATTTTAGAAGAATCAACCGATGGCGATGTTACCACCTATAAAGTGGCATCCAAAGGATATGCGATTTTAGAGGGTGGTTATGATAATGCCCAACCAAACGTATTTGAAGTTAAAATTAACAAAGCAACCAACAAGATTGTTTCAGTTGCGATGTTAACCATGAGTGATACTCAAGGTATCGGGGATAAAGTTGATGCGGAAGAGTTCTTTGAACAATTCGTTGATTTAGATATTACCGATGCTGAGATTACAATTGATGCAGTTGCAAGCGCAACTGTGACATCGGTGTCAGCTGCACGGGCGGTGCGGGCTGCCATTGGGTTAGATTAGGAGGTTTACATGACTTTATTTGAAAATTTCAAAAAAGGATTTATTAAAGAAAATCCTGCATTTGCATTGTATCTAGGAATGTGCCCCACACTAGCCATTACAACGACCTTAAACAATGCACTCGGAATGGGTGTGGCAGTGATTGCGGTTTTAACGGTTGCGAATATCTTGGTTTCCTTATTACGTAAGGTGACTCCAATGGATATTCGGATTCCCGTTTATATCGTCATTATCGCAACCTTGGTTACCATGGTTGAAATGTTGATGCATGCTTTTACCACGGAGCTCTATACTGCCTTAGGGGTCTTTATTCCTTTGATTGTGGTTAACTGCATTATTTTAGGCCGTGCAGAAGCCTATGCATCAAAAAACAATGTTTTAAATTCCATCGTGGATGGGATTGGGATGGGACTGGCCTTTACCTTTAGTTTAGTGATCTTGGCGGGTATCCGTCAGCTACTTGCTACTGGTGGTTTAAGTCTAATGAATCCTTTTACGGAAAGTATTATCTTTGATTTCACCATTATCCCTAGTCAGTTTACGATTTCATTATTTAGCCAGCCGACCGGTGCTTTTATAACCTTTGCCTTTATTGCGGCAATCTTTGAAGCCTCTAAGGCTAGAAGCGCTAAAAAACTTACAGCGAAAGAGGTGAAATAAGATGGAACTATTTGCACTATTTATTTCAGCTATATTTATTAATAATATTGTCTTATCACGCTTTTTAGGGGTATGCCCATTTATGGGAGTTTCCCGCAAAAGTAGCTCTGCCATTGGTATGGGGGGCGCCGTTATCTTCGTTATCTTTGGAGCTTCCATTGTAACCTATAGCTTGTATCATTTGGTTTTGGTACCACTAAGCTTAGAGTACATGCAATTGATTACCTTTATTTTGGTTATCGCAGGATTCGTTCAATTAACGGAGTTGATTATTAAAAAGTTCTCACCGAAACTTTATAAAGCCTTAGGGATCTACTTACCCCTAATTACGACGAACTGTGCGGTGCTCTTTGTGGCTCTACAAAATATTAGTCAAAAATTCGGTATTGGTGAAATGCTGGTTTATTCCATTGCGGTACCGGTTGGCTTTATGATGGTTTTAGTCATCTTCTCTGCCATTCGTGAGCGTTTGGATATTGCGGATGTTCCTACATCCTTTAAAGGAAATCCAATAGCTATGATCGTTGCGGCGCTAATGGCTTTAGCCTTTAGTGGCTTAGCAGGCATTGTCTAATGCAAGCATTGTTGTTTATTGCGGCTTTAGGTGGTTTCTATGCTTTAGTTTATTATCTAAATCATAAGACGCCCGTACCGGAAGGCTGTGAAGATTTAGCAGAGAGTTGTAATGGGTGTGCCATTTCATCATGTGCACTCCATCCTAACCAACGTGAAGAAGGGGCTATTGTATGATTGAAGCAATTTTAATGATGTTAGTACTAGGAGCAATTTTAGGTTTAGGCCTTGGAGTTGCTTCGGAGAAACTGTACGTGGAAACCGATCCAGCCTTTGACGATGTCTTGGAGATGTTACCAGGTTTAAACTGTGGTGCTTGTGGCTATCCTGGATGTTCAGGATTAGCGGAAGCTTTGGTTGATTTAGATACCGAGAATGTCGGTTTATGTAAACCAGCGACAAAAGAAGCACGTGAAAATATTGCCACTTACCTTAGAGAGTACTTCGAAGCTAAGGGCGTTAAAGCAAATATTAAAGTATAATCATAAGAGTTGATGGGAAACCATCAACTTTTTTTATCTTTTTAAGACAACATGTAGGAACATGTTGTTTTTTGTTGAATGGTAGAGTAAGAGGTACGTTATGAAGGGAATTTATGCCAGTGTGATGATGTGGATGTTCGTAATGGTTTTGATTATGGGTATGCTGTGGATGTTTTCTTATGAGACCACTCGTAGTACCTTATCAAGAAGTCATAAACAAGCTTTACGTTCAACCATGATAGAATGTTCAAACCGAGTTTGTGATCAACAAGCTGCTTTTGATACGTTTTCAAAATACTTTGATCATCACAATCATGTGGATGATTTGAATTGGGCCTTAATGGGCTTTAATCAAGATCCACTTTTAATTCGCATAAAAATTAATGCTCAGAAACACCATCCCTGGGCATCCTTTAAGATAACGCTTGATGAAAGTATGATCCAGGAGGTTGATTATGAGTAATAAGAAACGATCACTTTTAATAGTTAGT
>CAYXES010000059.1:0-7536 GCA_964464075.1 uncultured Erysipelothrix sp. | reverse complement strand
TTGGGTGAATTCACTAATAAGTCCAGTAAGAACTTGGTAAAGAAAACATTCAGTAAAAGGGTAACTAATACTGTAACAATCAACATGGTCGCAAAGCCCTTAATGGCTCCGGTCCCAAAGATATACATAATTAAGGCCGCAATGAAGGTTGTAAATTGGCTATCAAAAATAGTCCAGAAAGCCATTTGATGACCTTCTTTGACGGCGGTTGATAATTTCTTACCTAAATACAAGTGGTCTTTAATTCGCTCAAAGGTAATGATGTTGGCATCCACCGTCATCCCTACTCCTAAGACTAAGGCCGCAATCCCATTAAGGGTAAAAACCCCACCCATACCATTGTAGATTAAGAAAACCACAAAGACATAGAAGGAAAGCATAATAGCGGAAACAATACCCGCAAATTTATAGACCACAATCATGGAAAGCATCACTAAAGCAATGCCCACAAAACCCGCAATCATGGTTTGGGAAAAGGCATTCATACCCAGTTCCGCTGAAACCACATTGGAATAGAGTTCCTTCATAGTTACTGGTAAGGAACCTGAGTTAATTAAATCGGATAATTCGCGCGCTTCTGCTTCTTTAAAGCTTCCTTGAATAATGGCATCCCCACGAATTCCAGTTGAAACGGTTGCCGCAGAAATATATTTCTGCGTGCCATTGGCTTCTTTATCCCGCTCCGCCTTATAGGAATCCCCTTCTTCAAAGTCTAACCAGGTCACAATTAGATTGTTTCCGGCACTCATTTCCGATACTTTTTTCGTCATTTCATAGAAAGCATCTTGATCGGCGACCTTGAGTGAAACGATCGGTCGTCCACTATCAAAACCTAAGCTAGCCCCAGCTTCTACTAAAATCGAAGCATCCGCTAAGAGATTGTCATTCACATCCCTAAAGGTTAAATTAGCGGTTGCGGAGATAATCCGACGCGCTTGTTCTTGGTCGGAAACACCTGCCAATTGCACCCGAATCCGGTTATCCCCTTCAATAACAATTTGGGGCTCACTCACCCCGAGTACGTCAATCCGCTTGGATACGGAACGCGCAACCGCGGCCATTGACGGTAATTGTTCCCCATCTTTTAAGGGTGACACTTCATACATAATCTCAAAACCACCTTGTAAATCAAGGCCTAAGGTCATGTTGTTGGCGACATCTTTATAAAAGAATGCAATCATAATAAAGATGGCCGCAATGGTCAGTAAAAAGATAGAAAAACGTGACTTCTGTTGTTTCATTGTGAACCTCCAAATAGATCATCATAGTCCGATAACGGTGCTCTGAGTGATTTTTTCATCGTATGTAAAATGGTTGCTTGAACCACTTCTTCAATACTTACTTCAAAAATATCAAATACCATTTGATGAAAACGCAAAGTAGTTTCTTTCTCCCACTTCTTTTTTAAAGTATTTAAAACATCATCAGCCGTAATATGCGACTGATGCGCTTTTGATAGTTGATGGGCTTTTAGAATGAGCGCCAACTTAAGTTGGCTACTTTCCCCACGCTTCATAAAAAAAACACCCCTTTGCTTGCTTTACTATTATATAGTAAAAACTTTAAAATGTGTAATTAAAATGCTGGTTTCACAAGATTTTGTAATCCCAGCTTTTGACTTTTCTTATTTTATTTGATGAACCAAGTCTTTGAAGGTGCGGCCCCGCTCCTCAAAGTTAGTGAATTGGTCATAGGAGGCACAAGCTGGTGAAAATAAAACCATATCCCCTACTTCCCCAAGCTCAACCGCTTGTTTGACTGCTTCTTTTAAATCTTCCACCACATAAGCATCCTTAAAGGTTTCTTTTAAGATATATTTGGTTTCCCCAAAGACAATCACATGTTTTATCTTATCTTGATAAACTAAAAGCTCATCAAAGGCAATCTTCTTATCATAACCACCTGCCAGCAAAATCACTGGCTTTTCAAACGCCGCCAAAGCCACCATGGTGGATTGGGGATTGGTTGCCTTAGAATCATTATAGTAAGTGATACCCTTAACTTCACTGACATACTCGATGCGATGTTCAACGCCTCTAAAGTCTTCAATCACCGACTTAATAATCGTGGGCTCCACACCTAAACAGGCTGCGGCAGTCGCCGCAAGCATCGCATTCATTAGATTATGCTCTCCTAAGACCTTAAGCTTATCTACCTCAAAAAGTGGTAGGCCTTTAAAGACAACTTGCTTGTTTTTAATGCAAACATTAGCTTCTTGATCAAGTGATACGGTGATATCTTGACCACCATGTTTGACATAAGTTTCCATAATAATGGGATCATCAATATTTAAAAGAAAGTAATCATCTTTCCGCAGATTTTCTACGACTTTCCATTTAGCCTGGTAATAAGCTTCTAAAGTCGGGTACACATCCAAGTGATCTGGCGCTAGTGATACTAAGGTTGCGACCTTAGGTTGAAAGTGTTTGGTATTAGACAACATAAAGCCCGCCATCTCTACCGCCCCATAAGCTTGTGTCACATTAGGATGTTCATAAACTACCTGACTTAGGGGAACCCCAATATTTCCTGCCACAAAGCCCAAAGTTTTACCAGCCGCTAGGATATCACCACACATTTGGGTGGTGGTGGTTTTGCCATTGGTTCCTGAGATCGCAACCAACTCCCAGCTAGGCACAAAATGTTGAGCAAACTCAACTTCATTGGTTATCTCAAACTTGGAAGCCATCTTCTTGATAAAGGGATGAAAATCAGGAATACCAGGATTCTTGATAACCCACACAAAATCCATATCCAAAAGACTTGCTTCAAAAGCCCCATCATAAACTCTTATCCCAAGGGCTTCTAATTCAGCTTTATTACTTAAATGACCTTCATCACTCAAAATGACTTGAAAGCCTTTTTTTACCGCTAACTTAGCGGCCCAGCTACCACTACGGGCGCCTCCGAGTACACAGACTAAATCCATAAGGCACTCCATAGGCCTAAGACTAAGAAGATTAGACCTAATAACCAAATAAACTGAACCACCCGTTTTTCCTTCCAACCGGATAAGACAAAACTATAGTGAATGGGTGTGTAGGCAAAAACCCGTTTCTTTAAGAGGCGTACCGATACCTGTTGAATGAGTACACACATGGTTTCCCAGATTAGAACTCCTACTAAAAAGATATAAGATACTTCAATCTTTAAAAGCATGGCGTAGGCTGCCATAAGAGCCCCTAAGGCTAAGGAACCACCATCGCCCATAAAAATCTTAGCTGGGTAAACATTGTAGCGTAGATAGGCTAAAAGTGATCCTAGCAGGTAGATTGCTAAGATGGTTAGCTGTTCATTTTTAAAGACATAGGAAATAATGGCTAAGCCAATAAAGATAAAAGCGGATACCCCGGCCGCTAAGCCATCCATTCCATCAGTGATGTTGACGGAGTTAACACTCCCAACCATCACAAAGACCCCAAAGGCCACATAGAGGACGGGTGGTAACCATAAGTCAAAATGACCAACCATGGGAATAGGTATCGCAATTAAGGTAGTCACCTTGGTTAAGACCCCTAATACAAAGAGAAGTGAAATAACAATCTGAAGTCCAAAGCGTAGCTTAACCGGTAAACCATCATTCTTCCCTTCTTTCGCAATCTTATAGTCATCCACGACCCCTAAAAGGAAAAAGCCTAAAAAGGCAAAAAGGGCTAAGAGACTTTCCGTACTTAACTTGATATGGTAAGTCACCACCATCAAAATAAAAGGAATCAAGACAAACAAAACTCCCCCAAACATTGGGGTTGCTTCTTTTTCTTGATAGGCCTCTAAGGCATACTCACTGGCAGTTTGTTTGATATTATGCTTTTTAAGTAATTTGATCCATAAGGGATAAAGCACATAGGTTAAAGCATAGCTTACAAACAAAGCGATTAATAAATGTATTAGTTTCATTGCTTACCCATTATATCAAAAATCATTCTGATTTAAAGCCAAAGTTACATCAATCACTTGATTAGCAAGGGGTTCACCCACTTCAAGGGATTGGCTAATCACCCAGCCTTGGCCACTTAGGTTAATCTTTAAGCCACTTAATTTCGCAAAGACTTCCACTTCTTTTTTGGATAATCCTTTTAAATCGACCATTTCAAGTAGTGGTTCATTTGACTTCACAAACACATGACTGGTATTAAGAATCTGATTTAAACCATCAATGGAGGTTTCCACAATCTGATTCCCTTCCCCAAGTAAGGTGTATTTCAAGTGGTGTTCAAAGGCAAAGGCTTCAAATTCACTTACTGATTTATTCACAAAATTCATAGTATCAACGAGTTGAGTTTCAATCATATCGCCATTAGGTTCATTAGTGGAGTGATCTACCAAGTGATAAACCATGGCGATTTTTCTAAGTAGGGTTCTTAATGGTTCATTTTCTTTATCAGGGGTAATCCCAGCCGAGGCAATAAAACCATAAAACATCATGATTTTAGGTTGTTCCGCAGGCATACCAATCACCACCGAGTTTAAGGTACGATCACTGTAGTAACCATTGGGTCCCGCAATATGGGCGGTACCGGTCTTACCCATGATACTAACTTCTGGAATACTGTACCAACGTGCGGTACCGCTTTCAGCGGTTAAAGTCATTAAGCGCTGCACCTCTTTTGCGGTTGAGGCTTTAATGGGTTGGGAAACCACTTCAGTTGGGTATTCTTCTAATACTTGTCCACTTTTCCCATCCAAAATTTTCTCCACAACCTTGGGCTTAATCATGACCCCATTATTAAAGATGGCACTATAGGCCTGCATGAGCTGGAGAGTTGTCATACTGGACCCTTGTCCATAACCTGAAGTAATCATTTCAATCGGATAACGAAAAGCCTTCATCCCATTATTCTCACTCACTCCCACAATCTCGGTTTTCTTAAAGAAACCAAAACGATCCATGTAAGTTTCATAATCTTTAACACTAATATTATTGGTTAAGAGCGTCGCAATGGCGGTGTTTAAACTAATCGCAAAGGCCCGATCAAAGTCCACAATCCCCCAATCACGACGGCCCGCATTATAAATGGTTTCATAAGATTGCGAAAAACTAGGAACTTGAATGGGTAAACCATTAGCAATCCCCATATGAAATACCCCAGAGGCATACGTCGCACTACCTTGGTAGCGATCCTTATCAATGGCGGTGGCATAGACAAAACTCTTCATGGTTGAGCCTGGTTCAATAATGGATTGCGAAATAATATTGTCATAACTTTCAATATTAAGTGTATTCGGATCAAAGCTTGGGGTTTGTCCCCAACCTAAGATCTTACCCGTTTCAACTTCCATGACTAAGGACCAAGCTTGATAAGCATTGGTGTTTTCTTGGGTTTGCGCAAGCGCAAGTTCAAGTGCTTCTTGTATTTTACGATCAATGGTTAAGACTATGGTTTGTCCATCAATCGCATCTTCTTGTTGGTTATACATGTCTTTGTAGTGAAAACCAGAGATATCACTTTGATAATGACGATAACCATTTTGACCGGTTAAACTAGCGTTAAACATAGCTTCTAAGCCCATACGTCCCGTATTGGCTTTGCTTTCCTCATCATATTGGGCAAAACCAATCAAATGGGATGCGAATTGTCCATAAGGATAATTACGACTAACCATGGTCTCAAATTCAATACCCGGTAGATTTAAAGCCGCAATTTCATTCTTTTGATTTAAACTTAAATTTTTCCCCTTAATCCCTAATTCAGTTTGATACAAGTCTTGATTGAGGAGTTTAAGAATACTATGCTCGTCCATATCTAAAATGGGCGCTAACGCTTCAGCGGTAGCCCCTATGTCCACCACATAAGCCGGTTTATTATTAGGTCCTATCCGACTCTCACTTAAATAAGCAATGAGCTTATAGGTTACAACATCTTCAGCTAAAACATTGTGGTCTTTATCCACGATAAGACCACGATTAGCCATGATGTTTTCTTTTTTAATGTAGATTTGATTGGCGATTTCTTTAATATCAGTCTTGGAGTAAACATGTTTACCCCCAATGACCACGACAAAAACATTAGCACTAATGAGGCTAATGATTAGAATAAATAATGAAAACCACACCAACAAAGTGATGTTGGTGCGTTTATGGGTTCTTAGTGGCGATGGTGATGACATTTTGATTGACACTCTCATATCCTTCTTCATGAGCGATCGACACTATGCGGTTGTAGTTACCTAAGCGTTGAATATCCACACTTAGGGCTTCTTGTTCATTACTTAGCGCAACTATTTGACGTTGGGTTTTCTGAATCTGAACACTGAGGGAGGCTTGATAGGCTCTTAAGAATATGGCACTACCAATTCGACCGACAAAAGCCAGCACAAATAAGGCAACGACCCATCCTCGATGACGATGTACTCTTTTCTTAATGGTTCTTTTTTTAGCCATAGTCTTATCTCCTTCTGATTGCTCGTAACTTCGCGCTTTTAGCACGCGGATTCATTTCTATTTCTGCTTCTGTGGCAACCACAACTTTGCGGTGTACCAATTCATAATGTATTTCATAATCCACCATGGGTAGCCGTATATTGGTCTTAGGTGGTTTACTTACTAAGTTAAAGCCATCTTTGACAATCTTATCTTCCAAGGAATGGAAGCTGATGATTGCCATAACCCCTTGTGGCTTTAAGAGTTCTAAGCCATCCACAACTAATTGTTGTAGGGCTCTTAGTTCATCATTAACTTCAATGCGTAAGGCTTGAAAGGTTTGTTTGGCAGGATGACCGATATTGGATAAGGCCTTCTTTGGATACCCTTTTTTAATGAGTTCCACTAATTCAAAGGTGGTCTCAATGGGTTTAATCGCTCTGGCCTTCATAATCTCTTTGACAATCCCTTTAGCGAATTTCTCTTGACCGTAGTCATAGAGTACTCTTAGTAATTCACTGGTGTCATAGGTATTCACGATATCTTTTGCGGTAATCCCTTGGCTTTGGTTCATCCGCATATCGAGAATGGCATCAAAGCGATAAGAGAAACCTCGCTCACCTTGATCAAACTGCATGGATGAAACCCCACAATCTGCTAAGATTCCATCAACCTTCTCAATACCATATTCATTTAAGCGAGCCTTGATATTGGCATAATTATCATGAATAACAATCAGTTGATTAGGATAGTCTTTCTGAAGCGTTAGCGCCGTTTCTATGGCCTCTAAGTCTTGGTCAAAGACCAAGAGCTTACCAGAGCTTAAACGCGCTAGAATGGCCTTAGAATGCCCACCATAACCGAAGGTAGCATCCACATAGATTCCATCAGCTTTTATCGCTAAAGCATCTAGGGTTTCATTGAGTAATACGGGTACATGCTTCATAGCATGAAGTCTGTTAGACTCTCAGCCACATCCTCAAAGGAATCTGAAGCTTGCTGGTAGTAAGTTTCCCATACCTTGGAATCCCAAATCTCCACATGATCTACAACTCCCACAACCACACATTCTTTTTGGAGTTGTGCAGCACTCATCAAGGTTTGAGGTATCAAGATACGTCCCTGACTATCAAGGGTGACTTCCGCAGCTTTAGCCGTTATCATATGCATGTACA
>CAYXES010000058.1:0-7745 GCA_964464075.1 uncultured Erysipelothrix sp. | reverse complement strand
GTGGCTTTCTTTTAATATTCAGTAATGTCTGCATCAGGGGCTAATTTCCCAATCCCCTTGAAGCCATCAATAATGGCCATGTCTTGATCGCTAATTTCAAAGTCAAAGACATTGAAATTCTCAATTATACGATGGGTATTAACCGACTTCGGTAATGGTAGATACCCTTTTTGTAAGGACCAACGAATGGCGAGTTGAGAGGCAGTCTTCTTATAGTTTGCTGCCATTGCCTTAAGTTGTGGATCTTCTAAGATGGTACCCGTTCCTAAAGGACTGTAGGCCTCTAATAAGAGTCCATGCTTTCGAGAGAAATCCACGACCTCAATTTGTTGATCGGATGGATTCAGATAAATTTGATTAACAGCTGGCACAATTTTTGCATGTTCCAACAATGCCTCAAGATGGTGTTGTCTGAAGTTGGAAACCCCAATGGCTCTAAATAAACCTTCTTCAAGCGCATCTTCCATGGCTTGCCATACTTCACTATTACGAGCCTGCCAGCGATCACGGGAAGCTTTTGGATTAGGCCAGTGAATTAAGTATAAGTCCGCATAATCCAACTGAAGTTTAAAGAGTGATTCTTTAATGGCTGCTTTAGCCATTTTATAATCCGCATTATCATTCCAAAGCTTGGTTGTGATGAAAAGTTCATCACGCTTGATTTGGCTTTCCTTAATGGCTTCCCCGACACTAGCTTCATTGCGATAAACCGCCGCTGTATCAATATGAGTATAACCTGCTTTTAAAGCATCCAATACCGATTGTTTAGCGGATAAGCCATCGGGAATCTGCCAGGTCCCAAAACCGATAACTGGAATCTCTACCTGATTGTTTAAAATATACTTTGAGTCTTTTTTCATATCATCTTTATAGTATTCAACTATAACTCCTTTCTTATTATGTATTTAATAACTCTTTTATTAAAACCTTTTGGGGTTTTTGATCAATATAATACGTCAAATACTCAACACCGTGTTTATCGAGATATGCGATAACGGTATCAAATTCCTTTTGATAACTGTTGATAAAGTGTGCATCTGATCCAAGCGTAAAGTTATTTCCACCTAGTTCTAGATATAATGGAATCGCATACTCATAGAGGGGCCAATTGTCAAAACGTACAATCGAACCCGTATTAATCTCAAAACTCACATCTTTTTCAATCAATAATTTAAAGAGTTTCTTTAAGTGAGTTTCACCGTAGGTTTTCAATTCTGCTTTGCTGATGGGTACAATCCGAAACCCATAATCAAAATGAGCCAGTACTTGAACATGCTCTGCCATCGCTTCTAAACCTAGATAGAGATTCTCAAGGTATTGGGGAACTAGAATCGCAGGATCACTAATATAGTCAGCTTTACGATCCATATAATCATAACGACCATTATTGTGAATGCTTAAAAGGACCAAATCAAAGTGATAAGATGATAGAATCGCTAAGATACGATCATGTTGTGATTGGCTCCAGCCAACCTCAATCCCTTTTAAAATTCGATTATGATGCTTTAAATTTAGTCTATCAACTGTTTCATTGTATAGATCTAGGTCTAAGGGACGATCCTCAAAGTTATTACCCGGATCACCTAAATCCAGGTGTTCAGTTGTGATAATCTGATTATCGGTTAAGGCAAGATAGTTTTCAAACTCCTCACTGGAATCGAATGAAAACTTGGTATGCATATGTTGATCGATGTATTTCATTAACTAACTCCTTTGAATCTAATATGTATTTATTCTACCATACTTAAAAAGAGAGTTAATCATTAACTCTCTTTAAAATTAAACTAATAATAAGTATGGATTTTCAGTATACTCAATTAATGTATTTAAGAATAGGGACGCTGGATGTCCATCAATGACTCGGTGGTCAAAGGATAAACTGTAAGTTAATTCCTTACTTGCAACCACTTCACCATCCACTAATTTAAAGCTATCCACAATCGTTCCTACTCCTAGAATTCCAGCTTCTGGAGCATTGATAATCGGAGTAAACCCTTCAACCGTACCGCGTCCAATGGATGAGACGGTGAAGGTTCCACCTGACATATCCTTAGGCGGCAATTTGCCTTCTAGCGCTAAATTCATCAGTTCTATCCGTTTCTCACTAATTTGCTTTAAACTTAAGGTATCAGCATTTTTAATAACGGGAACAATGAGTCCATCATCTAAGGCAACCGCAACCCCTAAATTCACATGAGGATGTAAGAAGATACCATCTTTATCGGTCGTTGCATTTAGATATGGATACTGTTTAACCACTCGTGAAACTAAATAAAGAATAATGTCTGTAACACTAACCACAACCCCACTGGCCTTCAGTTGGTCTTTAAGCTTCATAATCTCAGTCACATCAGTACGTGCAAAGAGTGCGACATGGGGAATGGTTGAAGCACTATAGGACATCTTATCCGCAATCGCTTTACGCATACCTCTAAATGGTACATACTCTGCTTCTTTTTGAACCACCGCAGCAGCTGGTGCTACCTTAGCAGCTTCCACATCTTTAGCTTGAATTCGACCACCACGGCCACTGCCTGCAATCTGATTTAAATCAAGCTTGTAAGTTTCTGCTAAACGACGTGCGCTTGGGGTAGCCCGCACACGATCACTGGCAACCGCTTCCACTTCCACAACTGGTTCTTCAACCACGGGAACTGTTTCAACCACAGCTTCAACTTCTTCAACTTCACCTTCAGCTTCTGGGGTACTAGCATAATCAATGGATTCTGGTACCTCTTCACCTGCTTCTCCAATATAAGCAATGACGCTATTTACTGGTACTTCTTCATTCACATCAACATAACGTTTTAAAATAACACCTTCATCATAAGATTCAACTTCAATGGCTATTTTATCGGTCATAACTTCAAAGAGTCGATCCCCTACTTTAACATGATCGCCTTCTTTAACAAACCATTCAGTAACATGACCAACATCCATGGTTGAACTTAGTTTTGGCATTAAGACTTCTTTAGCCATTATTGACCTCCTTTAACCATATCCCGACAAGTTTGGACAATATCATCCACTTGTGGAATCGCATGTTTTTCTAGATTTGGTTCATAAGGGATTGGTACTTCGGCACCCGCTAAACGCACAACTTGATGATCAAGATAATCAAAAGATTCACTCTCAACAATCACACTGGCTAGTTCTGCACTAAAGCCCGAACGTTTAACTGCTTCAGTTACAATTAAGGCTTTTCCAGTTTTAATAACGGAATCAATAATCGTTTGTTTATCCAGTGGTACTAAGGTGCGGGGATCCACAACTTCAATATCAATACCTTCTTTTTCTAAAATTGCGGCAGCTTCTAAAGCTTTATGAACCATGATTCCGGTTGCGACCACCGTAATATCTTTACCGGTACGTTTAATATCCGCAACTCCAATTGGAATCGTGTATTTTCCTTCTGGTACATCACTGGATGTCCGATAACATAATTTATGTTCATAGAACATAACTGGGTTATTATTTTCAATCGCTGAATGTAAGAGCCCTTTCGCATCATAGGCGGTTGCGGGCTGAATCACGATTAAACCTGGGATATGAGCCGTAATGTTCTCAAGACTTTGAGAGTGTTGTGCAGCCGCTCCGGTCCCTGAACCACCCGCAGTACGCATGACCACGGGAATATTTGCCTTACCACCATACATGTAGTGGATTTTAGCGGCTTGGTTAATAATTTGGTCAGAGGCAATCGTAATAAAATCTGAGAACTGAAGTTCAAAGATAGGACGCATACCTGTAATCGCCGAACCAATCGCAGCTCCTGCAATCGCAGCTTCTGAAATAGGAGTATGGCGTACTCTTTCAGGCCCAAACTCTTCATACATTCCACGAGTTACCCCAAAGGCACCTCCATAAATCCCAATATCTTCACCCATAATATAAACATTTTCATCTTCGCGCATCGCTTCGCTCATGGCTTCGCGAACCGCTTCTGCATATGTAATTTCTCTCATGATACCCTCCTAATCCGCATACACATCAGTGTATAACTCTTCTAATGTTGGTTTTGGACTATTTTCCGCAAATTCAACTGCCGCTTCAATCTCAGCTTCCGCTTCCTTACGTAAAGCTTCGGCCTCATCTTCAGTAAAGACACCGGCTTTAAGGAAACGGTCTTTCGCAAGTTGAATCGGATCTTTTTCATTTCTCCAATAATCTTCCTCTTCCCGGGTACGATATTTCTTCGCATCACTCTTTGAGTGACCCTTCCAACGATAAGTTAAGGCCTCAATTAAGGTTGGACCTTCACCCTTACGCGCCCGCTCTACCGCATCATAGGTTGCGTTAATTACTTCAATAATATCATTACCTTCAATGGTAATACCCTCAATCCCATAAGCAGCCGCCCGCTCCGATAAGTTTTCAATATTAGTAACTTCTTTGATGTTACCACTCATACCGTATTTATTATTTTCAATAAAGAAGACTACGGGTAAATCCCAAATAGAAGCCATGTTCACAGACTCATGGAAACTTCCTTGGTTAGTTGATCCATCGCCGGCATAACACAAGGTCACCTTATTATCTTTCTTCATTCTTGAGGTTAAAGCGGCCCCCACGGCGATAGGATAACCACCACCAACGATGCCATTGGCTCCTAAGTTTCCATCTTCCAGTTCCGCAATATGCATGGAACCACCTTTACCTTTGTTGGTACCGGTCGTACGACCAAATAGTTCAGCCATCATTAACTTTACATCGGTACCTTTGGCGATGGTTTGACCATGACCCCGGTGGGTCGCAGTAATCCAGTCACTCTTATTGAGTACGGCACCACTACCGGCTGCGGTTGCTTCTTGACCCACCGCTAAGTGAGTCGTCCCATGGATCATTCCCTTAGCGAAGAAGAAGTCAACCTTCTCATCAAAGTAACGGATTAACCACATGGTTTTATACAGTTCTTTTAGCTTATCATCATCGAAGTTTGCTTTGTTTTTAATTGATATTTTACTCATTTTGTCCTCCTGTTTTATAAATGTATCGGTAAACCTAAACCAATTTCACTCGCATCCATGATGCTTTCCGCAACCGTAGGATGCGGATGAACGGTTAAGGCAATATCATCTAATGTTAATTCATTTTCAATGGCTAAGGCACATTGGGTAATCAGCTCACTGGCATAATTTCCTACAATTTGTGCACCTACCACGACTTTGGAATCCTTCTCACTAATCAAGCGCACAAAACCACGGGTGCTATTCAGTGAGATGGAACGTCCATTAGCTTGGAATGGGAAATTCGCGATTTCATGTTTTTCTTTGTCCATACTTTGTAAGTCAATCCCAACACTGGCACACTCTGGACTCACAAAACATACAGCTGGCATCGCTAAGTATTCAACCTTATGCTTTTTGCCGGAAATATTTTCAGCCACCACCTTGGCTTCAAAGCTAGCTTTGTGGGCAAGGGCTAATCCTTCAACCACATCCCCAATCGCATAAATATGACTCGCGGTGGTTTGGTGATATTCATTCACTTTAACCAGGCCATTAGGCAGTAATTCAACCCCCGCCTTATTTAAGTTAAGTTGATCGGTATTTGGTTTACGACCAATGGACACCAGTACTTTTTCACTGCTTAGCTCAATAACTTCATCATTGACCTTCACATAGCTGGTACAACGCCCATCATCAACCACCTTCTCCACAAAGGCATTGGTTAAGATTTCAACCTTAGCTTTTTCAAATGAACTCACTACTAAGTCAACCATATCCTTATCAAAGTTGATTAGAATTGAATCAGCGGCTTCAACGATGGTTACCTTCGAACCGAGCGCCGCATAGGCGGACGCTAATTCACAGCCTATGTAACCGCCTCCGACCACCACTAATTCTTTTGGGATTGACTTGAAGTTAAGGGCACCGGTGGAATCCACCACATTCTCACTATAAGGAATACTCTTTAATTCAATCGGTCGACTACCGGTTGCGATAATGGCTTCATCAAAATCATAGGTTTGTTCACCAACCGCAAGCTGATTCTTATTCACAAACTTAGCTTCACCTTTTATAATCGTGACATTGTTTTTCTTAAGCAGCATATCAATGCCGGCTGTCAATTTAGCCACGACTTGTTTGTCTTTCCACTTCTGAGCTCTTTCAAAGTCTAAACTATAGTCATTCACCTTAAGCCCAAAGGGAATTTTACTATTGATAAAGTCCATATGATGAGCCACTTCTAATAAGGCCTTCGAAGGGATACAACCCACATTCAAACAGACTCCCCCAATACTATCTTTTTCGAATATTGTGACTTCATGTCCAAGTTGCGCTAAACGAATCGCACCAACATAACCTCCCGGTCCTGAGCCAATTACACTTACTCTTTTTCTAGCCATGCATCAATCTCCTTCTTTAATTTCGCTGCACTCTTAGCATCCGTTATCAGCACATTCACTGCCTCACTATGACAGGCAGCCCGTATGCCATGATATTTATCATCACCACCCGCAATGACGACGGTGGTTTGAATCTTTTTCAAATCATCCAAGTTTAATCCAAGAATCCGATCATTCCAATCACATTTGATTTCCTGACCATCTTTATCCACAAAGATATAACCCATATCACATACCGCATGTTCCATCAGGTACTCATACTCATGACTAAAGTCAAAGATATCAAAGTAATACTTAGTAATTTTATTTTGTGATGGATGGACACCGACTCCCACAACCGCAATATCAACCTGCTTTGCGGCTTCTAAGACCGCCGCAATAAAGGGCTGTTTTAGAAAGACATCCTTTGACTTAGCATCATCAAGAATTACCGGCGCATAGAATTCCATATATTGCGCATGGGTCTTCTTAGCCAATGCTTCACTAATCATATGGGCGTGAACCTCGTATTCAACTTTTCCTAAACCACCCACTAAGGGCACAAAGGTGTTGTCCACAAAGCGGGTATGGGGTGCCAATTGATTAGCAATTTGTTGAATGGTTGAACCCGTAGAAATCCCAACACTTTGATTCGCTTTAATGAGTCGACTTAGGTACTTGGCACCGGCCATGCCTAAGCGTTGTTTTAAAAGTGTATCGTCATCAGTGTGATCCACACAGATAACCTCATCGATTTTAAAGTATTGAGCTAAGGAATTCTCCAATTCAAAATAGGGATTGATCAATTCATCATGTATGATGATCTCAACCGCTCCATTTTCCCGCGCCTTAATCAAATACTTGGACACTAAGGAGCGACTAATATGAAACTTATTCGCAATTTCCTGTTGCGTGGCTCCTTCGTTGTAATACATGTTGGCAAGCTCAATCAAGAGACGTAAATCCATGTTTTCATCTTTTGCCATGCCATCCCTCCCTTACATATGCCATGGGTCATGTCATATGATTTAAGTATAGCGCGACTGGGGGTTAAAAGCAAGGGTGAAACCCAAGGAAAACTAAAAAAGATGTAGGATTTAACCTACATCTTTTAATAAACTTTTAATGCTAATGGCCTAGTATAAACCGAAGCTAAATAACCATGCGATAACAACTGAAATCGGTCCGGTGATTAAGCGTGAGAATAGTACCGCAGGTACCCCAATCTCAACGGTTTTTGGCTCAGCTTCTGCCAGGGTCAAACCAACGGGTACAAAGTCAGCACCAACTTGTGGGTTGATTGCGAATAAAGCAGGTAGTGCCATTGATGGCGGGATATTACCCTTTCCAATCTCAACCCCTAATAGAACCCCAATAACTTGTGCGATAACCGCGCCTGGTCCTAAGACTGGTGATA
>CAYXES010000057.1:3667-7775 GCA_964464075.1 uncultured Erysipelothrix sp. | reverse complement strand
AATGGCGCTAATCTCTTGGAGATTGCGAAAAAGATTGTGGTTATTGACCATCATCGTCGTCAAAAGGATTTTGACTTTAATCCCATGATGGTTTATATTGAATCATCTTCCTCTTCAGTAGTGGAGCTCATTAGTGAGATGATTCCTTATTTCTCATTACCTTTGGATATCTCGCCGATTGAGGCAACCATGATGTTGACTGGGATTCTGGTGGATACCAATCGTTTTAGAAATCGTACCGGAGCGCGCACCTTTGAGGTGGCTTCCATGTTGAAGGAATATGGAGCTGATCCAATTGAAGGGGATATGTTGCTGAAGGATGAGATCGATGAATTTGAATTAAAGACGAAGATTTTAAATCGAGCGCAGTATTTAGATCATGGGATTGTATTGGTTCCTTATGATGAAGATAAGACCATTAGTCGAACCGTGATGTCTCAAGTTGCTGATACCTTATTGAATGTTAAGGATGTTGAAGCAACCTTTGTATGTGCGAACACGGATCAAAACTTAACAGCGATATCGGCCCGCTCTAAAGGGAATGTCAATGTTCAGGTGATTATGGAAGCCATGGAAGGGGGCGGACACTTTAGTGCCGCAGCCACTCAACGAGAAGATAGTTCTGTTTCTGAGTTGGTGGAACAATTATTACAAGTGATTGATGATTATTTTGCGCAGAAGGAGTAAGCATGAAAGTAATTTTATTAAAAGATGTAAAAAAAGTTGGTAAAGCCAATGAAATAGTTGAAGTATCCGATGGGTATGCCCGTAACTTTTTGTTTCGACAAAAATTAGCGGTAGCTGTGACTGATCAAAGCATGGATATTTTAAAACAACAAAAAGCTGAAGAAGCAAGCCAGCAAGCTACCATTAAGGCTGAGGCTGAAGCAACGAAAGTAAAGATGGAAACCCTCGTTTTAGAGTTTAAACTTAAAGTGGGTGAGAACCAAAAGGTTTTTGGTTCAGTATCCACCAAGCAAATTAGTGATGAACTCTTAAAACTTCATGATATTAAAGTTGATAAACGTAAGATCCATAGTGATGCCCTCAGTGAGTTAGGGGTGTTTCATATCGATGTGGAACTTCATAAAGAAGTTCATGCGAAATTAAAGGTAGCACTTAAGGCTCAGGAGTAAATTATGAGTAGACAACTTCCCCATAGTATTGATGCGGAAAAGGCCCTTTTAGGGGCGGCTTTGATGTATCCATTTGCGATTAAAAATGCCAATGAACTGGGTTTAGTGGCGGATGATTTCTTCATGGAAGCCCATAAGCATATTTATAATGCCATGAGTGATATTGATCAAGCGGGTAAGCTGGTGGATGTCACAGCTTTGATATCTAATTTAGATGATCAAAAAACCCTACATTTAAGTGGTGGGGTTGATTACATTATGGAGTTGGTTGATCATTCAATTTCATCAGCCAATGTGAAGTACTATGTTGAGATTATTCAAGATAAATCCTACATGCGTAATTTAATCTTTACCGCTCAAAGGATTGCGGAACAAGGTTTCTTAAGTGAGCATGACATTGATGATATTATGGATGATGCAGAGAAACAGATTCTGCATGTGACGCGTACGCGTCGTACCAGCGACTTTAAAGACACCAAAGAAGTTGTTCATAATGTCATTGAGAATATTAGTAAGATGAGTGAACAAAAGAGTAATATTACCGGATTAAAAACTTCTTTTAGAGACTTGGATAATATTACCAATGGTTTACAAAGTGGTGACTTAATTATTTTAGCGGCTCGACCTTCCATGGGTAAAACGGCCTTCGCCATTAACCTGGGGGTTCAAGTAGCCCGCTTTAATAACTTACCAATTGCCCTCTTCTCATTAGAGATGCCGGCTGAACAGCTGATTATGCGGATGCTTTCCGCAACGTCTTCCATTGAAGGAAGTAAGCTACGTTCGGGTTATCTCAGTAATGATGAGTGGAATCGTCTGCATGAAGCCGCTAGTGAATTGCGTAGTTTACCAGTTTATATTGATGATACACCTTCCATTAAAGTCTCTGAGATTTTTTCTAAATGTCGTAAGCTTAGCTCTGAAAAGGGTTTAGGTTTAATCATTGTGGATTATATTCAGTTAATTAGTGCTTCGAAATCCTCTGAGAATCGCCAGCAGGAAGTCTCTGAGATTTCCCGTAATCTAAAGGCCTTAGCCCGTGAGATGAAGGTACCTGTAATTGCATTATCCCAATTATCACGTTTGGTTGAGCGACGTGAGGATAAACGTCCCATGTTGAGTGACTTAAGGGAATCAGGAGCACTTGAGCAAGATGCGGACTTAGTACTTTTCTTATATCGTGATGAATACTATATGAAAGAATCAAGTGGGGAAGGTCAAGAAAAAGTTGAGATTGATGTGGCGAAACATCGGAATGGACCAACCCGTAAATTTGAGTTAGCATTTGATAGAAATATTAATGCGTTCTATAATTATGCTAGGGATAGTGTCAACTAGAAGGGAGAATTATGAAGAAATATTTACCTTTGGTTGTAACCGTGATTATTAGTGTTGCCTTAACTATGTTTAATTCTAATGCGATTAAATTGTCCTCAACTGGGACTCAAAGTATCGCACAGGCAGAATTAGATAAGGCACTTATTGCCCAGGAAATAACGGGGGCCTTAACATCGACCCGTGAAATTTATAAAGTCTATCATAAGAGTAAATTCATCGGAGTCTTAACGAATCCTAAAGCCATCCAAGATTTATTGGATAGTGCATATTTGGAGATGTATGTTCACGATTTCCCCAATTCCAAAATTGGCTTGAATGATGATATGTACATTGTGAATGAAGCCAGTGTTTTCTTGTACTCTGATGTTGATGAAGCGATTATGGACTATATTAAGGAGAATGACTTATTTGCGGTTGAAGTGGATAAGATTACTTTCTCAAATGGTGCTGTGATCTACGTGCGTCATATTGAGGACTTTGAACAAGCCCGTAAACAATATCTTCTGAATTTTATTTCAGAAGAAGCGTATGAGAAGATTCGTAACAAAGAAGAAATGCCGGCTCTTAAGGACTATGGTTTCCGTGAGGTGGCCTTTAATGTGCTTGAGAGTGTATCAATTCAAAAAGGCTTGGCCTCTTTGAAGGATATTTTAAAGGATAAGAATGAGATTGTTTACTTTTTAAGTTATGGCTATGAAACTGAAATGGAAACCTATGAGGTTGAGCCTTATGATACGGTAGCGGGGGTAGCCTCTAAAAATGGCTTAAGTACCCAACAAGTCTTATCGATTAATGCTGATGTCCTACAGTCTGAGAATCAGTTATTAGAGGTCGGTATGGAATTGAATGTAACCTACTTTAATTCGCCAATTAATGTCATTGTGACCCGTGAACGTAAGGTTGCTGAGCCCGTTTATCCATCCAAGCCAGAATACATTGCTGATCCTTCGATTCGTGAAGGTTTAACCCGTATTCAAGTTAAAGAACAACTAGGTTCTAAAGATGTTACCTACCAAGAGAAGTATATTAATGGAACCTTAGTAGAAGGTAAACAAGTGGCTTCGGTGGTCACTAAACAACCGGTTCGGGAAGTGGTGCGTTATGGTACCATGGTGGTTCCAGGTATTGGTAGTGGAAACTTCCGTTGGCCGGTTAATAATCCAAACATAACGTGTGGTTGGTACTGCTACAGTGGTCACACAGCAATTGACATTCAAGATCGTTATAACCGTTATGGTCCTGTTTATGCAGCGGACCGGGGCGTGGTTGAACAGCGTTCTTACCATCCAATTTCTGGTTACTTTATGGTGATCAACCATCAAAATGGTTACCGTACCTACTATGGTCACTTCTCACGACCTGGTTTCTTCCCACCAGGAGTAAGGGTTGAAAAGGGAGAAATTATCGGACAGATTGGTATGACCGGTCGAGCGACCGGACCGCATGTCCACTTTATGGTTTACCGTAATGGAGTTCTTATTAATCCATGTCGGGTCTTGGGGTGTTAAGATGAAATATATTAGTATTGCGAGTGGTTCAAAAGGCAATTGCTTTATTATAAAAACGCATGAAGATATTTTAATGATTGATTGTGGTTCGACTAAAAATCATCTTTTCAATGCGTTTAAAGAGCT
>CAYXES010000057.1:0-3567 GCA_964464075.1 uncultured Erysipelothrix sp. | reverse complement strand
GGTTATGTGAAAGAAGCATTGCTTGAACGGATCAAAAATGCGGATTATTATATCCTTGAGAGTAATCATGATCCCATGATGTTGATGAAGACTAATCGTCCTTATCATTTAAAGGCACGGATCTTATCCGATAATGGGCATTTATGTAATCAGGATAGTGCGATTATCCTATCTAAGGTGATTGGTGATAAAACTAAGGAAGTTCTCTTGGCTCACATTAGTGAGGAAGCCAATACGATTGGCTTAGCCTTAGCGACCGTTAAGAATTACCTTAAAGAGCATACCCATTTTCCCCAAATCAAAGCAGCCAAACAATTTGAGATTGTGGTAGGAGGTTCATTATGAAAAATAAAATAACCTATCTTTTAATTTTAGTACTCATGCTTTTTTCTGGTTACTTATATATTGAAGTCAATAAACTACAAAATATCTTAGAAGATGTGAGTGGTGAAAAGATTCAAATTATTGAACAGAAGTATATTAACTTTAATGATGATATCACCAGCGTGGTGGAACAATCCATCAATAAGGTGGTTGGAGTATCTTCCTTTGCCAGTAATCGTTTAGTTACCACTGGTAGTGGAGCGATCATTGAGGTTGACCAAGATGATGTTTATATTGTGACTAACCACCATGTGATTGCGAATGCTGATCGCATTATGGTGGTCTTTGCGAATGGTAAAGAATTTGAAAGTGAGTTTATTGGTTCCGATGCTTTTAGCGATTTAGCGCTCCTTAAGGTTAAACCTGACTTTTCAGTGAATGCTTTTCGGGTTGGTGTATCAGCGAGTGCGAAAGTCGGTGAATGGGTGTTGGCGATTGGAAGTCCTTTAGGTTTGGAATTTCAAAGTTCAGTTACGATGGGAGTTCTCTCAGGCAAAGATCGTACCATCGCCGTTGATTTAAATGGGGATGGCGTTGATGATTGGGATATGAATGTCCTTCAAACGGATGCCGCAATCAATCCTGGGAATAGTGGCGGTCCTTTGATTAACCTTAAGGGTGAGATTATTGGGATTAACTCCATGAAGGTGGTTTTAAGTCAGGTTGAAGGTATGGGATTTTCCATTCCGATTGATGAAGCGATTGTGATTGTGGATCAACTTAAGGAGTTTAATAAGGTCATCCGTCCCGTTATTGGGGTTAAAGCGATTGGTATGTCAGATATGTCACTCTATCAGAAAAATGCCCTAGGCATTGATTTAAATATGCTTGAGGGGGTCTTTGTGACTGAATTAATCAGTGATGGACCTGCCGAGCTAGCTGGCATTGAGGTTGGCGATATTATTGTTGCGATTGATGATGAAAAAATAGGAAGTTTTAAACAGTTTAGGCAAATTTTATATAGTAAGGATATTGGAGATGTGGTTTCAGTGAAGCTAATGCGTCAGAAAAAGAGTGTCACCATCTCCATTAAGTTAGAATGATTACCATTATTGCGGTCGGTACAATTAAAGAAGCTCCCTTAAGGCAACTACTTAATGAATATGAAAAACGTTTAAAGAAACCCTATGATATTGAATGGATTGAGGTGAGTGAAAGCAAACCGAGTAAATCCAATCATCCTAGTGAGATTGCGGCTATGATTGATACCGAATCGATGAATATATTAAACAAACTAAAAGATGATGATTATATCTATCTATGTGAGATTAGTGGTAAACCCATAAGCTCCGTTGAATTTAGTCAATTGCTCTCTAAGCATTTCACCTATCAGAGTTCTAGAATTGTCTTTGTGATTGGAGGCTCTTATGGGGTGAATGACAGCGTTAAAAAAAGGGCAAATGCAAGTATTAGTTTCTCTAAACTTACATTTCCCCATCAAATGTTTCGCCTAATGATTGTGGAACAAATCTATCGTTCGTATACGATTTATCAAAATATTACTTATCATAAGTAATATTTTTTTTGCGGTTAATTAAATAAGCCACAAATTCACTGACCAAACCAGCGATAATACCGATGCCAAGCATCATAAATAAGCCCAGTAAGCCAATGATATCTTCCCAACCACCTTGAACTACCTTAAAAGTATAGATCATGTAGGTGAAGCCAAAAATATAAAAGAGGGTATAGATAATAAAACCAATGCCAGCGCGTAGGTAAGTAAATCCAACCGCAATCGCACTTAAAATCAATGCAAAGATCGTGTAAGTCAGATAGTTGATAAGTTCCATAGGACGATCAACTAAAATCTTGACACTTAAAAACATAAGAAAAAAGGTTGCGATAAAATAAATAATTCCAATCAAAACTGCTTTGTTTTTCAAGCGCATAGGACACCTCCTTTGTTGAGTAAATAATATCACAATCATTTGTAAAGTAAACAGAAATAATCACAAAGATGAGCCATAATTTTGTGAATAAAAAAGGTGAACTCACATAGCCATCTTTTAGCATGTGTGATTTAACCGCTTTCATGATTGTTTTAGCAATTAAAATAAGATAGAATGAATGTAAGATTTGGAGGTATTTATATGGTAGAAATCAAAGTTTTAGTTGTAGATCCAGTTGGGCTACATGCTCGTCCTGCAACGGTTGCAGTGAATGCAGCGAGCAAATTCAAAAGTGAAATTAAGATTTCCTTTAAAGGCAAAACCGTTAACATGAAATCCATCATGGGGGTTATGTCTTTAGGTATCCCAACCCAATCCGAAGTGATCATCACGGCTGAAGGTGAAGATGAGCAAGACGCGATTGATGGTATCCAAGAAGTTTTACGTACACAAAAAGTAATTGACTAAAATATTAAGAAAAGAAGCAGGCTCTTCTTTTTCATAGAACGGGGGTGAGAACGTTGAGCAATCAACGATTTTATCATTGGAAGAACTTTGAAAATTTAGACAAAGACTTAAGAAACCAACTTGAACACATGGATGAGGCAGAAATTAAAGATGCTTTTGGTGGACAAGTTGCTTTTGGCACGGCTGGCATGCGAGGTTTATTAGGAGTCGGACCGAATCGACTCAATATTTATACCATTCGAAAAGCTACGGTAGGCTTTGCCAAGTATTTATTAGACATTAAAAAACCAGATGACGATATCCGTGTGGCAATCGCTTATGATAATCGTTACATGTCCCAGAAGTTCGCTTATGAGGCCGCTCAAATTTTGGCCATGTATGATATTCACAGCTACATGTATTCAAGTTTACGTTCAACGCCACAACTGTCCTTTACCGTAAGACACTTACAGTGTCTTGGTGGTATTATGATTACCGCCTCTCATAATCCTAAGGAATACAATGGTTACAAGGTTTATGATGAAACCGGTTGTCAAATTGTACCGGATAGTATCGAACAGATCATTGGTTACATTAATGAAATTGAAGATGAGCTACAAATTGAAATAGATTTAACGCCTAAACAAAAGGATTTAATTCATCTTGTGGATCTGGATGTGGATGCTCTCTATAAAAATAGAGTATTGGATATTCAATTAAGACCGGAACTGGTTAAAGAACTTCTGTTTGTGTTTTCACCACAACATGGAGCGGGATTCCCGGCAGTTCCTCAAGTTTTAGAAGCCGCTCATTATGATGTGCTCTTGGTTGAAGAACAATGTAC
>CAYXES010000056.1:0-7894 GCA_964464075.1 uncultured Erysipelothrix sp. | reverse complement strand
AAGCTAAGGCTTCAATGGTACCCATTAGATTATTAGCGACCGCAATTTGATTGGTGAGTTTCATATGTTGACCCATACCGGCACTTCCCACATAAGTAATGGTTTTACCCATGACTTCTAGAAGGGGATAGACCCGCTGATAAATAACTTCGTCACCGCCAACCATGATGGTTAAGCTGGCATTTTTAGCACCTACATCACCACCGGATACTGGTGCATCACATGCATGTAGTCCTTTTAAAGCTGCCGCTTGGTAAATCTTCTGGGCTAAGGAAGGGGATGAGGTCGTCATATCCACACAAATGGCGCCCGCTTTCGCATGATCTAAAATCCCATCCTCAAAATAAACTTGGCGGACATCTTCAGGTAAAGAAACCATCGTAAAGATAATATCCGCATCCTTAACAACTTCTGAAATCGTGGTAGCCAACTTGGCTTTACCCTTTAAACGTTCACTTTTTTGATAAGTTCGATTGTAGACACTGAGTTCATAACCAGCATTAATAAGATGGCTAGCCATCTCATAGCCCATGATACCTAATCCAATCCATGCGATTTTCATAAACAATCCTCCTGAATCTAGTTTAGCGGAAGGTTGAGACGATTGCAATAAACCTTAAAGCATGATAAACTACACATGCTTTACTTCTAGGTTTGGTGGGTTCCTCATTCCCTTACTTGGAAATAAAGGTCTAGAAATAAAGGAGGACATTATGATTTCCCAAGAAAAGAAACAAGAAATCATGAAAGAGTTCGCTCAAAGTGAAGGTGATACTGGATCAGTAGAAGTTCAAGTGGCGGTCTTAACCTATGAAATTAATAGTTTAACCGAACACATGAAAGTCCATAAAAAGGATCATCATTCCAATCGGGGTCTACTTAAAAAAGTAGGACGTCGTCGTAATATGCTTGCATACTTACGTGAAAAAGACGTTAACCGTTATCGCGAACTGGTTGGTCGTTTAGGACTAAGAAAGTAAGCTAAGAAACCATGAAAAAACTTCATGGTTTTTTTCTTGCCTTTATTGGTGAACAGGCGTATACTATTATTTGTAAACAGGAGTTCATTATATGGCGCAAATACAAAAAGAAAGTGTACGAGCCGCAATCATAGCGGCTGCGAAAACACAGTTTATTAAAAATGGAATTGAGGCGTCTTCTATGCGAGTTATTGCAAGTGAAGCCGGTATTACCGTGGGTAATATTTATCGTTATTTTGAAAACAAAGAAGATCTAGCGGATGAGATTATTGTTCCAACCTTAAATCGCTTGAATCAAGCTTTGTTTTTTGAACTTGATGATATTAATGAAATCAAGAGTCAAGAAGCAGCTTTAGTTTACTTTGATGAAAAGGTTAAACAACTATCACATGGTTTTTTATCAGTATTCAAAGAGTTCAAGGATGAATCCTTGATTGTTTTGAATTATCCCCGTTTTTATGATGAAGTGGTATTAACGCTTTATCAATTGATTCAATATTTAATCAAATCACTTAATATACTTGATACGAGTATTAAATACAGTGATGAATTAAGTATGATGCTTTCCCAGTCAATTATGAGTGGTTTAGCGAAAGGACTGAGTGATACCTTAGTAGATTATCACGATGACTTTGAGGCTTTAAGTGAAATTGTTAATCTTTATTTACATTTATACACAATGATGTTGAAGGTAGGAATGCATGATGAGTAATAAACAAAGTAAATTAATGGTATTAATCATAAGTGGAGTTATTTTAGCGCTGGTCGCCTTATTAATCTGGTTTCCGAGAAAACCACAAGAAACTCCCATTATCTTACCTAATGTTAAGGTATTAGAAATAGAAACATCACTTAATCAAGAAGAGATGAAGTTTGTGGGCTTTATTCAACCTAAGGATATTCAACAAGCAACTTTTGGAAGTTTAGGAACGATTGAAAAAGTTTATGTTAGTGAGGGACAGTACGTTAAAAAAGGAACGCTACTCATGAGTATTAATGATGATAATGCGCAATTGAGTTTAACCAACGCTAATGAAAGCTACAAGGTAGCTTTGTCCAATCGTGATCAGGCTAAAGCCCTTATGGATGCGGAAGACTTAAACTATAAAAATGAAAAAGAAAATTATGAAAAAGACTTAGCGAGTCAACGTCAACGGGTTAAAGCATTACAAGATGAGTATGAGGTTGCCAAAGCAAAATTAGAACAAGCTAAAACCGATCATGGTGAAAATTCACAAGAAGCAATAAGTGCTCAATGGGAATTGAATGAAGTTACAACCAGACTTGAAGCAGCCCGTTTAGTGCTTACTAATTTGGAAGCTGAAGAACCAGCCAGTATTGCGATTGCTGAGGCGCGTTATAAGGCCGCTGCTGCGGCTTATGAAACCGCAACGACTCAAACTACCATTGCCCAAAATGGGGTGAAGGCAGCTCAGGAACAGGTCAATCAAACAAAATTGGTAGCTGGTATTGATGGTGATGTGGTTGCTATCTTACAAAAAGTAGGGGATTTAGCGATTCCTTTAATGCCAAGTGTTATTGTGGCTTCTCAAAATAAGGTGGCTGTCTTTGGTTTGAGTCAAAGTACCGTCAATAATGTGAAGAAAGACATGCCCGCTAAGGTAAATACTGAGAGTGAAAGTTTGATTGGATCAATATCGGATATTTCTGCTTTACCAGATGAGACTTCCCGTACTTATGAAGCTCGCGTTGATATTGGTTTTAATGAAGACTTGAATATTGGGGAAACGGTGGAAGTTGTCGTTGAATTGCAAGAAACGGAAGGGGTTTGGATTGATTTAAATATTCTTAAGAATGATGGTCAGGACTATGTCTATATTGTTCAAAATCATCGTATCTTTAAACGTGTGGTGGAACGGATTGCTATGCGTAATAATTTAGTCTTAATTAAAAATGTAAAAAAAGGTGATTTAATCGTCATTGAAGGCTTTAACAATGTTAAAGTTGGCGATCAAGTCAATATTATTGAGGATTAATATGAATAAGATTGTAGCGAAATTTATCAAATTCCGTCATATCGTCACTTTATCTTTAGTCTTCTTTGTATTAGCGGGAATTGGTTCTTATTTGTATATTCCCAAACAAGAAAACCCTGATACGAATCTGCCAGCTGCCATGATTACCACCATTTATCCTGGAGCTACGACCCTAGAGGTTGAAAATTTCGTAAGTAAAAAGATTGAAAACAAGCTCTATGAATTACCTAATATCGATATGCTTAAATCCTATTCCTTTAACTCAGCTTCGATTGTAATAATCATGTTTGAAGTGGATGTAGATCCTAAGGAATCTTTGGATATGGTTAAACAAGCCTTAGATGAAGTGCGCGCTGATTTACCGCCTTTGGCTTTAGAGCCTCAGATGGATACCGATTTAGCGGATGTGCCCCAATTTATCTTGGCCCTTTCCAATAATGATTATGAATTATCGGATTTAGCGCAATATGGTGAAAGTATTGCGGATCAACTGCTGCCCATTGATGGGGTAGTTAAGGTTGATGTGATTGGTAAAGGGATTAAACAAGTTGAAATCGATGTGAATATCGATGACTTGTATCTCTATAAGATTTCGATTGAAAATATTGTCCAACTGCTTCAAGCTCAAAATCTAACCATCCCTTCAGGATCGATTGATTATGAGGATGGGAAAATCAATGTGCAAACACCCGCAACCTTTCAATCGCTTCAAGACATTGAAAATATTGTGATTTCAGGTTCACAAGAACAAATTGGTTTTGTCTATTTAAAAGATGTTGCTGATATTTCGATTAAGACCCATTATGATCGTTATTTTAAACATAATGATGATAATGCCGTGTTTGTGGTTGGATATTTTACCCCTAATGAAAATGCGGTTGCGATTGGTAAGCGCGTTGATAGTCAGCTCACAAAAATCAAAGCACAACTACCAGAAGATATTGAATTCAATGAGATGGTTTTATCTTACCAAGATATTGATAAATCAGTTTCAAGTTTTATTCGCGATTTATTCTTTAGTGTGGCTTTAATTGTCTTTATTGTCATGATTGGGGTACAACTTCAAAATGCCATCATTGTTTCCATATCTTTGCCTTTATCCATCTTTGCGACCTTTATTGTTATGCTTTTGATGAAGATTGAATTTCATTTTATTTCAATTGCGGCCCTAATTATTTCTTTAGGGATTCTGGTTGATAATAGTATCGTGGTTTCAGAAGCGATTCAGTATCATCTTAATCAGGATAAGGATATCGAAGCTGCGATTTTTGCGGCGATTGGTGAAACGGCGCGTCCGGTTTTCACCTCAACTTTAACAACCGTCGTCACCTTTGGGATTTTATTCTTTATTCCAGGGGTGATTGGTAAGACGGTAGCGACCATTCCAATTGTTGTCATAACCGCCCTCGCTGCATCGTATTTTGTCGCCATGTTTATTGTGCCGGTTTTAGCGACTTATTTACTTAAAAAAGAAGATATGAATAAATCCAAGAAACAAAAACGTACCTTTGCCAAGCAGGCTTTTGAGAAAGCTTTAGATTTTGGTTTAGCGAATCCTAAGAAAGCGATTCTATTAGCGTTAGTCATTCTATTAGCTTCAGTCGGTCTTTTTAGTCAGTTAGGTATGAGTTTCTTCCCTAACTCCGATAAGGAAATGATCTACATCAATGTGAAGTCGGAACAAATGAACATTGAAACGACCAATCAAGTGGTGGATGATATTTTAGCTGAACTGAAAACATTTGATCAAATTACAGAGGTTTACGCTGCCACCGGTGGTGGTTTACCTAAATTCTTTATTACGACTCCTTTAATGACCCCTTCAGAAGATCAGGGTCAAATCCTCTTGAAATTGACCCGCAAAGGGGAGTATAAGACCAATGAAGAGCTTGGTTACGCCATTCAAAGAAGGTTGGATCAACGTTTAATCAACGGTAAGGCCGAAGTTAAATATTTAGAATATTCCTTACCTGCGGATGCAAGGATTGTCTTTAAGGTATCTGGTGAAGATTTAGATGAAATGTTACGAATCGCCAATATCGTGGAAGAACTGTTGGAAGCTCAAGAAGGAACGACTTATGTACGTAATGATTTCGTGGATAATCAATACGAATATAAGGTGGATATTGATAATGACTTTCTCGCAACCACCGGTATCTTAAAATATGATGTCGTAAAACAAATTAATACGGCCCTTATGGGAGCCTCTGCCTCATCCTTAATAATCGACCAACATGAGTTTGATATTATTGTAAAAGCTGATATTAATACCATTGATGATTTATACCGTTTGCCTATTAAATCATCCACCACGGATTCCTATCTCCAATTAAGGCAAATTGCTAAAGTGGATTTGGCACTCTCTTTACCATCCATTGCGCGTCAAGATCGGTTACGTACCATTACGGTTTTAGCGGATGTTGAGCCGGGTCATGTTGCGGCTTTAATTGAAAACAAGGTTTTAAAACAGTTAAAAGAATATGAGCTTAATCCTGCCGTTCACATTAAAACGGAAGGGGAGCTAAAAAATATCATGGATTTAGTATCCAATCTGGGTATCTCTGCGATTGTGGCCATTGGGATTATCTACATGATTTTATTAGTGCAATTTGTGAAGTTCAAGAAGCCTTTAATCATTTTAGCTTCAATCCCCTTATCCTTAACCGGTGTCTTTTTAGGCCTATATTTATTTAGAGTTGATATCCAAGCAATGGCTTTGCTAGGAGCAGTTAGTTTAATTGGGATTGTGGTTAACAACGGGATCTTACTTTTAGAAGTCGTGGATGAGCATTTACGTGCTGGACATAGCTTGAAAGAAGCCATTTATCATAGTGTGGATTTACGTTATCGTCCCATCATCTTAACCACTACCACCACAGAAATTGGTTTAATTCCTTTGATTGTGGCGAAAGACCCCATGTCAGCTCCCATGGCTTTGGTCTTGTTTTTTGGTTTAGCCTCTTCAACAATCTTAACCTTGGTGATTGTGCCAGTCTTAGTGTCACTTTTATACGATGAGGGCAAAGTAAAAAAAATATCAAAAGCCCCAGAAGTGTGATATTATAAAAGGTGGAAAATATTGAGGTGAAAAATGGCTAAGCAAAAATTTGTATTGGATTTTGCCGGTAGAGAACTTATTGTTGAGACCGGTGAATTGGCCAAACAAGCAAACGGATCAGTGTTGGTTCGTTATGAAGATACGGTTGTCTTAACAGCAGCAACGGCAAGTAAACAACCTAAAGATTTAGATTTCTTCCCCCTAACCGTTGCCTTTGAGGAAAAACTCTATTCAGTGGGGAAAATACCAGGTGGATTTTTAAGAAGGGAAGGTCGCCCAAGTGAACATGCGACGTTAACATCACGGCTAATTGACCGTACCTTACGACCCCTCTTTCCCGATGGTTTTCGTAATGAAGTTCAAGTTATTAATATGATTTTATCAGTTGATAATAATAACTCACCCGAGATGAGTGCCATGTTTGGCTCATCCTTAGCGCTGGGTATCAGTGATATTCCCTTTGGTGGACCCATTGCCGGAGTTACGGTTGGTCGTGTCAATGGTGAATACATCATTAATCCAAGTGTGGAAGAGTTGGTGGATTCCGATATTGATTTAGTAGTTTCAGGGACTAAAAAAGCCATCAACATGGTTGAAGCAGGCGCTAAAGAAGTTAGTGAAGCCGATATGCTCGAAGCCATGCTTTTTGGTCATGAATTTATTAAACAACTGTGTGCCTTCCAAGAGGAGATTATTGAAGCCGTTGGTGAGGCCAAACAAGAAGTTCTACTTTATCAAATTGACGATGCCTTAAAGAGTCAAGTCATGGATAAGTATCAAGCTGATCTTAAAGCGGCGGTTGCGATCAATGATCGCACCAAGCGTTATGACCGCATTGATGAAATTGAAGCGGAAGCATTAACGTATTACCAAGAGATACTAGCTGATGAAGCGGATAAAGATAAACAGCTTAAGCAAGTTAAAGAAGTCTTAAAACTTATAGTCTCGGATGAAATCCGTCGTTTAATCACGGTTGAAAAGAATCGACCGGATGGACGTGGTGTGGATGAACTACGAGCTTTAGATTCTCAAATTGATTTATTAAATCGAGTACATGGTTCAGCCATGTTTACTCGTGGTGAAACGCAAGTTATGTCAATTTGTACTTTAGGTGCCATGGGTGATAACCAAATTATTGATGATTTAACCTTGGTAGAATTTAAACGTTTCATGCATCATTACAACTTCCCCTTATTCTCAGTAGGGGAAACTGGTCGGATTGGTCCGGTCGGTCGACGTGAGATTGGACATGGTGCCTTAGGTGAGCGTGCCTTAATGCAAGTTCTACCATCCCAAGAAGAGTTCCCATACGCTATTCGTTTAGTAGCGGAAGTCTTAGAGTCCAATGGATCAAGCTCCCAAGCTTCCATTTGTGCTGGCTCTATGGCGCTGATGGCGGCTGGCGTTCCCATTAAAGCCGCAGTTGCGGGAATTGCGATGGGACTAGTAACTTATGATGACCAGTATCAAGTCTTAACCGATATTCAAGGCATTGAAGATCATTTTGGAGATATGGACTTTAAAGTTGCGGGGACCCAAAAAGGGATTACCGCGCTTCAAATGGATATTAAGATTGAAGGTTTAACCAAGGAAATCTTAGAAGAAGCATTAAATCAAGCCAAGGTCGGTCGCGATCAAATCTTAGCGAATATGAATGCGATTATTGATCAACCACGTCCTGAGGTTGCTAAGTATGCACCTAAGATTGCCCAACTTCAAGTTCCAGTCGACAAGATTCGCGACATTATTGGACCTGGCGGGAAAATTATTAATCAAATCATTGCGGAAAGTGATGATGTTAAGATTGACATTGAAGATGATGGTCGAGTTGTGATTTATCATCAAGATATGGAAGCAAT
>CAYXES010000055.1:0-7905 GCA_964464075.1 uncultured Erysipelothrix sp. | reverse complement strand
GGACCTTTATCTTTTAGGAGGCAATGATGAAAAAACTAATGATATTACTTAGCCTCATGTTGACCTTAGTCATTGTGAGCAAACCTATTCAAGCTGAATCAATCTATTCGTATGTGATTGACCATGCACAAATCTTTAAAGCTGATGAGCTCGAAAAAATTAGTAGTCAACTTGCTAAAATCGGTGAAGATTACAACACCAATGTTTTTGCCGCTTATGTTTACTCCATTTATGATGCCGATATTGAAGACTATGCTTTTAATTTACTCAATGAACGCCTTGATGGCTTTGAGAAAAACAAAGAAGGTACAATGTTGCTCGTTGTCTTGGACTCACAAGAATACATCGTTGTTAGTGATCCATACGCTGCGAAAGTGATTAACAACACCATTACAAGAGAAATTTCAGCGGCGATTCAACCCCATCTAAGTGATGGTAATTATGCCCAAGCTATAACTGAATATGGGACAAAGGTTGAGACCGCCTATAAAAATCACGGTAAAGTTGCACCAACGATTAAGAAGAAGAAAGACTTGTTCTCAGTAAAACGTTTAGCAATTTCCGCGGTTTTAGGTAGCTTACTTGCTTTGTTTATGGCTTCTCGTAATAAGGGTCAATTAAAATCCGTTGTAAAGCAGCATACTGCCAAATCTTACTTGGTGAAAAGTGATCTTAAAAAGGGTGATGATCAAGATGTCTTCCTCTTTGAGAAAGTCACTAAACAACCTAAGGAAAAGAAGGCGGCTACCCCAACGAAGAAAGCTTCTTCCAAGGGTAAGTTTTAGATTTGAAAGGGTGAGTTTCGTAATACTCACCCTTTTTTTATTGTATTAATCATGTATTTTATTTTAATCGCGCTATAATATTTATAGGAGGTTGTTGTATGAATCAAGAACAATTAAAAGTTATAAAAGAAAAACCGGGCTTTATTGCGGCCTTAGACCAATCTGGTGGTTCGACCCCTAAAGCTTTGGCAACTTATGGTGTCAGTGAAGATCAATACCATGATGAAACATCCATGTTTGATCAAGTACACAAAATGCGGACTCGTATTATTAAAAGTCCATCTTTCTCCAGTGATTATATTTTAGGAGCCATCTTATTTGAGAATACCATGCGAGCTTATATTGATAATCAATTAACAGCTGATTTCTTATGGGAAACAAAAGGCATTGTCCCCTTCTTAAAGATCGATAAGGGCTTAGCCCCACAAGCTAATGGGGTTCAATTGATGAAGGATATTGAAGGACTCGATGAACTACTTAAAGAAGCCAATGAAAAACACATCTTTGGTACCAAGATGCGTTCCGTTATTCATAAGTACAATGAGCAAGGGATTGAAGCAAACATCGCGCAACAATTTGAGTTAGCGCATCGTATCTTAGCCTTCGATTTGATTCCGATTGTGGAGCCTGAAGTTAATATTCACGCTGAAAATAAAAAGGAAATCGAAGCTAAGATGAAAGCTGAGATTTTCAAACAACTGGATAGCTTAAAACCCAATCAACAAATCATGCTTAAATTAAGTCCCCCAGATGAAGCTAATCTCTTTGCAGATCTGCTCGCAGATCCTCGCATTCTACGCATTGTCTTCTTATCTGGAGGTCACTCACGTCATAAAGCCAATGAACTCTTAGCCCTTAACCATGGGGTTGTCGCTAGCTTCTCACGCGCCTTATCCGAAGGCTTAAATGTCAATCAAAGTGAAGCAGACTTTGATGCCATGCTTAAAGACAGTATTACGACAATCTATGAAGCTTCAATTACTTAAACATTCTAAACACTTGCCGCAGGCAAGTGTTTTTTATTTGTAGCGATAATGAATTTGATCACCATATAAATCATGGAGTTCTTGATTTTTTTGGTCCCCACCATCCATATTGGCACTGTAGAAATAAGGTAGTTTCTCAACCCCATCATCCACTAAACGCTGAGCTAATTGGGTAATGGCTTCATTAAGCATCGCAATCGCGATAATGGTCGAACTTGCCGCTACTTTTTGTTCACTTCCCTGAAGCTCACAAATCGCATCCCCGATTTCCCCATGATTATCCAACACCAAATCCGCAACCTCAAAAAGTCTCAGTTGGCTTGGATGACGAGAAGTGACTTGTTTGGAATAATTAAGATTGGTAATGACAACCACTTTACTACCGTTAGCTTTGGCGCTTAAAGCCAAATCAATCCCCACACTATTACGACCTGAAACCGAATGCACAATCAACACATCATCTTTTTTAAAGTGAACCTTCTGTGCAAGGATTTTACCATAACCATCTAAGCGTTCAAAGTAACTGGTCAAAACGACTGGCTCATTATCTAAACTTAAATCCCGCGCAAAGATCGGATTGAAAAGCATACATCCCCCAGCCCTAAAAAACATTTCTTGACTGATTAATGCTGCATGACCTGCCCCAAAAACATAAATACTTTTCTTATCTTTAATACTTTGATAAAGCAAGTCAGTTAATGCAAGAATATGTTGTCTTTCTTGGTCTTCAACCAACTTTAAATTCGCAATAATCTTATCGAAAAATTGAAACATGACTCTTACCTCCTATGTAAGTATGTGATTAAATTATAAGTGCATACCATGCCTTGTTAACTCTATTATAGCGCAATCAAACCCTCATGGCACAAGCAAGTTATCAGTGGCATATGCTATAATAAACCTATACCAAAGGAGAACTTATGAATAAAACCATAACCATTAAAGGACAAGCAAAACTTAGCTTTAAACCAGATCAAATCATACTATCATTTAATTTCACCACCATTGAAATGGACTATGAAAGTGCTCTTCAAAATAATGAAGCCAAAGTCAATAATTTAATTGACAAGCTACTACCTATTGGTTTTAACCGGGATGATTTTAAAAGTACCACTTTTAAGATCACAACTCATTATGAAAGTTATACCGATGAAAACAATAATTACCAAAGTCGCTTTGCGGGTTATAAGGCTAATCATGCCCTCAAACTAACCTTTGATTTGGATATGAGTCGCCTTTCAAAGGCCATTGTGGCAATCAGTCAATCCACAACCGATCCAAATCTATCCATTCAATTCACGATTAAAGACACGCATGCTGTGAATCAAGCTCTACTTGAAGAAGCCAGTGCCAATGCCCATACGATTGCCCAAACCTTAACCAACGCCAATGGCGTCGAACTAGGTCAACTCATTAAAATTGACTACAACTGGGTTGATATTCAATTCTTAGCTCGAACCGAAATGAATGTCTCCGTCAATCATTTCTCAATGGCACGTGACATGCCTGAGATCGTACCGGATGAAATTGAGGTTTCCGATAGTGTTAGTTTTATTTGGGAGTTAGTTTAGGTGCACTTAAAACTTAAAGGATTGTATGGTGAAGCTAAGGTACTTACGGAAGATATAGAAGCTAAATCACAAGCTCAAATTGAAGAGCTTCTGAATCAAGAATTTAGTCGACATCTTAAAATCCGAATCATGCCAGATGTGCATTTGGGTAAGGGTTGTGTGATTGGTTTTACCGCGAACTTTAAAGATAAGGTCATTCCTAATATTGTGGGAGTTGACATAGGATGTGGGATGTTAACGATTAAACTTCCCACAACTGAAATTGACTTTGATGAATTAGATAGAATGATTCGTTATAATATCCCCTCAGGCAAACATGTCCATCGAGGAATCATGGTGGATTATCATGACTTAAATAAACTTCATGTTTATAAAGAACTCAAAGACACCAATCGCATTCGTCGTAGCCTTGGTTCTTTAGGTGGTGGAAATCACTTTATTGAAATCGCTCAAGATTCAAAGAAACAAGCCTATATGATTATTCACTCAGGTAGCCGTAATTTAGGTAAACAGGTCGCTGAACTTTATCAACGTAAAGCCATTGCCTATTGTGCAGCCCAAAAGCTTGATATTCCTAGGGATTTAGCCTACTTAGAAGGTCAACTTAAGGATCATTATCTTCATGATATGAAACTAGTTCAAGCCTATGCCTCACTTAATCGTAAAACCATGGCTAACCTCATCCTTAAACCCCTCTACCAGCTTGAATTAAGCCAGCTAGAGCATTTTGAAACCATCCACAACTATATTAACTTCAAAGACAATATCACGCGTAAAGGCGCCATATCAGCTTATGAGGATGAACTGTTATTGATTCCCATTAATATGGCAGATGGTTCTATCCTGGCTAAAGGCAAAGGTAATCCTGATTGGAACTATTCCGCACCCCATGGTGCTGGTCGACTTATGAGTCGTAATCAAGCCTTTAAAGAGCTCAACCTTGAGCACTTTAAAACCAGTATGAAACATGTCTACTCGACCTCGGTAAGTCAAAGAACCTTAGATGAAAGTCCCTTTGTCTATAAAAGCATGGATTATATATTAAATCGAATTGAAGAAAGTGTAACGGTGCTTGATATTTTAAAGCCGATTTATAACTTTAAGGCGCCGTAAACAAGGTACTATGCGACTTGATAAACTACTAGCCCTTCATGGTTATGGTACCCGTAGCCATGTCAAAGACATCATTAAAGCAAGCCGGGTTAAGGTTAACACGATGATTATCACCAACCCGGCTTATAAGATTAATGAAAACAAAGATATGGTCATCGTTGATAACCATATTTTAGCGCACCAAAAAAATGTCTACTATATGATCAATAAACCCGCAGGTTACATCTGTGCCCATCGTGATCATCGCTATCCAAGTGTTTTGGATTTATTGGAAGATCAACGTAAGGATTTGATTATGGTCGGTCGTTTGGATGTGGATACGGAGGGACTACTTTTAATCTGCAATGACGGTCTATTCTCGCATCATGTAAGTCATGGAAAGAAACCGATTTTTAAAGAATACTATGTTGAATTGGAAAAACCCTTTGACCCACAATGGATACCTTCGATTGAAGCTGGTTTAATCTTAGATAATGAGCGCTTAAAACCAGCTAATCTTGAAATCTTAGAAGCGAATAAAATCTTATTATCCATTTCCCAAGGTAAATACCATCAAGTTAAACGCATGATGAAAGCATGTGATAATGAAGTGCTTTATTTAAAACGCACAAAAATTGGCCAGCTTAGTTTGGATGAACAACTCCAGCTTGGCCAATATCGTCAACTCACTCAAAGTGAGTTGGATGCTATTTTTTTATAGATTCATAACCTCATGCAATACTTGACCAATGGGTTGACTAAAAGTTAAACTAGCGCGACTATCATAGGTCGTTTGCGATTGATTGATAATCACAATATCAGATCCCGTAAAATAATCTAATAAACCGGCGGCTGGATACACCTTGAGGGAGGTTCCTCCCACAATGAGTAAGTCAGCCTTTTTAATATGATCAATGGCTTGGGATAAGGTATCCATATCCAAACCTTCTTCATACAAAACCACATCTGGCTTAATTAAACCACCACACTCCTTACAATAGGGAATCCCTTGTCCTTCAAGCATAATCTCTAGATTATAGGGAGCATGACAACTCATGCAAAAATTACGATGCACCGAACCATGAAGTTCATAAACGGCTTGCGAACCAGCTTTTTGATGAAGACCATCAATGTTTTGTGTAATCACCGCCTTAAGTTTACCCAAAGCTTCTAATTCAGCCAAGGCTAAATGAGCCTTATTTGGTAAGGCCTCTGGCACTAACATATGTTTTTTATAATATTCATAAAAGGCTTTGGTTTCCCTTATAAAACACGTATGACTCAACATATACTCAGGGGGGTAACTCTTATTCTCAGAGGTTGTATAAAGACCACTGGCTGAGCGAAAATCCGGAATATTACTTTCAGTGGATACACCAGCACCCCCAAAAAACACAATATAATTGCTTTGATCAAGCATTTGTTTGAATTGTTTAATTGTCATAAGAACCTCTTTCTAGATATTCTTTTTAATGAAAAAGAAACATCCCTTACACCTTTAAGTATAGGTTCTTAAGTGAGCTTGTCAAATTATAATCTATGATTCACTAGCTAAGTAGCGTTCAGCTTGAGTAGTAAATAGCTTCCAATAATGACCCTGTTGCGCCATGAGTTCTTGATGATTGCCCTCTTCAATTAAACGACCATTTTCTAAGACCACAATCTTACTGGCGATGGTCGCACTTGAAAGGCGGTGGGATACAAAGATGGTCATCTTACCTTGGCGTAATTGATCAAATTGATCATAGATTTCCTGTTCCGCAATCGCATCTAAAGCGGCGGTAGGTTCATCTAAAATTAAAATATCAGAATCATTATAAAAAGCCCGCGCAATCGCAATCTTTTGCCATTGTCCAGTTGATAGTTCTTCACCCTGATCATCAAAAATCCGCATCAACTGGGTCTGATAGCCATGATTAAAGTCTTTGATAAAGGCATGCGCATTACTTTGATGCGCTGCCTTTTCAATTTCTCCTTCACTAAAGGGCTTATCAATTTCCCCAAAGGCAATGTTTTCACTGACACTGACCGCATATTTCCCAAAGTCTTGGAAAATAATCCCAAAGATACGATATAAATCACTCACATCATAGTCTTTGATGTCATAGCCATCTAAGTAAATGATACCCTCAGTCGGATCATAAAGCCGCGTTAAGAGCTTGATTAGGGTCGTCTTCCCCGCCCCATTTAATCCAACCAAAACCACGGTATCATCACTAGTAATCGTCAGTGATAAATTCTTAATCACATCATGATTCATCTTGGGATAGCGAAAAGACACATTATCAAACACAATCGTATGCTTTTGATTGCGAATCACTTTACGTGGTTGCGCAAGCTTTGCTTGAATGGTCGGTTCTTCATTCATAAATTCAATCATATTATCAATAAACAAGGTCCCCTCATAGATAGAAGCAGTCGTTGAGATTAAGGATGCGATACCACGGGCAATGGATTTTAAAGCGCCGGTATACAAGGCATAGGCACCAATCTCAAGACGTCCAACACTTACGGCTTTGGCGATATACAAAAATAAACCACCATGCACAATGGTTGTGACCATGGTGATTAATATCATCCACATACCTTCCACCGTAATCAAACGACGTAAACCCTTAAAATAAGTTAAGTAAGTTTCCTGATAACGGGCGATAAAGGTATCCGCAAGATTAAACATCTTTACTTCCTTTACGATATCTTTATTCATCATCAGATTACTGTAGTAATTCATTTGACGTCGATCTTTAGAACGTCTTCTTACGTATTGGAAATTCTTCCGTCGGTAGACGAAGTTAATGATCGCTGAAGGAATGGAAAGAATGATGATAATCAGGGGCGCATAAGGGCTTATAGCGGCTAATATAAGGACAAATGAGATCACACTGATTAAGGTAGAGATAATGGTAAAGGTCGCATTAGTGACCTGTATGGGCCGATTAGAAGCTTCTCGGGATGCATTCTCAAACTTTTCATAGAACTCTGGTGAATCAAAGCTTGCGAGGTCAATGGTCTTGGCTTTATGCATGATTTTAAGATTCACTTGATTAGATACCAATTCATTGGATATCCGGATGAGCATCCGATGCACACTATTGAGTAAATCATCAAAAAACATAAAAGCAAACTGGAGAATTAATAAGGTAACCACCCATTGAAAGCCACTGGGTAGATTAGCTATGCTGGCATTGTAAGCAGCCAGTAAGGCATTAAGAAGTTCCGCACCAAGATAGGCAGAGATGACCGGTGATACCCCATTAAAAATAGCCATAAAGACCATGGCCGCTAAAATCCAGGGACGCGTATCCCACACCAATTTAAAAATATACCATAAGCGATAAAAGAACTTTTGAATCATCTTCCTAAAAAAAGGAATAATATCCTTCATTGATTGAATTTGTGTTTCTTTTTCCTGACCCTTTGATTTTCGATTACCACGCATTGCCTTCACCACATTTCTTTCCTTTCATTATA
>CAYXES010000054.1:0-7910 GCA_964464075.1 uncultured Erysipelothrix sp. | reverse complement strand
CAACACAATAAAACGCAAATGATAACCAAGGGTGCGGTGGAAGAGATGTTGGCAATCTCAAGTTTTGTGGAGTATCAGGGGGAAGTTGTTGAGCTTGATGAAAAACTACGAAACATGGTGATTAAAAAAGTTGCGCAACTAAATAATGATGGAATGCGTATTATTGCGGTATCTCAGAAGACCAATCCGGCACCGGTTGGTGAATTTTCCGTAGCGGATGAAAAAGATATGGTGTTGATTGGTTATTTAGCCTTCTTTGATCCTCCAAAGGAAAGTTCCATTGCGGCCATTCAAGCGCTCCATGCCCATGGGGTCGAAGTAAAAGTTATTACTGGAGATAATGAAGAGGTAGCCCGTAGTGTGTGTAAACAAGTGGGAATTGCCTTTGATAAGGTTTATATAGGCGAAGATGTGGATCGCTTTAGTGATCAAGAACTAAGTCGAGTAGCGAAAACCACGACCATCTTTGCGAAGATGTCACCAACACAGAAAACCAGGCTTATTAATATCATTAAAAGCCAAGGTCATTCAGTGGGTTACTTGGGGGATGGGATTAATGATGCTGGCGCGCTTGAAGCGGCGGATGTGGGAATTTCAGTTGATAATGCAGTTGATATTGCCAAGGAAGCCGCGGATGTGATTCTTTTAGAAAAAGATCTTATGGTTTTAGAAAATGGGATTATTGAAGGACGTAAGACCTATGCCAATATTATTAAATATATTAAGCTTACGGCTTCTTCTAACTTTGGGAATGTATTCTCCGTACTCATTGCGAGTGCCTTCTTACCCTTTTTACCGATGGCATCCTTACATCTTATCTTACTGAATCTGATTTATGATATTTCTTGTATTGCCATTCCTTGGGATAATGTGGACCATGAGTTTTTAGAAAAACCTAAAACCTGGGATGCCAGTTCAGTTTCTAAGTTTATGTTATGGATTGGACCGACCAGTTCCATCTTTGATATAACGACTTATTTATTAATGTACTTTATTATTGCGCCAATGTTTACGGGTGGCTTACTCTTCCATCAGCTTAGTGATCCTAAGATGATGGCACTATATATTGCGGTGTTCCAAGCTGGTTGGTTTGTGGAATCCATGTGGAGTCAAACCCTGGTTATTCATATGATTAGAACCCCCAAGATTCCTTTTATTCAAAGTAATGCATCCAAGGAGTTAACCTTCTTAACCTTCTTGGGGATTGCCATTTTGACCGCAATCCCATTCAGTGGATTTGGAGCTTCCATTGGTTTAGCACCCCTTCCTGGCATTTACTTTGTCTACTTAGCCTTAACGATTATTCTTTATATGATGGTCGTGACCATTGTGAAGCATTTGTATGTGAAGAAATATGGGGAACTGTTGTAGTTGAAATGCATATGGCATGACAAAGAATCTTAATTATAGGATGATAAGTTTAATTAAAAGTGTGTTTATATCAGATAATAAGCTTAAGATTAGTTACTTGAACTTTTTCTTATTATCAACAAAAGGAGAACATCATGAAATTAAATAAGATTATTTTAATCATCGCTGTAGGGTTTCTCGTTTTAAGTGGTTGTGCCCCTAAAAAGAAAGACAATCTTGATGGTTTGGGTCAAGTTGAAACACCACCTAATGATAAGCAACCGAGTGAACCAAAACCCAAACCACTTGAAGGTAAAGAAGTGGTTGGAGACTATGTTGAGATTACGATGCCACGTTGGTTCTTGAACCTTGGTGAGGATGATATAATACTCAATGAAGAGGTCCTGCTTGAAAATGCGGGAGAAGATATTGAAGAAGTTATTATCAAGCCGGATGGTCGGATTGTCTATCGGATGCATAAAGACAAATATCAAGAAATGCTTGATGAATTTTCTGGTAGCGTGGAAGAATTTATCGATGAAGTTGTTGCAGAAGATAATTCAATTAAATCCATAGTCATTGATAAAAATTATGCTAATATTGAGGTGAAAGTTGATCGTCAAGCCTATGAAAGTGGCTTTGATGGCATTATTGTCATGGCCTTGGGGCTTCAAGTAACCTTCTATCAAATCTTTATCGCAGATCAAACGGATCTACACCCAGTCATCATTACTGTCATTGATGAAGCCACCAATGAAGTGATTTCTTCAAAATCTGTTTTAGATGAATAAGCAAGTCTAGAATATGAAAAGGATGTATAAAACTGCCCTTGGGCAGTTTTTAATTGGCTCAAGAATGGTATAATTAAATCAGATAAATATGAAAATCGAGGATTCATCATGGAAACTATTTACCTTGTGACTGGCGCTGCGGGCCATTTAGGCGGGGTTATTACCAAGCAATTAATTGCCCAAAATAAAAAGGTAAGGGTTTTAATCATGCCCCATGAAACCCTTGATGTTAAAGGGGTATCCATCTTCTATGGGGATGTACGGGACGTGGAAACCTTAAGGCCTTGTTTTGAAGATTTAGGGGATACACAGCTGATTGTGATTCATTGTGCAGGGATTATATCAATTGCTTCTAAAGTGAGTCCACTACTTTATGATGTGAATGTTAATGGAACTCAAAATATGGTGGATTTATGCCAAGCTTATGGGGTGAAGCGATTAGTCTATGTATCTTCGGTCCATGCGATTGCGGAGAAACCTCATGGTGAAGTCATCGTTGAAACCGATGAATTTGATCCTGATAAAATAGTAGGAGCATATGCCAAAACCAAGGCTATGGCAACCGCTAATGTTTTAGCGGCTGCCAAGCAACTGGATGTGGTGGTGGTTCATCCTTCTGGTATCGTGGGACCTTATGATCATGGTAATAATCATCTAAGTGCCTTGATTATTGATTACTATAAGCGTCGGCTTCTCTTTGGGATTGTTGGAGGTTATGATTTTGTGGATGTTAGAGATGTTGCTCAAGGCGTTATTTCAGCCAGTGAAAATGGAAGAGCGGGTCATTGCTATATCCTGTCTAATCAGTATTATTCTATTAAAAGTATTTTAGATTATCTTGCAGAAATTACGAAACGACCTAAGCTTAAAATCATGGTACCGATGTGGTTGATTAAACCGATGGTGCCTTTAGCGGAATGGTATTATCGAATTCGTAAAGAGCCGCCTTTATTTACGGATTATTCCATCTATACCCTTCAAACTAACGCCCGTTTCTCTCATGAGAAAGCAAGTTTGGAATTGGGTTATACGACTCGGGCAATGGACGAGACCTTAAATGATTCTTTGAATTGGTTAAAAAGGATTAATAAAATATGATTGAACGCATTAATATTGTGATGAAAATAGATTATGAAATGATTGAGAAATTGGTAGCACCTAAAATAGAAGGCTATCATTTTCGTTTTTTTGAAGCTGGTGATGAAGACCTTTGGGCCTATGTTACCTTTAAAGCTGGAGAGTTTGAAAGTGAAGCTAAGGCACGGACTGCCTTTAAAAAGCGTTTTGAACCTAATTTAGAAGCCTTCAAAAATCGGTGTTTATTTTTATGTAATGAACAAGGAGAAGCGATTGGAACGGGAACTGCATGGTTTCTAGATGGTAAATCCTTATTGCACTATATTGCGATTATTAAGTCATATCAAGGTTTGGGTTTAGGACGTTGGTTAGTGATTGAGACAACTCGATTATTTCTAAAGTTGCAGCCCCAAAGGGATGTTTATTTAAAGACCCAGACGACCAGTTATCAAGCAATTAATTTATATGCTGATTTAGGATATTACTTACTTAAAAATGAAGTTTACTTTAATCAACCAAATAATATTGAGGCGGCTTTAGAGGTCTTGGAAAATTACTTCAGTCAAGATCGCATTACCCATTTACGCAACACTGCCCAAAGGGCTAGTGATTAATTTTATAATTTAGTTTATAATGAATGCTATACATTAAAAAAAGGTGGATTAATGCGACGTTATAAGTTCTGGGATATCATCATTGTTTTGGTGGTTATATGCAGTTATACAGCGATGCTTTTATGGTTTCCAGGGAATAATCTCAAGCTAGAACCAACTTCGGTTTCACGTTTAGATGGCCCCTGGTATTTTTCAAGTGAAAAATATGAACAAGAATTATCCTTGCCCGCTAACCTGGAAGTGGATAGAAACCAAACTTATACCTTAAGTTTACTTTTGGATGAGCGTTTTGATGATCCAACCACCCTTATGTATCGTTCTCCCTTACAATATCTCAAGGTTTATTTGAATGATGAATTGATTTATCAAAACTTTGATATCGAGCGTCAATTACCCCCAATCGCAAGCATGTGGAATATAATAAATCTACCTGATCAAGCGGATGGTAAAACATTAGTTTTTGAAATTCAGTCACCTTATCAATCCATGGCTTCTCAAGTCAATAGTGTCTATTATGGTGAACCTGGTTCTTTGTACCTAACAATCATTAAGAATCACGGTTTTCTATTTGGGATATCAATTATCGTTATTTTACTGAGTCTGATTTTATTGTTGTTATCCAACTTCTTTGTAACACACACCAATCGTCAATCACGCTTAATATCCTTGTTTACTTTAAGTCTTGGATTTTGGTTATTAGCGGAATCAAGAATGCTACAGTTTGTGGTTGCAAACCAACTCTTACATGCATCATTGGCCTACATTATGCTCACTATCTTTTTGATTCCTTTTTTAGTTAACATCAAGGATTATGTTGTAGAAAAATCACAGTGGGTTTATCAGTTTTTAATCGCAATGCATGTGGTATGGGCAGCCTTGGTTATTTTATTCCAATTATTTAACATTTATGATTTCTTTGAAACCATTCGAATCACAAATATTCTTATTATCTTTTCCATCGTAACGACAATGATTACAATGTCAATCGAGATTATTAAATACCACAACAAAAAGGCCGTTGAATTCTTACGTAATATTTCAGTTTTAATTATCTTTGGCCTGATTGAATTAGCTTATTTCTTTAATAATTATTATGGCCGTACCGGTCACTTTTTAGTAATTGGCTTATTCATCTTCTTAATTATTCGAACGGTTGAATATGTTTTAAAAGCGGTTGCGATTATTCAAAATTCAAAGATGGCTGAACAATACAAGATTTTAGCTAATCTTGATCCTTTAACGCAAGCCAAAAATAGAAGAGCTTTTGACAAGCAGATTATGGATATCGTAGTTAACCAACAACACAACCAAGTACGTATTATTTTCTTTGATTTAAATGAATTAAAGAAGATTAATGATTTATATGGTCATGCGATTGGTGATGATGCACTTATTCAGGTCAATCTTATTTTAGTTGAAGTTTTTAATGAAGCAGCTAGTATATATCGGGTTGGAGGCGATGAATTTGCATGTATATTATTCAATGTAAATGAAGCCTATTATCTTGAGCGAATTAATCATTTAGAAGCACTTATAGAAAAGTGTAAATTTGAATTTGATTTTAAAATATCATATGGGTCAGCAGTTTTTGATGAGACACTCGATCAAAAGATTAGTGATACTCTACAACGTGCTGATTTAGAAATGTATAAACATAAGTTCCAAAAAGAGCCAAATTAATTGGTTAAAGCTGACAAATAATGATAAAATGGACCTTGTATAAAGGAGATTTTTTAATGAACAAATATATATTCACCAGTGAGTCAGTGACTGAAGGACATCCTGATAAAATATGTGATCAGATTTCAGATGCAATTCTCGATGAAATCTTAAGTAAAGATCCTAATGCTAAGGTGGCTTGTGAGACCTGTGTTAATACCGGAATGGTTTTAGTAATGGGGGAAATCACGACCGATTGTTATGTGGATATTCCTAAAATTGCCCGAGATACGATTGTGGAGATTGGTTATGATCGTGCCAAATATGGCTTTGATGGGACTACATGTGCCGTCTTAACTTCCATTGATGAACAATCATCGGATATTGCTCAAGGGGTAAGAAAGAAAGCAAATGGCCAAGAAGAAATTATTGGGGCTGGCGACCAAGGTATGATGTTTGGTTATGCTTGTGATGAGACTAAAGAATTAATGCCTTTACCGATTATGTTGGCTCATGCTTTGACTAAACGTTTAAGTGAGGTGCGCAAGGCAAAATTAGTTGATTATTTACGTCCAGATGGTAAAAGTCAGGTGAGTGTTGAATACCGTGATGATAAACCTTATCGGATTGATACCATCGTTTTATCAACACAACATGCTGAAGATATCAGTATGGAAGCTTTGAAACAAGATATGATTGATTTGGTAATTAAGCCGACCATTCCATCTGAGTTACTGGATGATCAAGTTAAGATTCTAGTGAATCCGACTGGTCGTTTTGTGATTGGAGGACCCCAAGGGGATAGTGGTTTAACCGGTCGCAAGATTATTGTGGATACCTATGGTGGTAGTGCCCGCCATGGTGGTGGTGCCTTTAGTGGGAAGGATCCTTCAAAAGTTGACCGCTCCGCAGCGTATGCGGCTCGCCATGTGGCAAAGAATATTGTGGGTGCACAATTAGCACGCAAGGTAGAAGTTCAATTAGCTTATGCGATTGGGGTGGCTGCGCCGGTCTCAATCCATGTGGATAGCTTCAATACTGGAGTTATATCTGATGTGGCTTTAGCTGAGATTATTCAAAAAGAATTTGATTTAAGACCGCAAGCCATTATTAAGAATTTAGACTTAAGAAAACCGATTTATAAGAAGCTAGCAGCTTATGGCCATTTAGGTCGTGACGATGTTTCTTGGGAACAATTGGATCGGGTTGATGATTTAAGAAAATATTTACCATAAAAAGTGAGAACAAAGCATATGATTAGGCTTTGTTTTCAATTTATGATAGAAATATCAATAGCGAGGAGTTAAACAAATGCGAAAAAATATTGCCTTAATTGCTCATGATCATAAGAAACCAGAAATGATTGAATGGGCAATCATTCACAAGGATGAACTGTCTAAACATGATTTATGTGGAACTGGTACCACCTCAAAATTAATCAGCGAAGCGACTAATTTAAAGGTGAAAGGTTATTTAAGTGGACCACATGGTGGTGACCAACAAATTGGAGCTGCCATTGTGGAGGAAGAGATTGATGTTTTAATCTTCTTCTGGGATCCCTTGACCTCACAGCCCCATGATCCCGATGTGAAGGCTTTATTGCGTATTGCGGTATTAAAGAATATACCCATTGCTTCTAATGAAGCGTCTGCCAACTTATTGATGAAAGGTATTACCCATGGAACTTAAAGATTCGATTGCGGTTCAATCAATTGATCAATTGATTGAGATCCAAACCCAAAGTACCCCATATATTTTATATATCTCAACCGTTGATTGTAATGTATGTAGGGCTATTTATCCTAAGATGATGAACTTAGTACAAGATACAAAAATCCCGGTTTATAGTATTGATGCCTCAGTGACACCTGAAATATCAGGGCAACTGTTGGTGTTTAGTGTGCCAACCATTATTCTAGTGGATCAACAAAGAGAAGTGTATCGTGAAAGCCGCTTCATCCAATTTGAAGCATTTAAACAACGTTTAGAATGGGTTAATCAAGCTTAGTATGAATCAAGTTGAACTAATTAAGCAAAAACGACTCCATAAACTCGCTCAAAGTATCCAGGAAAAAAAGCCGTGGGAGTTTTTTGAGGATATTGGGATTTTTGCGGTCTCTTTGGTGGATCGTCAAACCCCATTTTATTGTGTCTTTTTAGAAGACACCATTATTGTTTGTCCTAATCCTTCTGCATTAGCTGGTTTGGTTTATTTAAGTGAACAGAATCAAATGCCACAAATTCAACGCTTCCGTTATCAACAACACTTAGCATTGTATTTCGAACCCTTAGAAAATGTTTCTAAGATTGACTATGAACTGCTTTTGGCATGTGATGTGGAACCCATTGATCAAAAATATCCCGTCTTTGAATCGGCCATGCCTTCAGTTTTACCAGATCAACTGGTGAAACGGGAAAT
>CAYXES010000053.1:3730-7918 GCA_964464075.1 uncultured Erysipelothrix sp. | reverse complement strand
GCATTCACCCGTACAAGTTGATCATCACGATAATATTAAGGTTATCGTATAAATAAGACACAAGTGTGTTAAGATACATTAAAAAGGAAGAATAACTCTATGAAATTAAATGTTAAGCGTACCCTATTAGTAGGGATTGCCTTTATGACTATTTCTAGTTTCTGGCAATTGTATGATTTTGCGATTCCATTGATGTTGAAGAATGACTTAGGTATTTCTGATACTATCTCCGGGGTCGTCATGTCTTTAGACAATGTCTTGGCTCTCTTTATGTTACCTTTATTTGGTGCCATATCAGATAAGACCATGACTAAGTATGGGAAGCGGATGCCCTTTATTATCATTGGTACCATCGCAACCGTCGCTGGTATGATGCTTTTACCCTTTGCATCCGCAACCAAGAGTCTACCCTTATTTATTGTGGCACTAGGAGTAGTCCTTATCTTTGTAGCGACTTATCGTTCACCTGCGGTTGCCTTAATGCCAGATGTGACCATTAAGCCCTTACGTTCTAAAGGGAATGCGATTATTAACTTAATGGGCGCCATTGGGGGTGTGGTTGCCTTAGCTGGTTTAACCCTACTTGACCCCACTAAAATGGGCTACTATCCAGTTTATCTTCTAATCGCTGGTTTAATGCTGGTTGGTTTAGTGGTGATGATTGTCACTGTCAGAGAAAACCAATGGGCTAAGGAAATGGAAGCCGATACAATTAAGTATGGAGTGGTTGAAATTGAAGAAGATGAAGAAACGCATGAACTACCCAAGGATGTGAAAAAATCCTTAGGCTTTATTTTATTCTCCATTGCCTTTTGGTTTATGGGTTATAATGCCGTTATTTCTGCCTTCTCTCGTTATGCTACCATTCAAATTGGTTTAACTGGAGCTCAAGCTTCTGGGATTCTATTAGTTGCGAATGTGGGTGCAATTCTAGCCTTTATCCCAATTGGTCAGTTTGCTTCTAAATATGGTCGTAAGCTCACCATCTTGCTTGGAGTTACCCTCTTAGCAATCGTGTTCTTTACAGCCGGTCTATACACCCATTTCACCCCCCTGCTCTATGTCAACTTTGTCTTGGCTGGGGTTGCCTGGGCATCAATTAATGTTAACTCATTACCCATGGTTTTAGAAATGGCAAAATCCGGGGATGTGGGTAAATACACTGGTTTGTATTACACCTTCTCCATGTCCGCTCAAATTGTAACTCCGATTCTATCGGGTTACCTCTTTGATTTAATCAACTATAAGGTTTTATTCCCTTATGCAACTATCTTTGTGATTTTGTCCTTTGTGACCATGACTCAGGTTAAGCATGGTGATACAACCATTGATGCCATCAAACAAGAATAATTAAACATCACAACCGCTTCACTTGGAAGCGGTTGTTTTTATATTGGTTGCATATCAGTTATAATGTAAGCTAGAATTATAATCTTTGAGGTGCTTTATGAAACTTTTAAAACTGATTAGTAATCGTATATTTATTACGAGTCTCTTATTAATAACCCAACTCGTTTGGTTTATCATCTTTCTAATTCGACTTACAAATTACTCAACCATTATTTCAGTTATTTTCTCAATCTTGAGTATTATGATGGTCCTTTTTATTGTGGTGAATGATGATAATGCTTCCTTTAAGATCTCATGGATTATCCTCATCATGGCCCTTCCCCTTTTTGGAGGTCTGTTTTATCTTATCTTTGGGAATAAGAACCCAACCAAAGCGATGCGCCGTCGTTTAGATATCGAACATGAAAAATCACGGGCGCTTTTAAAGCTTGACTCTCATATTATGGATAAGGTCAAGGCTGAAGATGAACGCCTGCTTGGAACCATTCATTACCTCCAAGATCAAAATCATATGCCCATCTATGAGCATACTCAAACTCAATATTTCTCAATTGGGGAAGCTTTTAATGAAGCCTTACTTGAGGAACTTAGAAAAGCACAAGATTTTATCTTCTTAGAATTCTTTATCATTGAAAAAGGCGTTATGTGGGATGGAATCTTTGAGATCTTAGTGGATAAGGTTCAAGCTGGGGTGGATGTGAGAATCATTTATGATGATGTGGGAACCCTTTTTAAACTGGATCGTAACTTTAAACAAGAACTTAAGAGCCACGGAATCAAGGTCTTCCGCTTCAATGAATTTAAACCCTTCTTCTCCTTAGTCATGAATCATCGTGACCACCGCAAGATTGTGGTAATTGATGGTTTGGTTGCCTTTACCGGTGGCTTGAATATCGCGGATGAATACATAAATGAAAAGGATGTATATGGGCACTGGAAGGATACGGGCATCATGCTTAAGGGGGATGCGGTATGGAGTTTTACCCTTATGTTTTTAGAGATGTGGAATGCCTTTAATAAGAATGATGATAATCTTTTCGATTATCATAAAGAACCAGAGATTAAGTATGCGACCGATGGTTATGTCCTACCCTTTGGAGACACCCCAACTGATCATGAAGCCTTAGGTGAGAATGTTTACATTGAGCTTTTATCCCAAGCTAAACAATATGTTTATATCTTTACCCCTTATTTAATCATTGATAATGAAATGAAGTTTGCCTTGATTATGGCAGCGAAACGCGGTGTGGATGTGCGGATTGTGACTCCTGGAATCCCAGATAAAAAGATTATATATCGCTTGACTCGCTCTAATTACACCCATCTGCTTGAAGCAGGTGTTAAGATTTTTGAATATAGTCCGGGCTTCTTACATGCCAAGAGCTATGTCTGTGATGATGAAATTGGGGTGATTGGAACCATTAATATGGACTATCGTAGTTTATACCTGCACTTTGAATGTGGGGTCCTACTTTATAAGAGCCAAGCCGTCTTAGACTTAAAACAAGATGCCTTAGAAGTCTTTGAGTTAAGCCGTCAAGTAACTTTATCTGATCGTAAGTTACGCTTCCATCAACGCTTATTTGATGCCTTACTTGGACTGTTTGCGCCGCTAACTTAAGGGTTACAATTACTTGAATCATTAAAAAACACCAAGTCATAACCTGGTGCTTAATATTTTCATAATATCGATCTAGCTAATCTTCAAAGCCACAATCGAGTTGGCTACCTAAGGTGTAGTTCGTTGCTTCAAAAGGTGCTTTTGGATATATAATTGCTTTCGTATTTTGAGGGTCACATGCTGTGTCACTCTTTTTATTGATGAATTCTTCCAAAAGATTAGGGTATTTATCACGATTAAAACGACTTAGGTTATCTAAATCAACCTTGATTCCGATTTCACTAAAGCCGCCTAAGAACTCTTGAATCTCTTCATCTGTCTTATTACTGGTGATATGACCATAGTACATGTTTTCATAAAAGTCACCACCCACTGTTTCTATACGTTTTGAGAGTTGTTCGCGCTGATTTGTGCTACTTTGGGTGCCACCTTGGCTTAGAAAAAAGATTACTGCCCCGACAACTGCCACGCCCAATATAATCAGAAGAATACTATTTAATTTAACTTTTCTTTTAACACTCATACACACACCTCGTTAGAATTATACCATAATCTCACTTCTCTACCTCGATGATTTGAGGTGGAGGATTTAGCTGGTTTTGATACTTGCGACGCTCTTCTTCTTTCACCTTATTAATCTTATTCTTTAGAAAACTCAAGAGCAAGAGAATCCATGATAATACCAAGACCACAATCATAATAATCCACATAATCATATTGGATTGATTGGATGCTTCACGGATGACTTCAACCATGTAGGTATTCTGCATGTAGCCAGAATCAACTGTTACCTTAATGTAGTTTACGCCATAACTAAGTTTATTATTACCGATGATATTAATCATTGCTCCCCCATGTTGAGGTGCCGCACTGACAGCTAAGGTTGAAACTTCGGCTGGTACTCTTAAGGAATAATAATTGATATCCGGTCTAAAGCCGGGGTTAATCGCATAACCACCCACAATCAAAGATGCAAGGGTTGCGGTATTTTGCTGTTCACTCTTAATCACATCAAAGATATATTCCTTAGCTTCTCCATTTTCAGCCGTCACCACTAACTTCACGGTATTATTACCAACCTGTAGATTACTTGAGCCAAGAATCACATAGTGGGCTTTACTATCTTCTAAAAATACCAGTGGATTGAGTTCATCCACTTCTAATCCAACATAGGTCTTATAGTAGTAAATATTAGGACTAAATTCTTTATCCATTTG
>CAYXES010000053.1:0-3630 GCA_964464075.1 uncultured Erysipelothrix sp. | reverse complement strand
GAACGCGTCACAACGATGGTATAGGTCTTACGACTACCATTCTCAGCTTCCACAACCACCTCAATGGTATTGGTTCCTTCTTTTAATGGTTGGTTACCACCACCAGAAAGTATCTTAGCTTTTGAATCCGCTAATTGAGGACTTAAACTAATGGATGAAACCCCATGATCTACCATCATAGAATAGCTCGTTACAGATGGACTAAAGGCAGGTGATAGCGTTCCGGTTGATGTCGTTAAGCCACTTAAATTATTATTGCTTGATTGGGTTGGTGGGGTTGGCTCATCATTGCCGATAATCTCGATGGTTACCACCGCCCCATTGAGCTTAATATTTTTATAAGCACTATCGGAAATCGCAAGATCAGAAAGCGTAATGCTGGTTAAGCCCAAAGGGGCATCCGCTAACGCTTCAAATTGAATCGTAAATACATCCAAGTCTTGCTTCTTAAAATCCATACCGGTTGGATCAGAACCCAAGAAGGTGTTGGCACTGGGATTGTATACGAAATTCCAGCCTACCACACTGGTTTCAGTACTCTTACGCGATAGTACCGCCGTGTCATAATTTAAGCCACCAGAATAGCCATTGAAGCCTCCTGATAGTAAATGCAAATCCTGAGTGGCAACCGTAATAGTCACACTCTCTCCTCGTTTAACCTTTTGAATGTTAGCACTCATCACAAAATTGATGGATGCGGCATTAACCGAAACAAAGGTTAAGGTTGATACGATTAATGAAAATATCACAACCAGAGCTTTTGGTTTTATTTTGTATTGCTTGTTACCGATTCTCATTTTAGTCCTCCTCCACTAGATTATGAATATCAATTAATTTTAAGATATGACTTTGAATCATCATGAAGTCGTTAATCGCAACCACTTCATCCCCAGAGACATCCGCAGCGAGGGTTTCAATCTCACTGAGACTAGCCCCTAAGATGGATGATTGGGTCTTCATTAAGTCCGCAATGGTCACTTCCCCATCCTTATTGACATCCCCTAAGACCACCAAGGTCTTAGCATCGTATTCTTTCTCATTCACAATCAATTTGATAATCGCTCCGGTTGGCACGATATCTTGATCATTTAATAATTCACCTTGGTTATAAATAAATAAGTATTCATTTTCATTAAGCATTTGATTCTTAACATCTAAGACACTTTGCTCAGCTTGAATGGTCGTGATGTAGAGCTTTCCAATCGTATGAATATTAGACTCTAACACTTGATCTTCGATACTCACAAGGATGGTTGTATCCTGATACAGACTCTCAGATAGGGCCACCCGAACCACAATCGCATGAACCCCTTCACCTAGATTGGTGTAGTTATTAATGGTTACTGTCGCATTTGGATTACGCGCAATCGCAACCACTGGTACCGTTTCATAGAATGATTTCTCTAGGTTAGCACTGTAGCTAAAGACACTCGCATTAAAGTCTTCATTTAAACCTTCATTACGAATATCCAGGTAAGCCAAGTCAAGATTCGTATCATAGAAACCATCATTTGGTTGACCATCTTCACTATTATCCTTCAAGCGATTAATGATGACATAATAAGTATTACTTGAACCATAGCCACCATCAACCACCACACTGAAGCTATTTAAACCTTCGACTAAGTTTTTCAAACCAAGTCCACTAATCTCAACATTATTCGATGAACCACCATCTAAGGTGATGGTTTCTACATCATGATCAACTTCCACATGATATAAGAAATGATTATCATTAAAGCTTGGACTTAAGACACCCTCATCAACAGTTAACCAATCAAGGGTTGGGGTTCCTAAGGCCCGATTCACATGGATGGTATAAGATAGGCTATTATTACCTGAGCTTACCTTTACCACAAAGGTATTACGTCCAACTGCTAAAGGCTTAAAGCCCGCTCCTTCAACCACTTGGTCTTCATACTTCTTGGTGTAAAGTATCTCTAATTCCATCACATCATAAGCAACATCCACATTATAAGAAGTAACATCACTTTCAAACACTGGGGATAAGGCACCGACACTGGTTGATAGATTCGCAAGCGTTGCCTCATTTGAAGGCTCCTTCACAAAGGTAATAAAGTAAGAACGTCTGACATTTTGTTTATCAACCACATGCACTTGGTGAATGTAAGGATAATCACTCACAACAATATCTTCTAAGCCAAAGACATCTAAATCAGAAGCATAACTTGCGCTAATGGTGAAGGTATCCTTATCAAATGGAACCGCAACACTATACGCTAAGGTGTCACTATTAAAGCTTGGACTTAAGGCATAGCTGACTTGGCTTTGTTTATCTAAGACTTGCAGATCATTAAGGAAGTTACTTGCAGGTAAACTACGATTCACAAAAATCTTATAAGTGAAGCTTGAACCATTTTCAGCTTCAACCACAACTTCAATGGTATTATTGCCTACTTGTAAGTTCTCAATACGATCTCCATTAACAGTCGCACTTGAACTTAAGGTGTAGGTACCATTATCTTTTGCGACTGCTTCAACACTCACTGCGTCTAATTCATGTGGAATAGTCACGTAATAGTGACTCTCATGTTCATTAAACTGAGGGCTTAAGCTAGCCTCTTTCAATCCTAATGATTCTAAGAGAGCCGTATTATTTAATGTCTTATTAATTCTAATTGTGTAGGTGTTAACCGATCCTTTTGGAGAGGTTACATTAATAACCACCTGACTTTGATCAAGCACAGGATTTGGTAACACCACACTCACACTCGCATTGCTATCTTCAGCTAATGCAATAACTTCTAATCCTTCATCATCATTTAAGGTATATTCATATTCATTAATATGACGGTTGAAGCCTGCTAGGGCTGAACCGTTAATTTGAATTGATTCTAAGAAATTATTATCAGATAAACCATTACGAATCACTAGTGGATAAGTTTTATGAATACCATTGGCATCAGTAACACTAATGTCATAATGATAGGAACCATCACTCTGAACCTGTCCATCTGAGATAGTATAACTACCGCCAGCAACCTCAAGTTCGACATTAAGTTCTAAATCCTCAATATCAACCCCATGATCAACCACAATCTCAAAACCATCTCCAGATGGATGACTCTGCCAATGATTGCTTCCAAGTTGTGCGGTAATCTTATCAATCGCAGTTTCATCAGCGACCTTAATAAAGCTCACTTTATATTCACTTTCAAGACTACCGTTTTGAACTTTAACATTAAGAATGGTAGTTGTTTGAGTAAGACTTACATTGGTATAATTGCCTGAAATTGTGGCATTGTCATCTTCCGCAACCACATTCACTAAACTAGCTCTTGTTACACTATCTTCCACATAGACCACATAGGATAAAACATCTGGTTTAAACTCAAGGGTTCCAACCGATGGTACTAATGAAATCAAACGGGTGGAGAAACCACTTATGACATGTATCGTGTACTCACGAATTGGACTTTCAGTCTTGTTATCATCCTTAACTTGTATCACAAAGCTTTGAGGTAGACTGCTAGTGCTTATGTTTTTAAGTTCATTTTCATTAAGAACGCGCACACCATCAATCAAGGTCCACTCAAAGGAGAATTCACTTTCCTTAGCGTAGACAATGGCATCATATTCATAGTTTGTTGGACTAAAGCTTTGTTCAAA
>CAYXES010000052.1:0-7942 GCA_964464075.1 uncultured Erysipelothrix sp. | reverse complement strand
CTTCTTTTTCATCCTGACTAATCATCGTATCAATCCCAGTCAGTTTTGAAAGATTATCAAAATCAGCCGCAACCGAACAACCAACCACTACAATTTGAGCCTGGGGATTAAGCTTATTAGCTTGACTAATCCGCTGCCTGCTTTTAGCGGCCGCAGCATTGGTAACCGCACAGGTGTTAATGATATAGACATCCGCCTTATCTTTAAAATCAACCTGTTTGTAGGAACCTTGTTCCATGATTTGTATATATCGATCGGATTCCACCGAATTCACTTTGCAACCTAAGGTCGCTATCGCAAATGTTTTCAAACTTACACCTCAACTATCTTATTAAATGATTTCTTCATACTGGCCTTCTTCGCTTTCGGACTTAAAACATCATGACTGATTAACCATTCTTTTATGGCATCCACTTGATTAGCTTGGACATAGGAAACAAAGTCTTTTAAAGCGTCAATCTCAACATTACTTTCCAAACTAAAGGGAAAGCGTCTTTGTAGCTCATATTTAACCAACTCATAAAGTACTTTAAGAATTGGATGATATAAATACAGCTTTTGATCATCATAACCAATTAATTCACATTCACTAAAACCATGTTTAAAGGGATGATGGCCATAAATCCTAATATCAATCAACTCATGTTGATAATCACGATAAAGTTTAAAGAATTGATCCAATTCAAAGACATCCGGACGATTATCAATGAGTGAATTTAAAAGTTCATTAAAGAAACTAATATAAATCTTCTGATTATTAAAGTAAAAATGCGGTAATGAAGCATATAAGGCTTCATTTTCTACCTGAATCAAATGATTCTTTTGTAGATTTGTTAAGTGGTCCCACATATCAAAGACTTGATTACGGGTATTATCAATCGCATTTTGAATGGCTTCTTTTGAAAGGGTTGAAACATAATAAACATCAAGGAGTAAGGCATCCCTTTCACTAGTCACCTCATAGACTTTTCCATACTGATTCACAAGGGTTTCTTTGGCTTGCACGGACTTCAAAAATGGCTTTTTAAACAAGTTTTGTTTGTGATATTTATTTAAAAAATGACTGATGGTCTTAGCCATAGTATCCTCCACACAAAACACAAGCCATAATCGCCGCGGTTTCAGCTCTTAAGATACGATGGGTCAAACTCGCTTCATGAAAGCCTAAGTCCTTTAATTGCGCTATCTCATCTAAACTTAATCCCCCTTCAGGTCCAACGATGACACTAATGGATTGTTTGGAAGTTACACTTGGTAATTTAAACTGAGCTTGGGTGTTTTCATACAAAACATAGTTTAAATCACTCTGGTAATCCTTTAAATCATTGATCTTAAGTGGTCCAATAATCTCCGGTAAGCTTAAACGGTAAGAAACCTCAGCGGCTTCCTTCACAATCGTATGAAACCGTTTAATCTTTTTCTCAATATCTTTTTCACTGAATTTTACCACTGAACGTTGTGTCTGTAGTAAAACAATCCGACTTACACCAAGTTCAGTTGCTTTGGCTAGGGTTAACTCCAACTTTTCTTTTTTTATTAATCCCATAATTAAGGTAAGCTTGGTGTTACTATCTTCAACCGCTTGAATATTTTCTATTAGCGTTGCCATAGAAAAATCATGATTAACTTTCGCTAAAAACCCATGACCATGATAATCAACTAAGCGAATCATGGTATCTGGTTTACTTTTAAGTACGGTTTTTAAATGAAATTGAATATCTTTCGCTAAAGGTATGGTTTTATGTAGCGATAATTCTTGATTAATAAAATACTGTTGCATACTATCCTTTCGCTAATTGATACAAGCTATCAATCTCACTTTGTTTTAAAGCTCGATACTGAGATACTTGTAATTGGCCTAGGGTTAAATTGCCATATTGATAACGATGTAAGGCAATCAAATCCTTATTAATGCCTTTAAACATGCGTTTAATAATTCGATTTTTACCTTGGGCAATTGAAATCCCAATTTTAGTGGTACGATTGAGGGAGCGTACATATTCAATAGTAGCCTTATCAGAATAGGTTCCATCATCCAAAAGTACGCCACTTTCTAATAGGCTCAAATCCTTTTTACTAATAGGACCGCGAATGGTCGCTTCATAGGACTTCACAATCTCAAAGGAAGGATGCATCATGGTGTGGGCAAATTGACCATCATTGGTCATGAGTAATAAACCGGTCGTATCACGATCTAAACGACCTACTGGATAAAGCTGAACCTCACTCTTAATCAAATCAGTAACCACCTGACGATTACGATCATCAGAGACACTAGAAAGCACGTTTTTAGGCTTATAGAGTATGTAGTATTCATAATGACTAAGACCAATTACTTCATCATCGACCATGATTATATCATCCGTATCCACTAGGCTACCTAAGCTTGTGATGAGCTCATGATTAACCTTCACCCGGCCCGCTAAAATCATGGCTTCCGCTTTTCTTAAACTAGCGACACCCGCCTTGGATAAATACTTATGCAGACGCATGGATTTACTCATGGAAGAGTTCTTCCCCTTCTTTAGATATACCCGTTTCCCAGACTGGTAAATCCTCTAAACTTAAAAGATTAAAAACATCTAAAAACTCAGGTGTTACCTGATATAAAATTGGACGGCCTGGAGTGGTCTCGCGCCCTGCTTCTTCAATTAAATCAAGAGCTGCTAACTTACGTACCATCAAATCACAGTTAACACCTCGAATCTCTTCGATTTGAACCCGAGTAATCGGTTGTTTATAGGCAATAATCGCTAAGGTTTCAAGCGCCGATTGTGAGAGTTGTCGCGTTGATTGAATTTGAAGATAAAAAGCTAGAGTTGGGTATATTTCTTCAATCGTGACCAGTTTGACACTTTCACCCGTATGCAATATGAAAAAAGCATGATCTTGATCACGATAGCTTTGATTGAGTTCATCAATTAATTCCTTAACCACTAATTCATCTTGATGAATCATTTGACTTAAGGTTTTAATGCTAATCCCTTCATCACCAGCGATGAAGATGAGACCTTCAACTTGTTTTCTTAAATTAATCATGAATACTCCTTTGCAGATAAACAACTTCTGCTTCAACAATAAAATCCAACTCCCGTAAACGAATCATATCTAAAACCGCCAAAAAGGTTACAATCAAGACATGAATATCTTCACTCTCATTTAAAAGCGTATCTAAACTAAAGCGCTCATCCCTCTGACTTATCATCATCCTCAGTTGGTTAAGTCGCTCAGATATGGATAACTCCCGATTGGTGGTTTTCATTTCATAGGGATTAAGCAAGCGCAAGCGTGCCATGACTTTCTCAAATGCTTTGAGTAAATCATTGGGGGTTTGCGGCTTAATATGATCAAAGTCTTGATCAAGACGACTGGGTGTTTTAGATAAGAGTTGAGAACGATGTTCAAACTGTTCCTTCAAATACAAGGAAGCCTGTTTAGCCTGTTCATAGGCTAATAAACGCGCCACAATATCAATCGCAGCCTCCGGTAGTTCTTCATCATACTCCGCCTTAATGGTGGGTAAGAGCTTCTTGGATTTGTATTCAATCAAACCTGCTAACTCCGAAAGATACTCGGTCGCAACCTCAAATTTTTGATCCTGCATTTGTAAGAGATAAGCTTCATATTGTTCAATTAAAACTAAAATATCCAAGTCAAAAAGATCAAGTTTCTTATCCTTAATCAGATACAACATTAAATCTAGGGGACCTTCAAATTGATCAATACTTATTGTAAACACGCAATCACCTTCGCTATTATATCATAAGCTAATCTAAAATAGATTCGATGAGCTGATTTGCTTCAACCGGCTCAGAACTAATCTCAAAATCATCCCCTAAGTCACTTAAGTAGCTTTCACTAAGAGGTTCATCATGATAAATGACACATAAGGCTTCATTGGCCCGAATGTAATCCCCTACTTTAACAGTTAAAACCAAACCAACGCCATAATTAATCACATCATCTTTAACTTGACGTCCAGCGCCTAGCATCATAGCCGCAAGACCAAGCTTCTGAGTATGGATACGACTAATGTAGCCACCGGTTTTTGATAATAGGACACTTCGATGTTTGGAACGTGGTAAACGATTGGGATTATCCACAATTAAGGGATCACCATGCTGAGCTTGAATCATTTCCTTAAATTTATCCAAGGCCTTATAAGAACTTAAGGCTTCTAATACCGCTTTACGAGCTTGATCAACATTTTCATGAACTTCAGATTGAACCAGCATGATGGAAGCTGCCTCAACACAAAGATGTTGTAAGTCGGCTGGACCTTCATTTTGTAAGGTCGCAAGGGCTTCTTTGACCTCTAAAGCATTACCAATGGAATAACCTAAGGGTTCTTCCATGCTTGAAATAATAGCTCGGGTATCACGATTATTGTTTTTACCAATTTTAATCATGGTTTGGGCTAATTCAATAGCCGCTTCTTTAGTATGCATAAATGCCCCATCCCCATATTTCACATCCAACAAAATCGTATCCGCTCCGGAAGCTAATTTTTTTGACATGATGGATGATGCGATTAAGGGAATGGATGATACCGTAGCGGTCACATCCCTTAAGGCATATAAAATTTTATCCGCAGGTACTAAATTACCAGTCTGTTCAATAATGGCACAGTTAATTTGATTCACTTGCTTAATAAAGCTTTGACTATCTAAAGCCGTGGAAAAACCATCAATAGCTGCCAACTTATCAATGGTACCTCCGGTATGACCCAAACCTTTACCACTCATCTTAGCAACCTTACCCCCACAAGCCGCAACTAAAGGGGTAATGATTAAAGAAGTCTTATCCCCAACCCCACCGGTGGAATGTTTATCACTAACCTTGCCTTCAATCATAGACAAATCAATGACATCGCCACTCTTAGCCATGGCCATGGTTAAATCGGAGGTTTCACTTTCATTAAGGCCATTTAAAACAATGGCCATCAATAAAGCTGAACTTTGATAATCCGGGACTTGATCAGCAACCATCTGATCAATCCAAAATTGTATTTCCGCTTGACTAAGCGCTTTTTTATCACGCTTCTTACTGATAATGTCAATCATATTCATAGATATTACCTTCTTTTCTCTCTAACAACATGAGTTTAATTTGTTTTATCGATAAGCCATCATATTCCTCATAGACAATAGGAATATGAAAACTCACATCCACCACACTACGCTTTAAAGGTTGATCATCAAGTACCCGATTGGAGTTATTGATGCTTAAAAGGACCAAAGGATAATGAGCCTGGCTTAATTGCGTTAAAACCCCATCATCAATCTGATCATAACTATCGCATAAAATCAAAATATCTCGACTTGCTTCTAAGTGCTTTTTATCAATCTGATGTGGATAAACAATCGTTTCTAAACGTTTCTGCCAAATCTTTGAGATTTTAAAAAACTTCTTATCTTTATTTAGATAGTGAATCGTGGTTTGATTAAACAAACATAAACCAATCTCTTGATCAATGGAGCTTTCATTAAGCATGATAAAAGCTACACCTGCTTTAAGCGGAACATGGTTTTTATGATGGAGTTTAAGTTTAGCTTTCAGCGTCCTTAAATACCATAAAGCCCACATCCGACCGATATCATAGCGTACTTCTAGGGGCTGTCTTTTGGTATGAAGCGCCGTTAAATAAAGCACTAATGCGACAAAATATAGTTTGATTGACACCCAAGCCCGTTTAACCATGGCGAACATACTCCCTTAAGCTAAAGGTCTTCATGTCACTAATATGTTTTAAAGTAAATTGTTTTTGATCAATGTTAGGAAAATACACATCCCCATGTTGATCATCATCGATGACACTGATTAAAAGCTTATGGGCATAAGGCATCATTAAACTATAAACCATACCACCACCAGCGACCATCAATTCCTTTTCACTATGTAAATAGGCATCAATTAGAGGCTCAATGGTATGAATCACATGCACATTATCAGCTTCCACCACATAATCTCTCTGTTTTGTGAGCACATAAATTGTGCGATCTTTCAAAATAGTAGGCAGTGATTCAAAGGTTTTGCGCCCCATTAAAAGTTCCTTATGTAAGGTTTGACACTTAAAGTAGCGTAAATCCTCCTTAACATGCCAAGGCATATTATTATCTTTACCTAAAAGCATGTGTTTATTAACAGCCGCAATCAAAGTGATCATTAAACACTTACCTTGCCGGCAATATGCGGATGCGGATCATAACCAATCAATTCAAAGTCATCAATATCATAATCTTCAATATTGTCATGATGGTTCTTGATGATGAGTTGTGGTAAGGCCTTGAGCGTACGCCCTCTTTGGGTTGCGATTTGTTCAAAGTGGTCATTGTAGATATGCACATCCCCAAAACTATGAACAAACTCATAGGCTTCAAGTCCACATACATCCGCGACAATCATCAATAATAAAGCATAGGATGCGATATTAAAGGGTACTCCTAAAAAGACATCCGCAGAGCGTTGGTAGAGTTGGAGCGATAATCGCTTCGCATCGGGATCCACATAAAACTGCATGAGCGTATGACAAGGCGGTAACGCCATATCATCCACTTCCGCCGGATTCCAGGCACTAATAATGTGACGCCGTGAAGTCGGTTTATTTTTAATTCCATCAATGAGCTTCGCTAATTGGTCTACCCCATTGAAATTACGCCATTGACGCCCATAAACTGGACCTAAATCCCCATGCTTTAAGGCAAAGGCATCATCACTTTTAATCTTCTCTACAAACTCAGCCAGACTTTCATTTTGATAATCCTCACTTTGTTTGTATTTCTCATAGGGCCACTCATTCCAAATCCGAACCCCATTATCAACCAAATACTTGATATTGGTATCGCCCTTTAAAAACCAAAGCAATTCCACTAAGACGGACTTAAAGTGAACCTTTTTGGTTGTTAAAAGCGGAAAACCTTGGCGCATATCAAAACGAAGTTGATGGCCAAAGGTTGATAGGGTACCGGTTTTGGTACGATCCATACGAGCTTTTCCATGTGCTAGGACATGATCAATTAAATCTAAATATTGTTTCATAATTTATCACCTTGTGTTTATTATACAACACAATCATTTTTTTTAAATATAAAAACCAACTCCCTCTCCTTTTTCAGCTTAAAAAAAGTAGCATTCGCTACTTTAACTCGATTTTGGACTTAGAAAGGATACTTTCTCCGCAATAACCTCACAATAATAGAAAGGTCTTTGTTCCTTAGTCTCAAAGGCATTGGCTTGCAGCCTACCCTTGATACCCACTAAAGAGCCAATCTCACAAACATGACTGACACTTTCCGCAACGCCCCGCCATAGGGTACACATGATAATATCCTTATCATAATCACCTTGGGCATTACGGTAGTTACGATCCACTTCAATTAAAAGATTCGCAACTTTATTGCCAGCACTGGTTTCCCTTAGTTCTGGTAACTCCACTACTTTTCCAACTAATACAATTTGATTCAGCATACCGATCTCCTTTTGAAGCTAGTATGCCTAATCTTTACTTTTTAAACAAATGAGTGTAATGGTCTTTAAAGACACATTACATCGTACTCTAAGCTTAAATAAGTGAGTTTAATACAAATTAGAGTGATTTAATTTCTACCACATGCGCACGCTTTGATATGAAGCCGCTAGCGGCTTCAATATCTTTTAGCTCTAAATGATTGATGGTGTGTAAAACATCGAAATAGGAGCTTGATTTGAGCTGATAGTGCACTAATTGAATCATGATGGAGCTTGGATTATTGAAAACTCTCAGATTAGTAAAGAGCCAACGTTTTTTAAGTTGTTCTAAGGTTTTTAGATCAGCCTTTAACAACTGCATTTGGACTTGAATAAAGGCTTTAGCCTGCATCGGTTCAATATTCTCAAACAAAAATAAAATATGACCATAATCTGCTTCCACATCCACATCATAATCAAAGAGTTCATTGATAAT
>CAYXES010000051.1:0-7959 GCA_964464075.1 uncultured Erysipelothrix sp. | reverse complement strand
TTAAATCATTTCAACCCAAGTTGGTTAGCCACACTTCGGTCTTTCTACATGAGGGTTATAAAACACTAATCATTAATAAAGGCTGGATCGTATTAATGTTGCTTTTAGGATATCAGTTTTATTCAAGTCAGAAAACATTAGCGCTTAAAGATAGTTTTACTTATCATTTTATAAAACAAGAAATTGCAATTTATGATGAGTTGGGTGGTGTTTTAAATGACCAGGACAAAGTATTGATTGAAACCCAATTTAAGGAGTTTTCAGCACTTCAAGACAAATTCTTTGAACTTAATCGTTTGCGTTCCCGTGGTGAAATTTCTCATGAAACATTTGGTGCATTTTTAGTGAAATTCTCAGAAAATGCCGACTATCGTCGTGCATTTAGGGAACTTCACCACACTTATCTAAATTCTCCCGATTATTTAGTATATCCGAAAGGATATCAAGCGATATTCTCATTGAATACCTCTGTCAGAGAAAAAAGAGCTGCCATCTTGATCATTGGAAGTCTTATTATAATTCTGGCAAGTCTATATCCTTTTGACCAACAAGAAAAAGAAGATCGTATTTATGTATTAACGGCGCAAGGGAGTAAGGTACGTCGAAAAAAGAAATGGTATTTGGCCATGGGTGTTAGTGTTTTTGTGTTTTTAATTGTATTTGGAAGTGAATTATTTGCTTTTAGTCAAGTGTATCCTTTACGTTATCTAACCGCACCTCTTAGTACCATTGCGAATGATTATCGATCACTCTTTGATCAGCTTCAATGGCCACTTTCACTTGACATGCCTTTATGGAGTTATTTAATGGTGTTATATACGACGCGACTGATTGGTGTATTAACGGTTAGTTCAGTGATTCTCTTTCTTTCTCGCCATAGTAATAAGACAGTGCTGACCATCTTAATGAGTAGTGTTGTGTTACTCTTGCCAATGTTTTTATTTTTCAGTGGTTTAGAATTTGTTCAGATTTTTTCACTCTTTGATTTAACGATGGGGAATATTTATTTACTTTCGGGCTTTTCTTTACTTAAGATGGTTGTTTGTTTAATCATCATCGGTCTTGGATTTATCGGATTTCAATATAAATTAGATGATTAAGCATCAATTGGTTTATTCCCATGGTTTGTTTCTTTTCAATGAAGTTAAAGGAAAATGAATACGATAAGATATGGCTTATTGACTTATTTTTGTTATTAGAAGCTTTAAAACTTACTTGAAAAAGGAAAATCTTTAATTGAGTATACAAGTCGCTTTTGTCACTTTAATCGATTGAAAATAATCAACTCATTATTTTAAAGTTATAGGAAAGATTGGTGAAACATTGAATTATAAGGTGGTATTGTACAGTAAAAAAATCTGATGAAGCATTGAAAACATAAGAAATTGGGGGAACTTATGATGAGAGACAACGTACTTGTGTTTAATGAAGATAATCAAATTCAAAACATGATTCATACCATCCGTGGAAAGCAAGTCATAGTAGATAGTGATTTAGCTATTTTATATCAGGTAGAAACAAAATATTTGAATAGACAAAGAAGTCGTAATGTTGATAGATTTCCAGATGACTTTTGCTTTCAATTGACGAAAGATGAATACAAAAATTTGAGGTGCCAAAATGTCACCTCAAATTTTGAGTCAGGCGCTGGCGGTAGAAGATATATGCCCTATGTTTATACCGAACAAGGGATTGCAATGCTTGCCTCTGTATTGAAAAGTGAAATCGCAACTACAGTTAGTGTCTATATTATGAGAACTTTCGTTGAAATGCGTCGCTTTTTGATAAGCAATGCAGCAGTTTTTGGAAGGTTAGATCGAGTTGAGCTTAAACAATTAGAAACAGATCAAAAGCTAGAAAAAGTCTTTAACTATATTGCAAGTCAAACAGAAGTGAAACAAAATATCTTCTTTGGTGGCCAGATTTATGATGCCTTTAGCTTTATTGTTGATTTAATAAAGAAAGCGAAAACCAAACTAATACTAATCGATAACTACGTTGATACAAACACACTCAATCTCTTGTGCAAGAGAAATATGGGAGTTGAAGTCATGATTGTAACTGCTGGAAAAGGTAGTTTAACCACAAAAGATGTAACTAAGTTTAATGCTCAATATCCAAATTTAACAGTCAAGTTTATGAATAACTTTCATGATAGATTTTTAATTATTGATGATGTGGAAGTTTATCATATAGGATCATCCATCAAGGATGCAGGTAAGAAAAGTTTTGCTATAACAAAGATAGAAGATAATGACTTGATTCAAAGTTTGATAAATAAGATGAGATAGAGAAAATTAGTAAACTTATCAAAGATAAAAAAGAGAATTAAAGCTAAAATATGTGGAGAAGCTAAAAGTAAAAATCTTGATTATATTTTTCATCAGTTTTTTTGAAATATATTTAGTGATATAATGTAAGTAATAATGGACTTAGTTTAATATTTATAAAGGGAGACAATATGAAAATTGGGTTTCGACATAAGGATGTGTAAGAGCTTATAGATTTCTTCTTATGATTTTGATAGATTTACAGTGTAAAGATGCCACTGCTAGGTGCCAAGCAAGATTAAGAAGATGCACAGATAGTGTGGGTTACCTATGATTATGATTGATGGGGTTATTAGAAATTCTCATAAAATAGCTTAAATATCTTTAGGTTGTTTTATATAAGAAGTAATAAGGAGCTTTATGTCAAAAAGGATATTTCAAGTACTATTCATAGTTACCATAATATCATTTATTAATTATTCATTAGATACAGCGAATAGTATAGTAAATTATCAAAGAGCTACTGCATTGTCCAATAAATATAGTAGTCATATTTATATGCATGATACACTTGACAATGAAACATTGATACCAGTAATGGTAAGTGAAGCAGTAAACAATAATGTATTGGTCAGTAAAGGGTATATTCTCTATGACTCTGATGTAGAGTATCGATTTTATTCTGGAAACTCTAGTTTTAACACTGTCTTAAATAAATATATTCCAGCAAGTAAATCGATAGATTTTAGCAACCCATATTATGCTGTAGCAAAACCCAATGAAAAACAGATCGAACTTCAGTTTTTTAAAAATCGGTTAGTTGATGATAAGCAGTTAGTATTTGCAAGCTGGGATAATATCATACCGTTAAATATTCCTACACCGTTTGTGACGATATATGGAGATACTAAAGATATTGTTAACTGGAAACAAGCTGTTGAACAACGCTTGGGAGTAGGTACTTTAACAAATGCTCCAAACTTTGAATCAGGTGAATATAATGAATTGAATATCATATCAATACTTGTTAACAAATCATTTTTAATGTTTTTTTCTTCATTTTTACTTCTTGTACTAACAATTATTATAGTTATTCACCAAGAGAAAAGAAGAATTTCGATATGGAAAATGCATGGTTTTTCATCACAACTAATTGCATATAGAATTTTAAAACCATATTTAGTATTCTCTGTCATATTTGCATTGCTAATTCTAAATGTTGCTCATTTTATGTTTGTCAAGAATTTTAATTATTTGTTTTTAGTAATGTTGCTGTTAGAGATGATATTAATAATAATACTTGCTCTAATATTTATCGTTACTTACTTTATTATGCTTGTATTTATAGAACAAGTAGAGATTGTATCAACCATTAAAAAAAGTGATAGTTATATCAAGAATTATCGTTTTTTTGGATACATGAGAATACTTATTCTTGTTTTTCTTATCCCTGTTTTACTTATGAATATATTTGATTTGATTGATAATAAGAAGTATTACAATAATTTAAATATGCATAAGTCTTTCTACTCAAAAATAACTCATTTTAATAGTTTCAGTGGATTAGGTAGTTCTAGTGCCCAAGATGAAATAGAGTCTGCTATTAGAGAAATATATTTTAGCAATCAAAATATATATTACATGAGTTTATCATTTGCTGAGATGAACAATGAAGTTATTAGTATCATTAATACCGATTATAGAACCTTAGAGCTTCTAGAATTTGAAATTCCACTTGAAACTAAAACAGATGTTTCAGTTATAATACCAGAGCGTTATAAGACTTTTGATTATAAGAAGTTTTTGCTGGAGAAAAATTTAGATGAGCATGTATTGGTTATGGATGATTACACCATAAACTATATTAATCCTAGTAGGTTGTTAAATGTTAATTTAGATAATCCGATAATATATGTTTATTCAAGAATTGATCAAATTGAAAACTTAGCATCCTTTAGTAATTACTACATAATTGAAAATAGTGAAAACTCGATTGAAGTGATTTTAAAAGTAAAAGATTCATTAAGAAATAATACTGGAGATATGTTAAGCATTTGGTCATTAGGAGAATCAGTCAGAAATAAGCTATATTTTTTAGAGGAATCGATTAAAATCAATCTAAGAGGGATATTATATGCAAGTTCTATTATAATAATACTGCAGTTTACTTTATATTATTTGTATATTTATGCCTTTAAGAAAAATATAGCGGTTGGATTAATTCATGGAAAAATGTATAGTCTTTTTGTAATCTTTATATTAGATCAAATAATACTATATTTAATTCTAACTATTTCGTTCGCTGTGCGAAATAAGTTAGGGATTAAAAGTTTAGTTATATCGGCAATACTTCTTTTGTTAGATCTAATTGTTGCATATCTTATTTTTAATAAGGACAAAAGAACTATTGTGAAGGAGGGAATATAATGAGCATACTAAAAATTACGGGCTTACAGAAGAGATTTGATGACAAGACGATCCTTGATAATTTTGATCTTGAAGTATCATCAAACGAGTTTGTGACGATTGTTGGTAAAAGTGGATGTGGAAAAACAACGCTTTTGAATATAATTGGACTACTTGAAGATGCTACTAATGGTAGTATATCTTTGTTTGGATACAACAATGTTAAGCCATATTCAAAAGACGCTCGAAAGTTATTGGCCAAAAAAATAGGATTTTTATTTCAAAACTTTGCTCTTATAGATACGGATACAGTTGAGGAAAACTTAAAAATGGTTAGTACAAAGAATAATATAATTACTAATGATCGAATTGATACAGCCTTAAAGCAGGTTGGAATAAAGAACCTAAAAAAACAGAAGGTTTATAAGTGTTCAGGTGGAGAACAACAAAGGATTGCGATAGCAAGATTACTTTTAAAAGAGTGTGAGTTGGTCTTAGCGGATGAACCTACTGGAAGCTTAGATTCAAATACTAAACAAGAGGTTTTTAATCTTTTGAAGTTATTACAACGAAATGGTAAAACACTAATAGTTGTTACACACGATGAAGATCTAATGAATATATCTGATCGGGTTATTAGACTATAATTATCAAAATAAAAGAATTAACTTTTAATAGTTATTACACAGATTATCGACAAGCCTTTAGTTTGAAATTAACTAGAGTTTTGTATGTTTGTTTTTCATTTTAAAGCTAGATAATCACATGCTTGTTATTTTCTGGTGTTTAACTAAATAAAGCTAACTATAATTCTCTGTTTTATTGTTGGGTAGAATATACTTTAGTAACAAATAAATTAGTTATATTGTCGTTTAATTTTTATGTTACAATTTATCAATATACATTGTAATAATTTCAAGATGGTTATATATACAAGCATTTGCAGTGATTAATTTAATTATGTAAATATTATGAAAGAGGTTAAATAGTATGGGTTTTGATAAAATCAAAAATATTAAAGACGAAACTTTGCGAGTAAATGAATTGTATAATTATCTTGATGAAGATAGTAGGTTTCAAACTAAAGCTGCTTCAATAGAGTTTTTAACAACAATTCATTTTATAAATAAGCGCTTAAAACATAAAGATAAGATAATAGACGTGGGTGCTGGTACAGGGTCGTATAGCCTTTACTTTGCTGATAAAGGTTATAATATAAGTGCGGTTGAATTAGCAGATAGAAATGTAGAAATTTTTAAATCTAAAATTAAATCAAATATGAATATTGATTTAATTCAAGGCAATGCATTAGATTTGTCATATTTTAAAGATAAAAAGTTTGACCATGCATTTTTAATGGGTCCAATGTACCATTTAGAAAATAAAAAAGATAAATTGAAATCCATAAATGAAATTAAAAAAATTATAGCCAATGAAGGTTATATTTATATTTCATTTATAAATAATGATATGGTTTTGTTAAGTGAGCAGTTATATGATCCATCATTTATATTAAGTAATAAGTATGATAGAAATTCATTTAAATTAGATAATTTCCCATTTATATTTCATACATTTGATGAAATGAAATCATTAATTATGAAATCAGGATTATCGATAGAAAATATAGTTGCGCAAGATGGTTTAGCAGAAATATTAGAAGAAACAATTAATAAATATAATGATGAGGAATTTAAGGCTTATTTAGATATACACATCCATTTGTCAACTAAAAAAGAAATGCTTGGACATTCGAATCATATTCTATTTATTTGTAGATTAAAGTAATTTGATTAGAGCTTTCAAAGATTTGTGAATTTTTGGAAAGAAATTGCATTGGTATTAGATTAATCAAAATATTAATATACGTGTAGATACTGGATTGGCAGATAAACCAGCCTAATCAGATGATTAAACAATTTTTATTATTTATCACACCTGAGTTATCTATTTAATCAAATTTATATTCCTAGTGGTGTTAAAACGATGTCAAAGTGCTATTAAATTATTTTATTTTCCTAACTTCTTATAAAAATCTGAAAAGATTTCTAATTGATTTTCCGATGATTCAAGTGTAATAAATGTTCATTATTTAATTAAATTAATTAAAGTCTTTATGTAGCTTCCATGGTATAATTTTTATTCTGAGGGAAAAATTTATGAAACAAACTTTATGGTCTAAAAATTATATCTTAATGATAACAGGTACATTCTTATCTGCACTTGGTGGGGTTGGTTTAAATATTGCATTTGGACTAGTAATATTTGACAATACCCAATCAACTTTGATGTCAGGTATTTTCACAGCAATTACAATGATTCCTCATATTATTTTTCCTCTTATTGTTGGACCATATATTGATAGAAACGATCCTTTAAAAGTATTACTAAAAAATGAAAAACTATTAATTTTGATTTTCTTGTTTGCGGGTGTCTTTGTCCAATACAATGGTTTTTCATATTTAGCATATTTATTTATCGTATTAGTAATTAGTCTATTTGGTATTGTATCTGATACAGCATCACAAAGTATTTCAGCTCAGATTATTGCTAAAGAAAACTACAGCCGTGGTTTTGCATTTATGTCAACAATCTATCCGCTTTGCCAAGTAATTGTGACACCGATCGCATTATTCTTATACAAGAATTATGGATTAGCGACTTTGTTTTATATATACACACTACTCAGCACCCTTGATGTAATTATTGAAAGTCAAATTAAATATAACTTTGAATATAATACTGATCCTACTGTACATAAATTTTCATTATTCAATGATTTAAAAGAAGGGTACACTTATTTACACAATGATAGACAATTAATGAGTGTATTAATTTTCTTCTCTATAGTTATGTTTACTAATGCTTGGTCAAATTTATGGTATCCGTTTTTTGTTAGATCAGAAACATTAACTCTTTATGACTTTGGAGTCATTAGTGCCTTAAGTTCTGCAGGTTATATGTTTGGAGGTTTTATTCACTCGTTCATTGTAATTAAAGATAAGTATAGGTATACAGTAGCAGTGTTTGTTTATTTCATCTTTGTAATTTTTGATTCCTTATTTTTGTTTATGCCATTTATGGCAATGTGTGTTATTCGGTTTATTTTAGGTCTTGCTGGTATGAATAGCGCTAACATTAGGACAACTGCAATTCAGCAACACCTTGAACCAAAACATCGTGCTAAAGTGAATAGTTTCTTTTCCATCTCATTTTCGATTTCAATGATGCTAGGACAATTAGTTATAGGCTATCTAGGAGATATTTTTGCCTATGAAAAGGT
>CAYXES010000050.1:3705-8120 GCA_964464075.1 uncultured Erysipelothrix sp. | reverse complement strand
AAGATCTAAATAAGTTCATTAAGATTGTCTTTATTCCTAACTACAATGTGAGTGTGGCTGAGTACTTGATGAATGCGGCGGATGTTTCCAAGCAAATCTCAACCGCCGGTAAAGAAGCCAGCGGTACGGGAAATATGAAGTTCATGATGAATGGTGCTTTAACCTTAGGAACCTTAGATGGTGCCAATGTGGAGATTGACCAACAGGTTGGTCGTGAAAACACCATTATCTTTGGATTGAACGCGGATCAAGCAGCCGCTCATAATCGTAATGGCTATGATGTCTTTGAGGTTGTGAATAAACAACCGAAACTAAAGCGAGTCATTGAATCCCTCTTAACCCCTCTCTATGGTGCGAAGAAAGATGAATTCAAGGTTATTTATGATGAGCTTATGTATCGTAATGATGAATATCTCTTAGCGGCGGATTTCCAAGAATTTGTGGAAGCCCATCAAGAGGTTCAACGACGCTATCAAGACAAGCAGTACTGGGCGCGTATGTGTTTGAGTAATATCGCCAAATCAGGCTATTTCTCATCGGATCGTACGATTAATCAGTATGCGAGTGATATATGGGATATCTTACCCTTACAGTAAGATTAAGAAAAACTAAAAGAGATAGGTGTTGAATCAACACCTATTTTTCGTTATGATGGAGCCAAGGTGACGTATGAGAAAAGAACAACGATTTGAAGCATATTTAGATGATTATAATTTGATGACCATTTATTTATCCAAGCAGTTTTATCAGGGTAATAGTGAGGTATTCTATAGCCAGGATACTGAGGGTAATGTGGTTAAACTCCAAATTAAATATAAGGAAAGCACATCCAATGATTATAGTAAGTATATTGTGACTAACTGTGATCATCTGGAGTTTGGGAAGCAATATACCATTTTAGAAGAGCATGGCCAAGCCACGCCTTTACAAATTGGTTTGATTGTGAAGAAAGATAAGTTTGATAAAGAGTTTGCCTATCCTGGAAATGATTTGGGCGTTAAGGTTAAGGATGATAAGACCTATTTTGCCTTATGGGCACCAACTGCGATTGAGGTTTTAGTTAAAATCATCAAGGAAGAGAGTGAATTTACGCTATCTTTAGATCGCCAGGATAAGGGTGTCTTTAAAGGGATGGTCGATGCCAATCTGCATCTTTCAACCTATAGTTTCTTAGTGTATGTGAATGGAGAATGGATTGAAAGTGTGGACCCCTATGCCATGGGGTCTTTAGTGAATGGGATTAAATCGGTGGTGATTGATCAAAATCAAGTGAAGCTTGATTTACATCACGATCAATTAAGTCCTCTCAAGTCTATGACGGATGCGATTATATATGAAACCTCTATTCGTGATTTCACCAGTGATGTCAATTCTAATCATAAGCATAAACGAACCTTTAAGGGCTTTGTGGAGCGTAATACGACCACCGAGGCCAACACGAAGACGGGCTTTGATTATTTACTAGATTTAGGAATCACACATGTGCAATTGATGCCCATCAATGATTTCGCAACCATTGATGAGAAAAATATTGATCTCTTCTATAACTGGGGTTATGATCCCCATCAATATAATGTGCCGGAAGGTTCCTATGGCAGTGATGTGAATGATCCACTATCACGGATTATGGAATTAAAGGAGTTGGTTGCGACTTGCCACCAACATGATTTACGGATCGTGATGGATGTGGTTTATAACCATGTGTATGATATGCATCAATCGGCCTTTGAGAAGATTGTGCCTTACTACTACTTTAGACGAAGTGAATCAGGGGCGGTATCCAATGGTTCTTTCTGTGAGAATGATTTAGACACCACCCGTTATATGGTGCGTAAGTTTATTGTGGAATCAACCAAAATGTGGGTTGAGGAGTATGGGATTGATGGTTTCCGCTTTGACTTAATGGGTATTCTCGATATTGATACTCTCAATTTAATTGATCAAGAATTAAGACAAATTAAAGGGGACATTATTCTTTATGGTGAAGGTTGGAATATGCCCACTATTCTTGATGAAGATTTAAAAGGTACGATTGCGAACCAACATAAGATGTCAAATATTGGCCATTTCAATGATTTCTATCGCGATCATGTGAAAGGACCAAGTTCGGAACATGAGATTAGTGTGAAGGGATATTGTTGTGGGGATGTGAATTATAAGGATGCGATGAAGATGAGCTTGGTTGGAAACACCATGGCTTATCCGTATGTTTATTTATTTGATTCACCCACTAAAAGTATTAACTATGTGGAATGTCATGATAATCGTACCGCGTGGGATAAGATTAAAGAAGCTTGTAAGGAAGATCGCTCTGATGTTCGTATTAAGAAACATAAGTTGATGATTGGAGCTTTGATGGTCTCCATGGGGGTGCCTTTCCTACACAGTGGGCAAGAATTTTGCCGCACTAAAAATGGTAACAGTAATAGTTACATGAGTGGCGATTTAATTAATCGTTTAGACTGGCAGCGTAAAGATCGCTACCAGGAAGTAGTAAGTTATACGCAAGACATGATTGCTTTACGTAAGGCTTATTCAGTCTTCCGTTTTGATACGAGTCAAGCCATCAAAGATCACGTGTATTTTAAAGACTTAGATAAAGATATCTTATTATATGGTTTTAAGAATGTATCTAAATACATTGAATTTGATGAACTCATGGTTTTCTTTAATCCTACCTATGAGGTGGCTTATCATTGTTTAGATGGGTATGGAACCCTTATCGCTAATGAAGCTGGTTTGATTGAACCGATTCAAACTCAATGTATTACGATTAATCCCTTTACCATGGTAGTGGTTGGGAAAAACCCTTAAATTATAATTTCTAGTAAAACAAATTCAAAAGCAGCCATCTTTAAGGTAATGATGCCATAGTCATCAATCCTTAACTTAGGATGGCTGTTTGCTTTTGATGAAAAGCGACAGCTGACTTTTTGGTTTGCGGTTTTAAAAGTAGACGGTAAACTGTCTAGTTTTAAGGTATGCGTTATAGAGTGATCAAATTCAGTGTTAGCTACCACAATCAGACAACGATTATCTTTAATATAGGCAATTGCGGCACCCCGATCCCAAGGTGCATTAAAACCAATTGGGTAGATTGCATCCCGCTCAAACATGATTGGAAGATAAGTATCCCGAATGGGTTTAATAGTTTCTAAGTAGTGAATAAGTTTACTTGCCTTAGGATGATTGTAGTTAAACATGAAACGATCAAAGAGAGCGAGTTTACCATAAAGAGGATGGTCTTTAGGCAGTTTAAAGCGATCATCTAAATGGGAATCGAGACCAAGATTCATGGGTTGAATCTCAAAGAGTTCTTGACCACTATTAATAAAAGGAATGGTATTTGGGATAAACATATTAAATAGGGTAACCATTTCATTGAGATCTTCTTGACCACTGCGAGCACTTAAGCGAGGGGTATCATGGGTTTCCCCGGCCGCAAAGACCGGAACCTTTAGGTTAATGGCACCATAGACAAAGGAATTAAAGAGGCCTTCTTTAATGCGTGGTAGTCTGATGAAACCATCCCCAATAATCATGTCATAGCCTTTTTCAATCGCACTTTGGGCATTATCAATCTCTAATTCTTCGGCAATAAAGACAAAATGAGGATCTAGGGCTTGGGCCTTGGTGATAATCCGATTAATCAATTCATCAGGTAGCGCATGGCCCATATCAATGCGACAACCATCGATTTGATAGTCTATGATATAAGTAGGTAAAACATCTGAAATCAGCTCCCACAAGGGCTCATTGATGATTTGACCGGGGTTATAGGATGCCTTAGCGACATCGTATAAGAGATAGGGTGGTAAATCCTTGAATTCCTTAAGATAAGGTAGTGAATGGGAAGGATGGTCTAAATATAAACGGAAGTAGGTAATATCATTCCAGGCTGGTTGGGGATCATTGATACGATCGGAAAAAGCCGGAGCGACCGTAAGCTTAAATGCCTTCTGAACGAGTTCTAGAAAGGAAGATTCAGGGTGAGCCTTATACTCATCAAGAACTGACTGCCAGAGTCTTGGATTTGCTTCTTTAGGATTAAGTTGGAACTTGTTGAGATGCTCAATGACTTGAGCATCACTAAAGAGCGCTTTAAAGTAATCTTTTTTAGCGGGCAAGGTATTAGGTAAACCTTTAACATAAGGTGGTTTATAATCTAAAAGAGCCTCATGCTTAATCCAATAGAACCACTCTGGATGCTCAATAAGATAATCAGAATGAATGGAGTTGGTACGAGGAATAATATCAATGATGACTTTAATATCAAGTAGATGACAGGCTTCCACAAACGCCTTGAATTGTTCCTTCACACTCATGGCTGGTAGTAAGGGATCTTTGAGATCATCATCAATCTCAAAGAAGTTACTAACTGCATAAACAGAGCCTAACTCACCTTTTTTATCCTG
>CAYXES010000050.1:0-3605 GCA_964464075.1 uncultured Erysipelothrix sp. | reverse complement strand
GACTGGTTTAAGATATGATATTTAATTAAATTATGATAGTACTCATAAGGATTAACAATCACATGGCCATCATAAACCTGGATGGCTTGATTAAGATTCATATGGGGGTAAACCCATAGTTTAGGGACCACATAATTATAAACTTGTTTATCTTGGTGATAACTAGTCTGTAGTTGGTTAAGGATGGCTTCTAAGTGTTTCATAATCTACCTCGCATATGTCTTAAGTATAGTATAACAATAATTACAAGTCTTTTTGAATAAGCTTGAATGATGTATAATAATTTTATAGTTAAGGAGGCAATATGGAAAATCAAGCATTACAAAAGATTGCGAATAATCTGCGTAAAAATATTGTGAAGATGGTCGCCAATGCCAAATCTGGTCATATTGGTGGTTCCCTTTCAATCGCAGATATTCTTTCAGTCTTATATTTTGAAGAAATGAATATCACAAGTGAAAACCTTAAAGATAAGGAAAGGGATAAATTTGTGTTATCCAAAGGTCACGCAAGTCCGGCTCTATTTGGGATCTTACATGAGAAGGGCTTTATTAGTGAAGACGAACTTATGACTTTTAGAAAGATTAATTCCAATCTTCAAGGTCATCCAAGTATGATTTATGTGGATGGGGTTGATATGTCAACCGGTTCCTTAGGTCAAGGTATTTCAGCTGCGGTGGGTATGGCTTTATCTTATAAGGCTAAAAACTTGGATTATCGCGTTTATAGTATTTTAGGAGATGGGGAAAGCCAAGAAGGTCAAGTTTGGGAAGCTGCGATGGCTGCGGCTCACTACCAACTCGATAACTTGGTGGTGTTTTTAGACTTTAATGGTTTACAAATTGATGGTGACATTACGAAAGTTATGAATCCATTGCCTTTAGATAAGAAATTTGAAGCCTTTAACTGGCATGTGCTTACTATTGATGGGCATAACTTTGATGAGATTCGAGCTGCCTTAAAAGAAGCAAAAGCCTTTAAGGGTAAACCAACGATGATTATTGCCCAGACTATTAAGGGTAAAGGGGTTTCCTTTATGGAGAACCAGGCTGGATGGCATGGGGTTGCGCCAAATGAAGAACAATTTGAAGCAGCCATGAAAGAATTGGAGGTGGCATAAATGGCAAAAGTAGCGACACGGGTAGCTTATGGAGAAGCTCTAGCTGAGCTGATTGTAGAAGATGATCGTATTTTTGTATTAGACGCTGACTTATCAGGGTCAACCAATACCAACAAAGCCCAAAAAGCAAGACCAGAACGTCACTTTAATAGTGGCATCGCAGAAGCCAATATGATGGGTATGGCAGCCGGAATTGCGACTGGTGGTAATGTGGTTTATGCTTCTACCTTTGCGATGTTTGCGGTGGGTCGTGCCTTTGAACAAGTGCGTAACTCGATTGCATATCCTAATTTAGATGTGAAGGTCTGTGCGACGCACGCAGGGATAACTTTAGGTGAAGATGGGGCGTCCCATCAATCGGTTGAAGATATTGCCCTGATGCGGGCGGTACCGAATATGAGAGTGATTCAACCTGCTGATGATGTGGAAACGAAAGCCGTTATTAAAGCGATTGCGAATATTGATGGACCATTTTATATTCGTCTAGGTCGTAGTGCGGTACCACGAGTTAATGCGGAAGATTATCATTTTGAATTAGGTAAGGGAACCATTCTTTCCAAAGGAAAAGATATTGCCTTAATCGCTAGTGGGGTGATGGTTGAACAAGCCCTATTGGCTAAAGAAGCCCTACAAGCAGAAGGTATTGATATTACCGTGGTGAATATGGCTTCCATTAAACCCATTGATAAGGATTTAATTATTCAACTTTCTAAAGATCACAAAGCTATCATAAGTGCCGAAGAGCATAATGTGATTGGTGGATTAGGATCAGCGATTGCGGAAGTATTAAGCCAAGCAAACCCAACCAAGCTAAAGATTGTGGGGATTGAAGATACCTTTGGTGAAAGTGGTACCCCCACGGCTCTCATGGATAAATATGGTTTAAGCCATGATCACTTAGTGGATCATGTTAAAGCACTACTTAAGGAACTTGATTAGTCAAGTTCCTTTTTTCTTGCAAGTAAGTGGTTGATTTGATACGATAAATGAGTTATTAACGATACTATGAAAAAGAAGCCCATTTTAATTACCATTGCCTTGGCAATGTTAGGATCATTTGCGATTGTGACTTATAACTATCTTAAGCCCTGTGAGGCTAATGGAAAGGTAGTTTGTTTTGATGAAAAAACTCAGCTTTATACCATTGAAGAGGATGCGAAACTGATAGTTTATGTTAAAAATAATCAACAACGTTCTTACTTATTAAATAATATTGATAAGCTTATTGAAGATGCATCCTATCAGCTTAAGGTGGAGGTGCAACCTACCCTTAAGGCATGGGATGCCATGTTTGAACATGATGTGGATATATTTTATACCCAGCAAGAAGAAGCGGCGATGATTGTGGAAGAGTTGATGGAAATCCAAATGGATTATGGGGCATTACGTTCTCAAGAAGGGATTGAACATTTATCCCAAACCATCAATAGTGTAAAGAATGTCTTTATGCCAATCAGTTATGAGGGGCTTTTATTCACCTATAATAAAACGTTACTGGAGGAATTAGGTTTTGATGTCAATCAGGTTGATGATAAAAATCGTGTAGTGGAACTGAATAACTGGGAAGCTATTATTGATTTAACCAATCGTTGGCATGCTGAGTCACCTCATGATCATCTAAACAGTATTTTCCCCTTTAATATCGCGGAGTCCTGGCAGTTTTATCCTTTTTTAACCGCCGGTGGTTGGCAGATGTTTAGTGAAAAAGACATTGCCAGTGCGGGCTTTGAGAGTGAAGCATTTTTAGAATCCTTGAGGTTTTTAAAAGAAGTATTTGAGACATCCTGGTATTTTAAAGATGCTCAACAACATATATGGAATTATGAGAATGCTTTAATTAATGATGAAACGCTTTTTTCTTTAACATCCACTTGGATGAATTGGGAAGAAATCGCATCCATTAAACAACAAGAATACAGCTACAGTGCTTTTCCTGATTATGGGGAGCATACCTTAACCCCTTTGGTTAAGGTGGAGGGTTTAGTTGTGAAAGATAATCCTTATCCTTCCTTAAGTCATGCGGTGATTTCACTTTTAAATAGTCTTGATAATGTTCAAGTCTTACTTGATTCAAGTGATGAAGATCTTGTGATTGCCCATGATGAGTTTGAACACTTAAAGATGAGTGATAAACGTCAAGAAAAAGCCTTAGCTTATTCCTACAGTGTGGTCGAGCCTTTATTGGCTTTGGACGCTAATCCGAAAATATTAGGTTGGGATTTCTACTTACAAGGTCATGTCTTTGAGATTATTCATGAAATATACGAACAGAATTTAAGTATTGAGGCGGGTCAAGCCGCCTTGGTTGAAGCTTACCAACTTTGGTATAATCAAAATAATCAATAGGGAGCGCCATGGTAAACAACACCTGGGATAGTTTTTTAAAGGCAGAGTTTGAACAAGCTTATTTTAAAAAGCTATCACACTTTTTAAAAAATGAGTATGCAACGAAAACCATCTTTCCAAGCAAGAAAGAGGTCTTTTC
>CAYXES010000049.1:2461-8465 GCA_964464075.1 uncultured Erysipelothrix sp. | reverse complement strand
TTAATCGAGGCTATAAAATCGCGATTGTGGAGCAAATGGAACCACCTTCCGCAACCAAGAAATTGGTTAAACGTGAAGTCGTTCGGGTAGTGACTCCTGGAACCATGGTTGATGAGCTTAGTGATGTGAAAGAAACCGTTCATATTGGTGCCTTAGAAGATGCCCATTATGGGATGGCTTTAGCCTTGGTTGAAGTTGCGAGTGGTAAGAGTAATTTACTATGGATTAATCATCCAAGCCGAACCCTAATCCCAACCCTTTTAAAACATAATGTGAAGGAACTTTTAATTCCTTCAGATTTATCTAAAAAGATTAATGATAAGATGCTTGGTTTAGAAGCCATTACTTTAACCATTCATGATGATCATCAGCTTCAAATTAAACATCACCATCTTTTTGATGAAGACCTAAATGATACATACAAAGCGGCGATTGGTCGTTTACTCTCTTATTTAGTGAAGACTCAATTTAATGAACTAGACTACTTACAAGCCTTTAGTCATTATGATCGTAAAGTCTTGTGTGAATTAGACTATACCACCATCAACAACCTGGATTTAATTCAACCCTCTAAATACAATCGGAATCAAATTACGTTGTTTTCTTATTTGGATGATTGTAAGAGCGCGATGGGAAGTCGTTTATTGAAGCAGTGGATTGTAGAACCCCTTTTTGATAAAGAAGCGATTCTTGAGCGTCAAAATAAGGTTACTTATTTGATGAAGTCCTATCTTTTACTAGATCAGATACAGAAACAACTGAGTGAGGTTTATGATTTAGAGCGGATTGTGACTAAGATTGCTTATAAACGGGCTCATCCCCAAGATTTAGTTCAATTAAAAACCAGCTTAGCAAGTGCACAAATCATCACTGATCTTTTAAAAGAACATGAACCTTTTAATTACTTAAATGAAGTTAATACCTTAGCTGATGTCCTTGAGGGTTTAAATAAGGCCCTAATGGTGCCAGCTCCTACTAGCACTAAGGAAGGTAACATCTTCTTAGATACTTATCATCCGGATGTGGAACGCTTTAGAAGCATTATGGGTGATGGTAGTCATTGGCTATTACAGTTTGAACAAGCTGAGCGTGAGAAAACTCAGATTAAGAATCTTAAGATTGGCTACAATCGGGTTTTTGGTTACTATATCGAGGTTTCAAAAGGAAATATTCATTTAGTTAAAGAAGAGTATGGTTATATTCGAAAACAAACCTTAGTGAATGCTGAGCGTTTTATTTCGGCTGAATTAAAAGAAAAAGAAGATGAACTCTTACACGCTAAAGATAAGCTTTATGCCTTAGAAGAGAATCTATTTATTGAATATTTAGATTCCTTACAGAGTCATATCGCACCACTCCAAAAATTAGCGGACCACTTAGCGATGATTGATGTCTTAGCGGCATTTGCGCAAGTCAGTTTAAAACAGCGTTTAGTAGCTCCTCAATTTAATGGTGATAATAAAGTAGAAATTAAAGGGTCTATTCATCCCTTACTTGAAAAGGTTAAAGCTAAACATGAAGTGGTTGCGAATGATTGGAATGCATCCAATGACCAACATGTCTTTATTTTAACTGGACCCAATATGGGTGGTAAAAGTACTTACATGCGTCAGCTTGCGCTTTTAGTAATCATGGCCCAAATGGGAACCTATGTACCGGCTAAATCAGCTAAACTACCTCTATTTGATGCGATTTTCACTCGAATTGGGGCTTCTGATGATATTTTAAGTGGTCAATCTACCTTTATGGTGGAGATGTTGGAGGCTAATACGGCTTTAAGTCAAGCCAGTGAACATTCATTAATCTTATTTGATGAAATAGGACGCGGTACTTCAACCTTTGATGGCATGGCTTTAGCACAAGCAATTATCGAATATATAACGACATCAATTAAGGCGAAAACCATCTTCTCAACGCACTATCATGAATTGACGAGTCTTGCGGATTTACTACCATCGATTGTCAATTTAGTGACTAAAGTAATTGAAAAAGATGGGGATATCGAATTTTTATACCGGATTGGTTTGGGCAAGGCAGCTCAATCTTATGGAGTGAATGTGGCCAGTATCGCCAAGTTACCGGATAGTGTGATCAAGCGGGCTAGCCAATTAGTAGGGGAACTTGAAAGCCAACGTAAACATGTCCAACAGTCTTTAGATATTGTAGAAATTAAAGTCATACCCAAACCCTTGGAACAAATTAAAGATCTTTTAAGTGAGACCGATATTAATCAAATGACCCCGCTCCAAGCCATGCAGTTTTTAGCGGATTTGGTTGAGAAGGCAAAGCAGGTGAAATAATGGGAAAAATACAACAATTAGATAGTCATTTAACCAATATGATTGCCGCAGGTGAAGTGGTTGAAAGACCCATGGGTGTGGTTAAGGAATTAGTTGAAAATGCCATCGATGCCAAGGCAAGTCAAATCGATGTTTATATTCAAGAAGGTGGTATTGCTTCCATTTTGGTTAAAGATAATGGTGAAGGCATGGATCAAGCGGATGCAACCCAAGCCTTTTTAAGGCATTCTACTTCCAAGATTGCCAAAGAAGAAGATTTATGGATGATCAGCAGTCTTGGTTTTCGAGGTGAAGCTTTACCTTCCATAGCTTCGGTGAGTGAATGTGTTTGCATCACCAATAATGGTCAACAAGCCACCAAGGTCACCATCCATTATGGGAAGTTTTTAGAAGCAATTTCTTATGATAGTGAAAAAGGAACTCAGATTCAAATCAGTGGACTCTTTTTAAAGACACCTGCACGGCTTAAACATTTAAAGTCGATTGCCTATGAACAGGCATTAATTATGGATGTGATGATTCGCTTTGCGATGGCTTATCCTGAAATAGCCTTTAGTTTAAACAGTGATAATCGCATTTTACTATCTACGAACGGAAATAACGATGAAATTGAAACCCTTTATCAAATTTATGGACAAGAATTAGCGCAAGCTGCATCTCATTTTGAGGGTAATGACCAGGACTTTAAAATTAAAGGGCTTATGGTTAAACCCCATATCACCCGGGCTACCAAAAAAGACATATACATTTATCTTAATCAACGCATGGTTCGATCAACTCGGATTCAACGGGCAATCATCGATGGTTTTAAGCACTTTATCCCAGTCGATCGCTATCCCATCGTCTTTTTAAGGGTTGATGTGGACTTAAAACTAGTGGATGTGAATGTGCATCCTTCCAAGTGGGAAGTTAGACTTTCTAAAGAAAAACAACTTTTAGAGCTTGTGACACAAACCATTAATGAGGCCTTACGCACCAGTCCCCAAGTGAAATTAACGCGAGCTTTTTCAAGCAGCCAATCTGAGCAAGTGCTTGAACACTTGGTCTTTGATATACCCAATCAAACGTATGAGATACCAAGTGTGCCTGCATCACTTGAAAGTGATGTGGTGTCAGAACCAAAAACACAAACATTTAGAGTCTTAGCTCAACATCATCGAAAATATATCCTAGCTGAACATGAAGATGGTCTCTATATCTTTGATCAACATGCTTCCATGGAACGCATTCGTTATGAGTACTTTAAAAAGAAACGTCTAGATAAAACGCATAATCAACAACCACTCTTGCTGCCAATTTTAATACCTAGTAGTTCATCCAGCTTACAAAGCCAGCAACTAAAAGCTGCTTTTGCGGATTTTCAAGTTCCGATTGAGCCTTTTGATGAACAAGCTTTTGTGATACGCAGTGTGCCGCAATGGATGAGTGATACCGATCATCAAAAAGTGATTGATGATATGTTGGAGTATTTTGAAAGTGGTATTGCGAAAGACCAAGAAGATATTCAAAAGCAAATGTTAGCGACACTAGCTTGTCATAGTTCAATTCGTTTTAATGATTATTTGTCCATGGATCAAATGCAACGTTTAATTAATGATTTAATGCTTTGTGAACAGCCTTATCATTGTCCTCATGGTCGTCCAACTTTTATTAAGATTAGTGCAGATGACTTAATAAAGGAGTTTTTAAGATGAAGCAAGTCTTAGTGCTTGGGGGTTTAACCGCAACCGGTAAAAGTGAGCTTGCGATTAAGTGGGCCCAAGCCTTTCATGGAGAAATCATTAGTGTGGATTCGGTAGCGCTTTATAAGCAGCTAAATATCGCAGCCGCTAAATTAAAGGAAGATGAACGGGGTGGCATTATTCACCACGGTATTGATATCAGTGATGTGGAAAATCCATATTCAGTTAAAGATTTTGTGGATTATGCGCGACAGATGATTGATGAAGTCCATAATCGTGGTAAACTACCGATTTTAGTCGGTGGATCAGGCTTGTATTTGAAAGCCATTCTTTATGACTATGATTTTGAAAGTGAAAGTCATCTAGATCATCAAGCTTATGATGATTTAACCAATGAAGTATTGCATGAAAGGCTAAAAGTAATTGATCCTAAACAGGCTGAACTTATTCATCCCAATAATCGGAAACGGGTGATCCGAGCCTTGATGATTGCCAAGACTCATAATCAAACTAAAAGTGAATTAATCGCCCAACAAAAACAAGCCTTACGTTATGATGCCTTAATTTTTATTATGGATGGAAATCGTCAACGTCTTTATGAGCATATTAATCAACGGGTTGATAAGATGGTGGAAGCTGGTTTAATGCAGGAAGTACTTGATGCGAGTCAGCGTGCAGATTGGTCTTTATCATCGATGAGTGCCATCGGAGTTAAGGAGTGGCGTGGTTATTTTGAAGCTCAAGAACCGCTTGAAAAGGTTGTTGAAACTATTAAAACTAAAACCAGACAGTTGTCAAAACGTCAACGGACTTGGTTTAAACACCAATTTGATGGGATTTGGTTAGATTTTGAAGATGAAGTGAGTATGCAGGATGCGATAGTAAGGATTAAACAATGGATAGTGCCTTTGGACGAATAAAATTATTGATTGATGAAAGTGACTTCAAACAAATCAGAAATAGTAAAGTTATGGTGGTTGGTTGTGGTGGTGTGGGTGCCATGTGTGTTGAAGCTCTAGCTCGGATGGGGGTCGGAACCCTTATTTTAGTTGACCATGATGTGGTGAACATCACTAATCTTAACCGTCAGGTGCATGCCTTACACTCAACCATTGGCAAAAAAAAGATTAAAGCCTTAAAAAATCGCATTATGGATATCCAGGAGGATATCCAAGTGTTTGATCTTGATATGTTTGTGAATCAGGATAATATCAGTGTTTTTGATCAGTATGAGGTGGATGTGATAGTCGATGCGATTGATACGGTGAGTAGTAAGTTACTCTTAATCGAGTATGCTCAAACTCATAAAATTGATATAGTTTCCTGCATGGGGATGGGTAATCGTCTTGATCCAACTCAAATTCAAGTCTTGCCCCTTAGAAAAACCCAAGGGGATCCCTTAGCGAAGGTCATGCGTTATCAATGCCGAAAACAGGGCTTAGATGATAGAATAATGGTAGTAGCTTCACTTGAAATACCTATTAAACAAAATCAACGTTTAAATGAAAGCTCAATTTTAAAAGAGGCGATGCCACCAGCAAGTTCAAGTTTTGTGCCAATGGCGGCAGGTCTGGCATGTGGGCATCAAGTGATTAAGTATCTACTTAAAAAGGAGTGACTATGAAAGAGATTGTGGTAGCGGGGGGTTGCTTCTGGGGTGTGGAAGAGTACTTCAGACGCATTATCGGTATTGAAGACACCGCGGTAGGTTATGCCCAAGGTCATAAGCTCAATACAAGCTATGAAGAAGTCTGTAGCCAATCAACCAACCATACTGAAGTGGTGTGGTTAAAATATGATGAAACGCAAATTAGTTTGATTGACATATGTAATTACTTATTTCGAATCATTGATCCAACCAGTTTGAATAAACAAGGCAATGATATTGGAACTCAATACCGGGTTGGGATTTATCCTAAGGAAGAGATAGATGTTCCTATAGTACAGGCTTACTTAGAAGCCAAGCAGAAAGAATATCGAAAACCCTTGGTGGTTGAGGTAGAGATGCTTAAAAACTTCCAG
>CAYXES010000049.1:0-2361 GCA_964464075.1 uncultured Erysipelothrix sp. | reverse complement strand
ATGGTTTTATTGTCTTCCCATCGTTTTGATGAGATTGAAAGTTTGTGTGATCATATAAGCGTTATTAAAGCGTCCAAGGTTATTCTTTCGGCACCCTTAAAAGAGCTAAAATCGAAAACTAACCATCATACAATTACCTTAAGTAATGATGAAGCCTTATTTTATAAGAATGAGATGGGGGTTGAGGAAGTTAAAATCGATGGGAATTTAACTCACTATATATTTAAAAATGAAAAACATTGCATTAGGGTTGCGAAATATATGTTGGGGGAGCGTCAACATCGCACTTTGAAGATAACATCTCTAACTTTAGATGACTTGTATGGTGGTTTATGAAACATTTAATTGCCTTTTCTTTAAAGCGTAAACTCTTCAATAAGATTATGATTGGGATGATGGGAATAATTTTTGTCCTCTTTGGAGTTTTTTTCTTTGTGGATATCATTGCCCAAAACGTATTGAAAGGTTTGTTTAATCCGACTAAGATCGCAATGCCTGAAGTGATGGTATCCTACTTTGATTTTGAGGATAATTATTATGAGTTAGCGAATTCTGAAGATGCTGCGATTGTGATAGACATCAATGAGGAAGGCTATCAACTTAAGGTTGATGAGAGTATTAATGAGACTCAAATGGTTATGCTAGAGGCTTGGATCGCAAGTTTCCATCGTATTTATGAAGTTGAAAATATTTCCCAGGAAATAATTCATGCGGTCGATTATTTGATTTCGCCTAAGATTGAACTGGTGCAAGCAAAGCGAAAATCTACTACCAACGGTTTCATTTTAATCACTAGCATCTATTTCTTTATGCTGGGTTTCTCATCTAGCGTTGCAAGTGAAGTGGTTAGTGAGAAAACTTCAAACATGTTGGAGATGATGTTGACGTCGATATCTCACAAAGAACACTACATCAGTAAATTGTTAATTGGTTGGATTACAATTTTTGTGCAAGCAATGATTTGGATAGCGCTTTTAGCGTGGTGGTTTATTGTAAGACTCATCTATGATCAAGGCAAAAGTTGGTATGCTTTTCTGCATAAGATAAAATTATTGCCGGTAAAGTACATGTCCTTTTTTGATCATTTTCGTGCTTTTAATCTCAACCTTGGTCAATTAACTCGTCTGGGCTTAAGTGTCATTTTCTTAATTCTGGGGATTTTATTAGTTCAATTGATTCTACTTTTGCTCTCCGTGAAGATTGAAAACATTGAAGAATCAGGATCGGTTCAAGCACCCTTTTATTTAGTGATGTTGGGTTTATATTATGGAACTTTACTCATTAATAACTATAAGCATATGCAAAATGGAGTGGGTCGTATCCTTTCTTTTGTACCGGGCTTATCCATGTTATTGGTTCCTTTACGTTTGCTTTATTATCAAATTAATCCCATAGAAATTCTTTTAAGTTTAAGTCTTTCAGCTGGCTTTTTAGGGTTGATTTACTATCACGGATTGCGGTATTATACCCTTCAAATTACTAAGAAATAAGGCACTTGCTTGTGAATTCACAATGTATATGTACACAAAAAAAACTCTATTTCACAATGTTTTTGGGTTTTTTACTAAAAGTGAAATATTTAACAAGTTTATATTGACAATGATATTTGTGGGGTATATAATCACAGTCGTAAAGGAGGAAGTTTACATTTATGAAAAAATTATTCGCATTATTAGCAGTGGGGGCATTATTGTTTTCGATGACAGCTTGTAAGAAAGCTGAGACTGTATATAAAGTTGGTACAGCCGGATTTACAACAATGAGCTCAAAAGATTTCGATGATGAAACTGATGCAGCAGGTCAAGTTCAAACAAACACTTACTATGCAACCGTAGCATTAGACAAAGACGGTAAAATTGTTTTTGTGAGTATTGATACCGCTCAAAATAGAGGTACCTTTGATGCCGAAGGTAATATTGTGAAAGCTGAGCCAATCAGAACCAAGAAAGAACTTAAAGAAGAATATGGTATGAAGGGTCTTTCTAGCCAAATCGGTATTGGTAAAGAATGGTATGAGCAAATGGCATCTTTAGAAGAATACTTAATTGGAAAAACACTTGCAGATGTTAAAGGCATTCCAACCGAGAAGAAAGATGATGCTCATTTAGCAGTTCCATCCGGAGACGATTTAAAATCATCCGTATCGATTACTATTGATGGCTATCAAAAAGTTGTTGAAATGGCAATCAATAACGCAGTTGAAGTAAAAGGTTTAGTTAAATTAGGTCAAGGTTCAATTACTGGAATTAATGCAAAATCATTCAATACTGAAACTGATGCTGCCGGTCAAGTTCAAGTTAATGATACCTTTGCTGGTGTTGGTTTAGATAAAGATGGTAAAGTTGTTTACGTTTACATTGA
>CAYXES010000048.1:0-8641 GCA_964464075.1 uncultured Erysipelothrix sp. | reverse complement strand
GATGAAGAGACCATGCTTCAATCTGATTGGATTGTGGACATTGGACCTGGTGCTGGAATATCTGGGGGTGAAGTGGTCGCCAATGGGACGGTAGAAGAAATCAAGAATAATCCCAACAGTATTACCGGACTCTATTTATCTAAGAAACGTCAAATTCCGATACCTGAAATTCGTAAAAGTGGGAATGGTAACTTCCTTAAGATTGTAGGAGCTCAGGAAAATAACTTAAAGAATATTGATGTGAGTATTCCTCTCAATACCTTAACGTTAATAACCGGTGTGAGTGGGTCTGGTAAGTCATCACTTATTAATGAGGTTTTAGCGAAGAGTCTGCAACATGCTTTAGGTCGTACTAAGGTGAAACCGGGTAAAGTTAAGCAAATTGAAGGCTTAGAGCATGTGGATAAGGTGATTGTGATTAACCAAGATCCGATTGGTCGCACACCACGTTCTAATCCAGTAACCTATACGGGGATCTTTGATGATATTCGTGACTTATTTGCCTTAACAAAGGAAGCTAAGATGCGAGGTTATTTAAAGGGTCGTTTCTCCTTTAATGTAAAAGGGGGACGTTGTGAGAGTTGTCAGGGAGATGGGGTTAAACGGATCTCCATGCACTTCTTACCGGATGTCTATGTCTTATGTGAAGAATGTAATGGGAAACGCTACAATGAAGAAACCCTACAAGTAACCTATAAAGATAAGAATATTTTTGACATTCTACAGATGAGTGTGGATGAAGCGCTTGAATTCTTTGAGAATATTCATCGAATTGCGAATCGCTTAAAGATCCTTCAAGATGTAGGACTCGGCTATATCCAGTTAGGTCAAAACGCAACTACCTTATCGGGTGGGGAAGCCCAACGGGTAAAGTTGGCTTCTGAACTTCAAAAGAAGGCAACCGGTAAGACGGTCTTTATCCTTGATGAACCGACGACTGGGCTTCATAGTGAAGATGTTCAGAAACTCTTGAAGGTCTTATTGCGTATTGTGGAAAATGGTGATACGGTACTCGTAATTGAGCATAATCTTGATATTATTAAGAGTGCCGATTATATTATAGATTTAGGACCTGAGGGTGGTGATGATGGGGGAAGTATCATTGGGGTTGGAACTCCAGAAACCATCGCAGGGTTAAAGGCATCATATACTGGGCAATATTTGAAAAAAGTGCTTAGTAAATAGGGAGGGACTTATGACAATTATCGAAGAAAAATGTACCATTCGTAAATTAAAAGAATACTTTAAGTTTGAACAAATTACCGGTAATGATGAATCATTGAATCGTTGGGTGGTGGTACCGGATGTGAATCGACCAGGTTTAGAATTGGTTGGTTTCTTTGAACATACAGAACCACGACGTATTAATATTATTGGTGATAAGGAAATGGCTTATATTGGTCAAATGCCTCAAGATGTTCAAAGGGAAGTCTTTGAGAAATTAACCGATGCGTATACACCCGCCATTGTGTTTGCGCGTAATTATGAATGTCCTGAAATTCTCTTTGAGATTGCTCAGGCTAAAAACTTTCCGATTTTCAAAACTTCAATCATTACTTATCAATTGATGGTTGATATTATTTCCTTTTTAGACTCTGAACTTGCGGTACGAGATACTCTACATGGCGTCTTAATCAGTGTCTTTGGTAAAGGGGTATTGATTACTGGTGAAAGTGGTATGGGTAAAAGTGAGGTTGGGCTGGAGTTAATTCGTAAAGGTCATGTCTTAGTATCGGATGATCGGGTGGATGTGAAGCGGGTTCATAATGATATTATTGGATTTGCACCACCACTACTTAAAGGTTTATTAGAACTAAGAGGAATTGGGATCATTGATGTCATGCGGATGTTTGGAGCATCTTCCATGTTGGATGAAGCCCGTATTGACTTTATTGTTTACTTAGAGAAATGGCAGGATGGTAAGGCCTATAAGCGCGTCAGCATGGATGATAATTCTTATAGTAATATTCTTGATATTGAGATTCCCCAACTAGTCTTCCCGGTTAAGGAAGGTCGTAACTTAGCGGTTTTAATTGAAGCGGCAGTGACTGACTTTACCCTTAAGGAAAAGGGTATTGATGCGGGAGCTGAATTTGATGAGCGGGTCTACAATTATATTGTGGCCCAAAATAAGGAGTTATAAGCAGTATGGTATTTTTTGAAGACACACAAACATTTTTAACGATTGGACCCATTTCCATTAAATGGTATGCGCTCTTAATTCTTACAGGCGCAATTTTAGCCTTTATCGTTAGTTTAAGAAACTTAAGAAAACTAGGATATGATAGTGAGCTTGCGGATAGCTTATTTATCGGTGCCTTAATATCAGGAGTCATTGGATCACGATTATGGTTTGTGGCTTTTTATGATTTATCTTATTATTTGGCAGATCCAATTCGGATCTTGAAGACCTGGGAGGGTGGCTTAGCCATTCAAGGTGGTCTCTTATTTGGGGCAGCTTATGCCTATTGGTTTGTGAAGCGTCGTAATATTCGTTTTATGCGCTTGGCAGATGCGATTGTGCCATCAATCTTAATTGCCCAAGCGATTGGACGTTGGGGTAACTTCGTGAATCAAGAAGCCTTTGGCAATATTGTGGATGCCTCCTTTTATCAAGGTTGGCCTTCCTTTATCGCTAATCATATGTTTATTGATGGTGCCTATCGCACCCCTACCTTTCTTTATGAATCGGTTTTAAACATTTTAGGATTCTTTTTGATTACCTTTGTATACAAACGTTTTTCTAAGATTAAACGTGGTGATTTAGTTTATGCCTACCTCATGTGGTATGGGGTTACTCGTTTTTTTGTGGAAGGTTTAAGAACGGATAGTCTCATGTTTTTAAATTTTAGATCGGCACAGTTGGTTTCCATTATCTTTGTGGTGGTGGGTATCCTAGGAACCTTAGGGGTCTTTAGGAAATCCACAAAATCCACAAAGCCTACCATTATCTTTGATTTTGATGGAACCCTTTTGGATACCGAACCGATTGTGAAAAAGGGAATGATTCAAGTCATTCAAAAATACCGTCCTGAGGTTGAGATTGATGATATGAGTGCGAATGAGTTTGTGGGACCGCCACTAACGGAATCGTTCGCTAAGTATTTTGAGGAACATTTAATTGATGATTTAATTGCGGAATACCGTCAGATATCTAATGATCTCCACTATGATCACGCAAAGCCTTTAAATGGGGTGATGGAAACGTTAGATCAATTGAAAGCGGATGGTTATAAAATTGGGGTGGTTTCCAGTAAGATGCGGGATGTGATTTTGTTTGGGATGGATTTCTATGATATGGAAGGCTATTTTGATGTGATTGTGGGACTAGACCAAGTCACTCATCATAAGCCTCATCCTGAAGGCATCTTCTATGCCTGTTCAGAAATGGGTGTTTCCCATGATAGTGTTATCTATGTGGGTGATACGGCGATTGATGTGAAGACGGCTGATAATGCAGGAGTTTATAGTGTTGCCTTTATGTCAAATCCAACCCGTGAAGCAGAATTAAGGGCACAAAAGCCAAATGAATTAATCACTGATATGCGTGATTTATTAAAGATTTTAAGAAGGGATGATATTGAATGGACACGATCTACGACGTAATTATTGTTGGTGGTGGTCCAGCGGGAATGACTGCGGGTGTTTATGCAGCCCGTGGAGGGCTGAAGACCTTGATGTTGGAGCCTGAAGCACCTGGTGGGAAACTGGTGAAAACCTATGAAATTGAAAACTGGCCTGGGATTCAAAGTGTCAGTGGAGTGGATTTAGCCATGTCCATGTTTGAACATACCACTAGCCTTGGAGTTGAATATGGTTATGGTTTTGTGGAAGACATTATTAAAAGTGAGGACCGCTTTGAAGTGGTTGCCCAAGATAATGTTTACTATTCTAAGAGTGTCATTCTCGCAACGGGTACAGTTGAGAATCGTTTGAATCTTGAAAATGAAGCACAATACGTTGGTAAAGGTATTTCATTCTGTGCGGTTTGTGATGGAGCTTTCTATAAAGATGAAGTTGTCAGTGTGATTGGGGGCGGAAATTCAGCTTTAGAAGAAGCAGTTTATCTTACTCAATTTGCCAAGAAGGTCTATGTTATTATGCGTCGGGATGTCTTTAGAGCGGATCAAATTGCGATTGATATCGCTAAATGTAATCCCAAGATTGAATTTATTTTCAATCATAAACCAAAAGCCTATATTATTGAGGATCATAAAATTAGTGGACTCATCTTAGAGCATAGTCATGATCAAAGTGAACGGATCGTTGAAACTAAGGCGGTCTTTCAATATATTGGTGCCAAGCCAGCGACTAAGATGGTTGAGAAGTTAGGGGTTACTAATGAAGAAGGCTGTCTGATTGTGAATGATGAGATGGAAACTAAGATTGAAGGTTTGTTTGGTGCGGGGGATGTGAATGAAAAAGTACTGCGTCAAATTGTGACAGCGACCTCCGATGGCGCCATCGCAGCTCAAAAAGCCTTTCAATATTTGTCAAAATTAAAACTTAAAGAGAAAGCATAAGGCTTTCTTTTCTTTATCAACTGCGCTTTTATTTAATGATATAATAGAAGCAGAATGTGAGGTAAGTGTATGAGTTCGAAAAAAATCATCTTAGTAACCGGTATGAGTGGTGCTGGTAAGACGACCGCAATGGGTATCTTAGAGGATATGGGCTATCACGCGATTGACCAATTCCCACCTCAATTATTAAGTGAGTTAATCCATATTGCGGTGGATGAACATGATTTACGTTTTAATAATATGGCAATTGCGACCGGAGCGAATGATTTGCCTGATTTTGTGCGTCGCTTTACGAATATTGATGCGGACTTACGAATCTTGTATTTAGAAGCGGATGAAAGCACCTTGATGAAACGCTATAAATCGACCCGCCGTACACACCCCATGTTGCTTTCAAATAAGGCACAGACCTTAGAAGAGGCTATTGAAGTTGAAAAAGAGATGTTGGAGGGGTATAAGGATAAGGCTTATTTATCCATTAATACTTCAAACTTCTCAGAGATGGAATTACGCAAGAAACTCAATGAGAGTTTTAGTTTAACCTCAACCCCGGTCTTTAGTATTAGTTTTATTTCCTTTGGCTTTAAAAATGGAATCCCGATGGACTCTGATTTACTCTTTGATGTCCGTTTCTTGGATAATCCATTTTGGGTGGAGGATTTAAAGTTTAAGAATGGTGAAGATGAAGAAGTGAAAAACTTTGTCTTAGAGAAAGCTCAGACCCAAGACTATTTGGAGTTATTAAATGAGTTTCTTGATTATTCTTTTAAGGAATATGTTAAGGAAGGTAAGAACCATTTTACCGTATCCATTGGTTGTACTGGTGGTCAGCATCGATCGGTGGTCTTGGTAAACTGGCTCTATGAGCAGTTCTCAAAAGAATATAAATGCTATAAACGTCATCGTGATATGAAGGTTAATCATGGCTAAGAAGCAGGTCGTCGTACTTGGGGGTGGACGCGGCCAGGCAACCCTACTAAGAGGATTAAAACATTTAGACCATATTCATTTAAGCAGCTTAGTTACGGTTGCTGATGATGGGGGATCAACCGGACGTCTAAGGGAAGTCTATGATATACCAGCCATGGGTGATATACGGAATGTTATGATTGCGATGGCAAAATCAGAGACGCTTTTATCGCGCTTGATGGGTTATCGTTTTAAGGAGTTAGATACATCGGAGCTAGGTGGTCATAATTTAGGCAATCTGATTCTGACAGCTATGACTGAAAACAGTGGTAACTTCATGGAATCCATTGCGACGATTTCAAAAGTTCTTAATGTAAAGGGGGATATTCTACCATCCACCTTACAGGTTGTGACTTTGTATGCGCGTATGATTGATGGAACGATTGTTAAGGGTGAGGATAATATTCCGACCAAACGAAATCGTATTTCTGAAGTGTTCTACCAAGACGAGGTAAGAGCATCGAAACAAGCCATCAAAGCGATAGAGAACGCGGATGTGATTATCTATGGAATTGGATCTTTATATACTAGCATTTGTCCTAATTTAATTATTGAGGATATTCAAAAGGCACTTGCGAAAAGCAAGGCCAAAAAAGTTTATGTATGCAATGCGATGAGTCAAACGGGTGAGACTGATGGTTATTATGTGGAAGACCATGTCGAAGCCTTAAAAAAGCATTCTAAAAATTGTGTTGATTTGGTGATTGTGGCCGATGATGAGATGCCTGATCACATTCTTAATCTGTATCAACAACAAGAAACCCATCGTATTGAACTAAGAGATAGTAAGCATCCCTATAAGGTGGTTAAAGCAAATCTCTTGGATTTCAAGGATGGTTTAGTGAATCATGATTCGAGTAAAGTAACTCGATTACTCAATGAGATATTATTTAAGGAGTGAATTGATTGTCATTTGCAAGTGAAGTAAAATCTGAAATAGCCTTTAATGAATTGAAGCCATGTTGTGCTCGAGCACAACTAGCGGCTTTGGTTCAATGTGATGCAACGCTAACCATTTCCAATCAACAATGGCAGTTGCATTTTAAGACTGATAGTCCAACGACAGCGAAGCGATTTTGGGTACTTATTAAACAACGTTATGATTTAACCCCTGAGTTAGTTATTTTAAAGAAAGTTAAATTAAGAAAGAATTATTCTTATGTGGTTCAAGTGAAAAGCCAGGTTAAGGAAATCCTTGAAGACTTAAGACTCTATGATCAAGGTGGTTTAAAAGATCAAGTAGCATCTGAGATTGTCAGAAAAGAATGTTGTGCTCGGGCATATTTGGCAGGTGCCTTTTTAGCCTGTGGTAGTGTGAATTCACCAACGAGTAGTAACTATCATTTAGAGATTGCGACTACTAAATCCAAGATGGCTGATTTTATCGTCAATTTGATGAGCCGTTTTGATTTACCAGCTAAGATTATTATGCGGCGTAAGCAATATGTGGTTTATATTAAAATATCCGATAAAATCTCTGATTTTCTACGGGCAGTAGCGGCGTATGAAGCGGTTATGAAGTTTGAAGATACCCGAATTCAAAGAGACTTTAAAAACTCACTAACCCGCTTAGATAATTGTGAGGTTGCTAATGAAATGAAAACCATTAAAGCCGCAACCCAACAGATAGAAGCCATTGAGTACTTACAACAGCATGATATGTTTGAATTGCTTAATGATCGTTTAAAAGAAGTTGCGATTTTAAGGCAGATTAATCCTGAAGCAAGCTTAAATGAACTTGCGGAAATCTATCAAACTCAAACAGGTAATAAAATGAGTAAATCAGGAATAAAACATCGTTTTAATAAAATTCTTGAACAGGCAGAGAGTTTGAAAGCGAAGCATGATGAACGCCATGCCATGAATAAGAATGAAACCTCAGCATGAGGTGTGATAGAATCAAAAAGGTGATTTAATGAGAATTATAAAACTTATATTAGCGGTTATTGTATTAGTATGGTTATTGATTGTAGCTTGGCCTTTATTTTTAATCTTGGCAGCAATTTTAGCGGTAGCTTGGGGTAGTTTTTTTGTGAAAGTAAAAAACTTAAAACCAGATAGCTTTACTCCAAAAGAAGATCAACCAACCACATCATTGATTAATGAAGATAAGGTCGTTGAAGGAGATTTCCAAGAGAAAGATAACCATGATTAAAGATGATTCACTTCAGCTTTTAAGTTTATCGGATATTGAAGTCTTAACCCATTATTTAAAAAAAGCAAACTATCTTGAAAGTAATCATAATCTTATGAATATGTTTATCTGGCAAGATATGTTTCCGATTTATCGTTACATTGATAAAGACTATGTCTTATTGATGTCTAAGCATAAAGAAACCCATTTTCTACTAATGCCACTTTGTGAACCTGTGCATGTGCATAAAGCCTTGCTTAAAGGTAAGGAATTATTTGAAAATATGAGGTTGGATTTTGTGATTTCTGCCGCAACCTCAGAATTTAAGGATTTAGCCTTATCCTATTTTGATAATTTTAAGGTAAGTACGGCTCGCGATGGTTATGACTATGTTTATAGTCGTGATAGTATTGTTTCCTTATCCGGTAAAAAACTTCAAAAGCGTCGTAATCTATACAATCGTTTTGTGCGAGAATATGAAGGTCGTACAAGCTTAGCGCCCCTTCATAGTGTGACGTCCTTGGTGTTATCCTATATGGAAGCCCTTAATGAAGAGATTGATGATGAGTATCAAGTTTATGAACGAAATGGGATTATTAATCTATTAGGGCATTTAGAATTATTTGATTATCAAGGAGCAGCTTTGTTTATTGATGATGAAATAAAAGGTTTCATCATAACTAGTCTTCTTGATGATACGATGGTCCAAATTAATATTGAGAAAGCGGATAAGACGATTCCTGGTATTTACCAATACCTTGAAAGTGAATATTTTAAGATGTTTTATCCTGATATTTTATACATTAATAAAGAAGATGATATGGGTAAAGATAATCTAAGACAAGCTAAAATGGCTTCTAAACCCCTCTTCTTAATTGAGAAATACCGTTTGTGTGAAGGAGATTGTCATGATAAGTAAAGCGAAAGCCACCGATAAAGTACAAATTTATCATCACTGGAAAGAACTCTTTGCCTTTGATGATCATGGGTCCATTGATTTCTTCTTTAATCATTA
>CAYXES010000047.1:0-8871 GCA_964464075.1 uncultured Erysipelothrix sp. | reverse complement strand
ATTTTTCGATAATTGATAAATGCTTCACAATTGACAGGAGGTTTTTATCCACGTATAATTATTAGTGTCAAAGGAGGAAATATTAATGACAGTTAAAGTAGCGATTAACGGATTTGGACGTATTGGTCGTTTAGCATTCCGTCAAATGTTTGGAACTGATGAATTTGAAATTGTTGCGATTAATGATTTAACCGATTCTAAAACATTAGCTCATTTATTAAAGTACGATTCTGCACAAGGACCTTATCATAAAGATGTTAAAGCATCTGAAAATGGTATTGTGGTAGAAGGAAAAGAAACTAAAGTTTACTCAGAAATGGACCCTGCGAATTTACCGTGGAAAGAATTAGGTGTTGACGTAGTATTAGAATGTACCGGATTCTTTACCAGTGATGAAAAAGCAAAAGCACACATTGATGCTGGCGCACGCAAAGTTATCATTTCAGCCCCTGCAAGTGGTGATGTGAAAACCATTGTATTTAATGTTAACCATGATATCTTAGATGGTTCTGAAACCATTATCTCAGGCGCAAGCTGTACAACCAACTGCTTAGCACCAATGGCTAAAGTTTTGAATGACAATTTCAATATCTTAACCGGTCAAATGACAACGATTCATGCTTACACTAATGACCAAAACACATTAGACGCTCCTCATAGGAAAGACTTAAGAAGAGCTCGTGCTGCTGCTGCGAATATTATTCCTAATACAACCGGAGCTGCTAAAGCGATTGGTTTAGTTATTCCTGAATTAAAAGGTTTACTAGATGGTGGTGCCCAACGGGTTCCAGTAATCACCGGTTCATTAACTGAATTAGTTGCAGTAGTTGAAAAAGAAACAACTGCAGAAGAAATTAATGCGGTAATGAAAGCTGCTGCTAATGAATCTTACGGTTATACCGAAGATCCAATTGTATCCACCGATATTATTGGAACAACCTATGGTTCATTATTTGATGCAACCCAAACTAAAGTTACCTTTGTAAATGGTATCAGCTTAGTTAAAGTTGCTTCATGGTATGACAACGAAGCTTCCTATGTTTACCAATTAATTAGAACTGCAAAATACGTTGCTTCACAATTTTAATTAAAGGACCTGCGGGTCCTTTTTTTTTTATGGCTTGCTTTGAGTTTATGATAAACTATAGGTAGAGGAAATTATGAAAACAATTGTCAAACTCAATGAATTAACAAAATACTATGGTCGTCATAAAGGCATTGAAACTGTCTCTTTTGAAATATATGAAAAAGAGATCTTTGGTTTTATTGGTCCTAATGGAGCTGGTAAGTCAACGACGATTCGTACCTTGCTGGGTTTGTTGTTACCTACATCAGGCTCTGCAACTATTTTTGGTCAAGATATTATTAAAGATGGCCATGTGATACGTAAAGATATTGGATATTTACCTTCGGAAGTCTTTTACTATCCCAATATGAAGGTAAAAGAGATTATTAATTATGCTGCTTCTTTTTATGAAGGTGATCATAAGGAACGTATCGATTATTTAGTGAACATCTTAGATTTGGATATGAATCGTAAGTTTGAAGAATTGTCGTTTGGTAATCGTAAAAAGGTAGGCATCGTGGTTGGTTTATTGCATCGACCCAAGCTAATTATCTTAGATGAGCCTACAGGTGGACTGGATCCTTTGATGCAGCAAAGCTTCTTTAAGTTGATTCAAACTGAGAATGAAAATGGTGCAACTGTTTTATTTTCATCCCATATTCTTTCTGAAGTCCAACATTTGTGTCATCGTGTAGCGATTATTAAAGAAGGTTCGATTATTGATATTAAAGATGTCGCTAGTCTTAATGAGAGTACTTATAAAAAGGTAAGATTAAAAACAAAAGATGATTGTAGTTTAGTGTTAAAAGCACTAGATGCGGTTGATATTAAACAATTTAATAATGAGGTTAGTTTTGTATTTAATGGGGATGTGAATCAGTTACTACAAGCCATAAAGAGCCTGAATATTCTCGATATTAGTATTCAAGAACCAAGCTTAGAAGAGATCTTTATGCACTACTATCAATCATGAGTATCAAACTTTTTAAATTTCAACTTAAGGGTAGTATTAAATCACTTTGGTGGTGGACCTTTTCGATGGCCTTATTTTTGGTCTTTCTCTTTGCCTTTTTCCCTTTAATGGAAAAAGAGCAAGCAACCATGGATCTCATTTTAAAGAATTATCCGGATGCGATGCTTAAGATTCTTGGCTTAAGTGCCACGCAAAGTTTGGGTAGTATTACTGGCTATCTCACTTTTGTTTATATCTTTGTCCATGTCTTGGTTGCGATTTATGCCAGTTACGTGGGTTTAAAGGTGTTAGCAGATGAAGAAAGTAACTACACCAGTGACTTTCTATTTACCTTACCTTTAAGTCGCAGGAAAATCTTTATTAGTAAATTATTTGCGTGTTTGGTTGAAATAATAGTCTTTTGGCTCTTGGTGGTTTTAATCACCCATCTTAACTTGATCGTGTTTGTAGGGGACTTATCGTCCCTACAACCCTCATTTTTGGTCTTATATGGTTCTTTGTTAGGACTTATGCTACTTTTTTTTGCTCTTAGTCTTTTACTAACTACGCTAAAGTCTAAAAACACCTTATCTGCAGTTCACAGTTTATCTTTGCCTTTATTGATGTATGTCATCTATGGTTTAGATCAGACTTTGAACATCAAGGGACTATCCTATATTAGTTTCTTTAGCTATGTCCAACTTAATACCATCCTTGAACATCATCGCTTAGATACTGTTTACTTAATTATGATGATTATTCTTATTTTGGGGAGTGTTGCTCTTAGTTATTATGGTTTTAAACAAAGGAATTTAAAAACGAGGTAGCCATGAATATTATTAGGCAAGAACTTAAAAACAACCGACGTTCAATCATTATCTGGACATTAAGCAGTGCCCTTTTCATGGCGTTTGTGATGCTGGAATTTGATGCTTATCATAATAATCCCGAGCTATTGGAGATTGTTGATGTACTACCTAAGGAGTTAATAGAGATGTTTGGTTTAGGCAATCTAAACCTAAGCCAGCTTGATGGCTTTTTGAAACTAGCTTTGGTTTATGGACAATTAGTAGGAGCAGTCTATGCCATGATGTTAGGCATTAACAGCATGCTTAAAGAAATCTTGCTTAAAACAACGGAGTTTATATTAGTAATGCCAATTAAAAGAGAGAAACTTATCATCAACAAGGTTGTTGCGAATGCCATACTAATGTTGGTGTTGGTGGTTGGTATGATGGTGAGTCTTGCTTTATCAGGGTTGCCTTATGGAATGGGTAGTGATGAATTTAAGCTACTAGGTTTAGCGGGTATCGCCATTTATGGCATGATGTTTTTACTGATGAGTTTGGGTATGCTGCTAACCGCAATCTTCAAACCTAAGAAAAGTCTTAGTTTGATTGGTTTACTTTTAGTCTTTGGGGCTTATATCTTTAATGTGATGATTAATTTGCTGAGCCGCCTTGATTACTTAAGGTGGATATCACCTTTTGCGTGGTTCGATATTGCGAGTATTCATAGTGAAGGCTTTAATATTTACTATATGATTCTGGCATTGTTGTTGATAATTATAAGCCTTTTACTTACTTTAAATCAGTATCAAAAACGAAGTATTGTCTAAGACAAGGTTTGCTTATTAGAGGCGCTTGTCTTATAATTACATACGATTTAAAGCCATCTTAAATTAAATATGGTGTGCTAACTATAAATAGAAGGAGCGGTCTATGAAACTGTTTAACTCTTATTCCCAAAAATTAGAAACTTTTGTGCCCATTAAGGAAAATGAGGTGAGTATGTATGTTTGTGGACCGACGGTTTACAACCATGCCCATATTGGTAATGCACGACCCTTAGTAATTTTTGACACCTTAAGAAGGGTTTTTGAAGCTCTTAATTATAAGGTCAAATATGTGTCGAATTATACCGATGTAGATGATCGAATTATTGATCAAGCCCTTAATGAAAATATTAGTGAAGCTGAAGTATCGGGCTATTATATTGATGAATATGAAAAAGTGATACATGATCTTAACTGTGAGTTACCAACTCAGATTGTAAAGGTAACTGAAACCATGGATGAGATTATTGAATTTATTGAAGCACTTGTGAAAGCAGATAAAGCCTATCAAGTCGATAAAGATGTGTATTTTAAGATTGATGCGGTTGAAAATTATGGTGCTTTATCCAAACAGAATCTTGATGATTTAGTAGTTGGAGCTCGAATTGAAGAGAATGTGAAGAAACTAAATCCTCTGGATTTTACCTTGTGGAAACAAACGGAAAAAGGCATTGCTTGGGATAGTCCTTTTGGTAAAGGACGTCCAGGTTGGCATACTGAGTGTGTGGTCATGATTATGGATAAGTTTAATCAAGAGCGTATTGATATACATGGCGGTGGGATGGATTTAAAGTTCCCACATCATGAAAATGAGATTGCTCAGTGTGAAGCCTTGCATCATCATAATATAGCCAACTATTGGATTCATAATGGTATGCTGAATATTGATGGTGAGAAGATGTCTAAGTCCTTAGGTAATGTTTTATGGGCTAAAGATTTTATCGCTGAATTATCTGGTGAAGTAGTACGTTGGTTACTCTTATCAACGCATTATCGTTCGCCTTTAAACATCTCGCAGGCTACCATCCAACAAGCTCAAAGTGAAGTCAGTAAAGTTAAGACAGCTTTGAGAAGCGGTGAATTGCATTTACGTCTAAATGATGTATCAAGTACTCAAAATATTGATCAAAGCTTGATGGACGCTTTTATGGAAGCCATGAGTGATGATCTTAATACGCAAAATGCTTTTAAAGTTTTATTTGATGGGGTTAAACAATTAAACCAATCCATGCGCCAACATAAGGATGACTACCAAAAGATTGAAATTGAAGTTAATACTTTGGTGGGTATGTTGAAGGTGCTTGGGATTGCTCATGAACCCTTAGTTTTATCAGAAGAAGACCGTCAACTCTTTAAGCATTGGCAAAACGCTAAAGATCAAAAAGACTTTGAACAAGCTGATCACTACCGTGATCAACTCATTGAAAAAGGATTCTTTAAATGAACGGCGCTAATCTAGCTTTTATTGGTGATGCAGTTTTAGCCTTGTATGTGAAAGAACATTTACTACAAGAAGGTTACACTAAAAGTAAAGAACTCCAACAACTCTCAGAAGTCTATCTAAGCGCCAATGGACAAGCTCATTTTGTGAAGTACCTCTTGGAGCAGGAGTACTTTGATCAAGAGAGCTATGACGTGTTTTTAAGAGGCCGTAATCATAAGTCCGCAACCATTCCTAAAAATAGTGATGTGACATCCTATCGTTTAGCTAGTGGTTTAGAAGCGGTAATGGGTTACTATCATTTAAATAATAAAGTGTTAGAACTTAAACAAATCTGGGAAACATACAAGAAGTTTGTAAAGGATAACTATGAAACAATATCTATACGGTAAACAATCAGTCTTGATGCGAATCAAACAAGGCAATACCATTGATCACATGTACCTGCAAGAGAATGTCGCTGCTAAGGATTTAGTCCAATTAGCGAAAGCACATAAGATTCCTTTTACGGTGGTTGGCAAGCGTCAACTCGATAAGATGAGTGAATTTCAAAATCACCAAGGAGTTGTGGTTGCCATTAGTAATTATGAAAGTGTTGAATTATCCAGTCTTATCAATGCTTCCAATCAGAATGGCTTGCTAATCATGTTAGATGGAGTTACTGATCCTCATAATTTAGGTGCAATCATGCGTACTGGAGATGGGGTCAAGGTTGATGGCATTATAATTAAGAAACATGGTTCTAGTAAACTAACCAGTACTGTAGCTAAAGTAGCCTCGGGTGCCATTGAAAGTGTTCCGGTTGCCATTGTAAGTAACTTATCCCAAACCATTCAGACCCTTAAAAAAGCAGGATATTGGATTGTGGGTACAGATATGGAAAATGCCCAATACTATCGTGATGTGGATTATAAACAAAATATTGTTTTAGTGGTTGGATCTGAAGGTAAAGGAATTAGTCCTTTAGTAAAAAAACATTGTGATTTTATGATAAAGATACCAATGATGGGGGTGGTATCATCACTCAATGTTTCGGTTGCGACGGGAATTATCCTTTATGAAATAATGCATCAACGACGTGATTGAAAACCTTAGATGGGTGGATAAGGTTATGTATAAAGATGTGAATGAATATGAATTGTTGTACTTGTATCGCGTGGATCGGGAAGCCGCATCTCACTTGATTGTGAATCAGTATCATCGTTTAATCTGGTCAATTGTACTTAAGTTTCAGGGTGCCATGAATCAGATGGGTATCAGTAAGGATGATTTATTCCAAGAGGGTATGTTGGGTTTGTTAGAAGCTTTGGAATGTTATCGTGAAGATCTCAAAGTTCCTTTTAGAAACTTTGCATGTTTGTGTGCTGAACGCCAAATGCGTTCATTAATCCGTAAACACTCTGGCTTAAACTATAGTATTATTCATAATAGTGTGTCGCTTGATCAATCCTTGGTGGATGATGATTCGATGTTAGTGATGGATACGATCGCGGATAGTGATTGTTTTAATGATCCAGTATGGTTATTCTATTATCGCTATAGCATTGATCAAGTTAAAGAAATGATGGCGAACTTCTCTGATTTTGAAAAAGATGTGTTAAATTATCGAGCCTTGGGATACAGCTATAAAGAGATTGCGGAAGCAACCCAAGTAAGCTACAAAAGAGTTGATAATACCATTCAAAAACTCAAGGGGAAGCTAGTGTGTTTGTTTGACTAGCTAAGTCCTTTATGATAAAGTTATTAGGCAATGAAAGCAAGTGATGAAGATGGTTAAAAAAGAAGATAAAGTAATTTTAGTTTGCAGTGTATGCCTATCACGTAATTACACAACTTCCCGTAATAAGAAAACAAATTTAGAACGTCTACAACTTAACAAGTTCTGTAAACGCTGTAACATGCATACGATTCACAAGGAAACAAAATAGGAGATGTGCTTATGAAATGGTTTAGTTTAAGTGGAATCATGGTTGAGGTTAAGCGTATTCGCTGGCCTAAACCAGAAGAGTTATTTAAAAATACAACAACCGTTATCTTAGTAACGGTGTTATTTGGAATTTTCTTTGTTGCGGTACAAGCCGTAGTAGCACTCTTTCTACGTTTGATTGGAGTTTAAGATGCCTGAAGAAAAAAGATGGTATGTTGTTAATACCTATGCAAAACATGAAAATCGCGTTAAAGACAACTTAGAGCGTCGGATGAAGACCATGGGTCTTGAAGAAAATCTATTTCGAATTTTAGTTGCGGAAGAAGTTGAAATTGAAATTAAAAATGGTAAACGCGTTGAAACTATGAAGAATTTATTTCCAGGATATTTATTTGTGGAAATGATTATGACGGATGAAGCGTGGTATATCGTGCGTAATACCCCTGGAGTAACCGGATTTATCGGTTCAAGTGGTGGTGGAGCAAAACCTTTCCCAGTATCACCTGAGGAAATTGAATCCATCCTACAAAGAATGGGCTTAAGTGATCGTAAGATTGTGGTTAACTTTGAAGTTGGCGACATGGTTAAAATCACAAATGGTCCCTTCAGTGGTATTGAAGGTCGGGTTGATTCGATGAACGATGACTCACAAACAGCTATGGTACTTACCATACTGTTTGGAAGGGAAACCCCGACTGAGATTAATTACTTAGATTTAGAAAAGATTGATTAACCGCATTAGCGGTTTTTTCATGGCTTTAATTTGATTTTTTATTTAGAATCAGTTAGAATAAGAAAGCCTATTATAGGTAAGGTGGAAGGATGAGCAACCATCCAATGACCACTACTCACAATAGAAAGAAGGAAATGTATGAGTAAGAAAGTTGCAAGAATCGTCAAACTTCAATTCCCTGCCGGTGGAGCAAGACCAGGTCCAGCATTAGCTGGAGTAGGCATTAATATGCCACAATTCTGTAGTGCCTTCAATGACGCTACTAAAGATCGGGCAGGTGACATCGTACCGGTTGTGATTACCGTTTATGATGACAAAGGTTTTAACTTTGAGTTAAAAACAACACCAGCGGCTGTTTTATTAAAGAAAGCAGCTAATATTAAAACCGCAGCTGCAACCCCAAATACCCAAGTTGCAGGTGTAATCTCGGTTGATCAACTTAAAGAAATCGCACAATACAAATTAGAAGACTTAAATGCTAATGATATTGATGCCGCAATGAAAATTATTGCAGGTACCGCTCGGAATATGGGTATCAAAATAGAAGGGTATGGTGAATAAGATGGCAAGACATGGAAAAAGTTATGTCAATGCACTTGCGAAAGTTGACCGTACTAAAAAATATCCGATTTCAGAAGCAGTTGCCTTAGCGAAAGAACTCGATTATGCAAAATTTGATGGTAGTGTTGAACTATCATTCCGTTTAAATGTTAACCCACGTCATGCGGATCAACAAATCCGTGGTGCCATGGTGTTACCAAATGGAACTGGTAAATCACAAAAAGTATTAGTGATTACTCAAGGACCAAAAGAACAAGAAGCAAAAGATGCGAATGCAGATTTTGTTGGTGGTGTTGATATGATTGAAAAGATCAAAGGCGGCTGGTTCGACTTTGATATTATCGTAGCAACTCCTGATATGATGGCTGAACTTGGTAAGATTGGTAAAATCTTAGGACCAAAAGGTTTAATGCCTAACCCTAAAACGGGTACTGTTACTATGGATATTGCGAAAGCAGTCGAAGAAATCAAAAAAGGTAAGATTCAATACCGGGTCGATAAAGAAGGAAACATCCATGTTATCATTGGTAAAGTATCATTCTCCGATGATCACTTAGTTGAGAACTTCCAAGCGAT
>CAYXES010000046.1:0-8915 GCA_964464075.1 uncultured Erysipelothrix sp. | reverse complement strand
GAAGTTGCGCGTCCACATTTTGAGTCAACTTGATTTTTAAAGAGAATGAGTTGGGGTTCTTGATATTTTGAATTATGGCTTTTAAATATTGCATGCCAGACATCTTCGGTGTCTGCTAATACGACCCCGACATATTCCGCTAATTGTTTTTCTTGTGGGGTTTCGACAAACTCTTGATTGACATTCCCAACATTTTGAAGGGCAGCATTGAAGAGATGCATGGGATTACCAGTAATTAAAGTAAATATGATAGCAACAATAATACCAGCTCCACCAAGCATCATGCCACCACCAGCGCGACGATCTTGAATATTTTTACTTTGTCGGCGACCTTCAACTTTCATAAAATTATCTCACTTTCTGCATTGTCTTAATTAAACATATTATACCACAATAAAATAAATGGAAATTAATCCATAACTTACTAATTCATTATAAAAGGGGAGTTGGAACTTGAAGTTAAAGAAAAATTGACGTAAAAAAACTAAGATTAAATCTTAGCTTTTTGAATGTTGAGTACTCTTACTTAATAATCTCAAAGTTACCAATGAGTGGTAATCGTTTTGCTTTCCCTCCAAAACCATTAATCATTCCCATTACCCCAACGACTAAAAGTGCGATTGAGAAGAATGGTAACAAAATCCATCCCAAAATTGGTATAAAGCTCAAAATAATATTTCCACCAAAGAGTGCAATAAGTAACACTAAACCTTGATTCGCATGAAACTTACCAAATTTAGAGTCAGGACTCGCGATTAGTGGTAGAAAGAAAATCAAATAAGCTAAACCAGCCATGGTTTTGTTCGCATCAATATCTTCTTGAGTGAACATTTCTTGATTCATTTCTGACATATGAGTACCTCCCTTTCTCAAAGTATAGTAAGTCTATTTTCAAAAAACAAACATTTAGCCCGAAAATATGTGAAAAATGCGGTAATTTACACTATTTCTTAAATAAAATGGTTTGAACCATTGCTTTTAAGACCGGTACGATGTTACTTTCAAATTCTGGGTTCTTGTTGAACCAGCGAAAATTTAAGGGAGAAGGATGAACTAAGGGGAAGTACTTCGGTAAATATTCTTCATACGCTAATACCGTTTGGGTCAGGTTTTGTTTGGCCGTTTTTTTGAGATATTCTTTCTGAGCATAGGTTCCAATCAACAAGGTTAATTCAACCTTAGGCATGGCTTCAATTAATAAGGGATGCCATTTAGAGGCAAAGCCTTTCCGGGGTGGTAAATCACCGGTTTTGGCCTTTCCGGGAAAATAAAAGTCTAAGGGTAACACCGCGATAAGATGACTGTTATAAAAAACATCTTCATCGATACCCATCCATTCTCTTAGTTTATCGCCACTTTTATCCTTAAAGGATATGCCTTGTCCTTGGGTTTTAATGCCGGGAGCTTGTCCAATAATGAGTATTTTCGCATCTTCATGCGCTTGAAAGATAGGTTGCCAACCTTGTTTACTGAAGCTTTGATTATCTTGATCTTGAATAATTTGTTCTCTGATATTTTTAATTTGATTCATAATATCACCTCTATAATGTTAGTGTAGCGCTAATGAATCAAAATGTTTACTTCAATGCTCACTAAGGATCTTGCGGTAGTAATCCATATCTAAAATCTGGGCAGAATATTGAAACTTCGCATTAATAATTTGATTCATTTTCGCGACATAATCTTCATCAACCCGCTGACCATAGGTTCGATCAAAGGTTCTGGTCTTTGCATTATAGCGACCTTTATTGGAGATGAAACTACGGTTATTAAAGATAACCAAAGGTGGGCTATTTGAGAATAAGTCCCGACCCATGAGTAAGCGACTATCATAGGGTAATCCAAGCAAGTTTGAGATGGTAGGGATGATGTCAAGACTCGATGCGGGATCAGAGATCACCATCGGTTCCATCCCTTGGGTATAGAGAATAAAGCCATTGCGATAGAGTTCAAAGTTGGTATCTACCGGATGTTGAGCCAATTCTTCAATATATTCATGTTCAAGTCCATAAGGATAATGATCCGCACTTAAAACAATTAGGGTTTTATCCGCTAAATCATGAGCTTCAAGTTGTTTAAGTAAATATTCCATGGCCCGATCTAATTCGATTTGAGCCGCTAAATAAGCCTTGACTGGTTCTGAATAGGCAAGATGATTAACCAAATGTCTATTCTTGGATGACATGGAGTTGCCCATCCAGTTATAGTTCATGTGACCAGAGACCGTCATGTAGTAAGCATGAAAAGGCTGTTGAGACAGGTAATCATCCATGCTGACTTCCATCATTTCTAAATCGGATTCAGGCCAAGAACGTCTCACTTCAAGACCATTCCCAACTCCTTTATAGATATAACCCATATTAGGATGGGAGCGATCACGAGCATAATAAGTATAGGTATGGTTATGGTAGGCATAGGTTGCATAGTCAAGTTTTCTAAGTTGATTACCCATCGCAAACGGTAAATAATTACTGCTGGATTGTCTGAAGCTCCACACATTGCTTTTAGGAATTAAGCCAATATTGGCGACATATTCACCATCTGAGGTGCTAACACCCCAAATGGGGGTGTAGAAATTTTCAAAATAATATCCTTCATGCATCATTTTATATAAGGTTGGGGTAAGATTTGGGTCAACCGCTAAATGTGAAAAAGCTTCTGCAGTTAAAACAATCAAATTGTAACCTTCATATTTACCTGTAAATTCATTTTTTGCAGTTGGGGTCACATTTTTAAAGTAATTATGCATCGCAAGTAAGGTTTTGTTGCTTTCATTGGCAATTAAAGTATCAAAATCAATATCTAACACATTGTTTTCATAAATGATAGGTTCATCCACTTCATCATCTGGTTCAATATCAATGATGGGGATATCCTCTAAAGGTGGTTGCCAATGGGTGATTAGACGTTGAACGTCAAGTCGCATGGTTGTAAGTAACCCTAAGTGTTCAACCGAGAAAAGTGGATAATGAATGCGATGATAGAGTTGATAGGGTGAGTTAGGATCACGTGGTCCAAAATCAATAAACCCTAGGGCACTCAAATGTAATAAGAGCATGGCAAGTAGGGTGACTAGTATCGATTGAAGTGTAAGATTTTGTGATGTTTTTAATGTTTGTTTAAAAATGAAGTAAACCACCAGGGGTATGACATAAAAAGGAAGATACCAAAGATTGGTCTTAATGGCATGGATAATCTCTTGGTAGAATTCAAGAACTTGTTGTCCATGACCGAGTGAATAGATCGTATAAAAGGTTTGAAATACTTGAAAGTAAATAAATTGTGAGATAAATAAAATACTAATGAGTATAAGTAGGATTACATTAACGATGTTTTGAGCTTTTCCTTTAAAGATTAAAGAAAGCATCGATAAAGCCAAGGCAAAAATAAGGGTGAAGAAAATCGTTATGATTATCGATGCCCATTCAAATTGACCTTGGGTGGTGATTTTAAGTATCACTTCAAAGAAGAATAAGGTGAAAAACCACCATAAAAAGACAGCTTTGCTTGTTCCTTTAATTTTCAAGTTTCTTAAATTAAGCGTAGTATCACTTCTTTCTATTGCTTTATTATATCACTGCTTTTATATTTGGGAAATTGAATCGAACTATGTTAGGATTAAGACAATCTTATTTAATAATAAAAAGGGAGGGCTCATGAAACAAAATCAGGTATTTGCTTATGTGGCCGCATTTTTATACACCTTGATAACGGGTTTATCATTTCTATTTGGCAAGATATCATTGGAGGCAAATCATCCGATTGATGTTTTAGCCTTTCGTTTTAGCGCTGCCTTTTTAGTAGTTGTTATTTTAGTGATATTTAAGGTCATTAAAATTCAAGTATCAAAAAATATGCTTAAACAAGTGGTACCCTTAGCGATATTTTATCCCTTAGCTTTTTTTGGATTTCAGCTTTTTGGTTTACAGTATGCTTCATCGTTAGAAGCTGGGATTTTAGCAGCTAGTGCACCCATCTTCACCCTGATCTTAGCAACTTTAATTCTCAAAGAAAAAACCACACTGCTGCAAAAAGTATCCATGCTTTTAACGGTGGTGGGGGTTGTTTATATTTCTTATCAAAAACAGGGTGGTGGTAATCTTGGTAATTTGAAGGGGATTATTTTACTTCTACTGTCTTCTTTATCGGTGTCGCTTTATCATGTCTTTGCTAAGCGTGCCACGATTAAAGTATCCACCTTAGAAATTAGCGCCATTATGGTTACCTTATCCTTTATATTCTTTAATAGCTTGGCGCTAGTAAGCCATCTACAAGCAGGAACGTTAACGACTTTTTTTGAACCACTAAGCAATATTCGTTTTGTGGTAGCCGTTTTATATCTGGGTGTATTGTCTTCCTTATTAACCTCGTATTTAATCAATGTTGCGATTTCGAATATGAAGGCAACTCAGTTTAGTGTTTTCTCAAATCTAGGAGTGGTTGTTTCCATCATAGCTGGAGTTATCTTTTTGCATGAAAGTCTATTTATGTATCATTTAATTGGTTGTATTTTAATAATTGCCGGAGTGATTGGAACTAATCTTTCCAAGTCATAAGTTGCGGAAGTTGTCTATTTAGTAGGATATATCACAAGTGGCCGATATTTGCTTGATTTTGTTAGTGAAGCGATATCGGTCATTTAGTTGAATTATCTTAAAAAATAGCCTAAAATGGTAAATGTAATCGTTTGCATTACAAAAAAAGGAGGAATTATGAAGCGATTATTTACAAGCCTAATGGTTTTACTACTTGCTGTTGCATTGTTAGCAGCTTGTGGTCCAAAAACACCATCCAATGGTGGCGACGACAAATTAGGCGGCGAATTAGTAGTTTATTCACCTAACTCTGACGGTGAAGTAGAAGGTTTACTATACTACTGGGCAGATAAAAACGGAGTTAAAGTTAATCTTCAATCTATGGGAACTGGTGAAGCATTAGCCAAAATTGCTGCGGAAAAAGACAATCCACAAGCTGACTTAATGTTTGGTGGTATGAACTTAGGTGCATACTTACAACATGAAGGTTTATTTGAAGAATATGTAGCTAAAGGATACGATAAGATCCCTGCAGGATATCGTACCCACGTTGAGAAGTATCCATTCTTTACCCATTATGGTTTAAGTGGAAGTAACTTACTTGTTAACGTTAACTTAGAAAAAGAGCTTATTGACAGTGGTGATTTAGAAGGCGAAATCAAAGGTTACGCTGATCTACTTCAACCTGGCTTAAAAGGCAAAATTGCGATGGGTGATGCAGGTGGGTCATCCAGTGCTTTAGCTCAATTAACCAACATGCTATTAGTTATGAATCCGGATGCGAAAAAAGATGGCCTTGATGGCGCATTAGCATATGGACCTGACGCAAAAGGTTGGGATTTTGTTGAGAAATTTATCGAAAACTTAGATGGAGTTATCTTAGGATCATCTTCAGCCCTTTACAAAGGAACTGAAGCTGGTGAGTACGTTGTTGCTGCAACTTATGAAGATCCATCCATCGCTTTGTTAACCGATGGTTCTAAGAACGTTCGCGTTGTTTATCCAGAAGAGGGTGCCGTTTGGTTACCAGCAGCTTCTGCGATTGTTGCAGGTGCGAAAAACTTAGAAAATGCTAAGAGTTTCATCGACTTCTTAGTATCCGATGAAGGGCAAAAACAAATTGCTAAATTGACATATCGTCCAGTACGTGATGACATCATTCACGAAAACGAATTTATGAAACCATTTAGTGATATCAATGTTGCGTTTGAAGACATTGAGTATGTTTCCAATCATCGTTCTGAGATTCAAGCTCAATTTAAAGATGTTCTAACTGGCTTAGGCATCACAACCGAATAATTAAAATATAGGGGTGACCATATGAGTGTAGAGATTAAAATCCGTGATGCGATTAAGCGTTATGGGGATATTACTGTAATCGATGGTCTTTCCTTGGACGTAAAGGAGGGTGAATTTTTCACCCTCCTTGGTCCATCTGGATGTGGAAAGACAACATTATTACGAATGATTGCCGGATTTAATACCATTGAAGGCGGAGACTTTTATTTTGGGGATAAGCGCATTAATGATTTTGATCCAGCAAAACGTAATATTGGGATGGTGTTTCAAAACTATGCAATTTTTCCTCACTTAACGGTTGAGAAGAATGTTGCATTTGGTCTAAAGAATCGTAAACTTGATAAAAATACCATCAAGATTGAAACTGATAAATTTTTAGAGTTAATGCAGATTAAAGAATATGCAGAGCGTTTACCAGAACGTCTAAGTGGTGGTCAACAGCAACGGGTTGCCTTAGCACGGGCTTTGGTGATTCAACCAGATGTTTTGTTGATGGATGAACCTTTATCTAACTTGGATGCCAAGCTACGGGTTGAAATGCGTCAAGTTATTAAAGACATCCAATCCAATGTTGGAATTACAACGGTTTATGTAACCCATGACCAAGAAGAAGCGATGGCGGTTAGTGATCGTATCGCGATTATGAACTTTGGGGAAATCCAACATATTGGAACCCCAAAAGATATTTATCAACGTCCTGCAAATCTCTTTGTGGCTTCCTTTATTGGACAAACCAATATTGTGAATGCGCAGCTTAAAGTAGAAAATAACCAAGCAAAATTAGTTTTTGAAGATGGCTATGTCTTGGATGTTGATAATATTCGTGATGATTATAAATTTGATCAAGCGGTTCAAGTTTCAATTCGACCTGAGGAATTTGTAATCACCAATGAAGAAACGGGATTACAAGCTCAAACTGAAAACTATGCTTTCCTAGGTTTAAATACGGTCTACAATGTGAATGCTTTTAATGATCAAAGAATTCAGATCATTCAAGAATCAAGTATTCGCGATATTATTAAACCTAATCAGTATATTAATTTAAAGATAAATGCTGAGAAGATTAATATTTTTGTGATGGATGGTAGTGTGAATATTGTAGAAGGTGTCAGTAACGACTATGAAGTGTTTCTAAATCCAGCAACGGAACAGGTAGGTTAATCCTATGGTTAAGACGAAAAAATCGTTAGATATATGGACGGTATTGTCGTTAGCGGTCCTCGCCATTTATGCCATTTTTCTACTGTATCCACTATATAAGATTTTAAATGGTGCCTTAATGGATGAAGCAGGGGCTTTATCCTTTAAGTGGTTTAAGCTATTCTTTGATGATCCTTACTATTTCAAAATCTTATCCAACAGCTTTAAGGTTTCGATTAGCACAACCTTAATGACCTTATTGCTGGGCTATCCGATGGCTTACTTCTTTAATCTCTATGATGTAAGGGGTAAAAAAGCCATTCAAATCTTTGTCATCTTAAGTGCGATGTCAGCACCTTTTATTGGTGCTTATGCCTGGATTCAACTATTAGGTCGTAGTGGTTTTATTACTAAATTCATTAAATCAATCTTTGGCTTTGATATGCCTACCATCTATGGATTTAATGGAATCGTTTTAGTAATGACTTTACAATTGATTCCCTTAGTCTTTATGTATATTACCGGAGCCCTAAAGAAGATTGATAGAAGTCTAATTGAAGCTTCTGAGAATATGGGAGTATCAGGCGTTAAACGTTTCTTTAGAGTCATTGTGCCTTTGACGATGCCAACCGTATTAGCGGCGGCGCTTTTGGTCTTTATGCGGGCTTTCTCTGACTTTGGTACGCCATTATTAATTGGTGAAGGATACCGGGTCTTTACGGTTGAGATTTACCAACAGTTTATGGGAGAGGTAACGCGTAACTATAACTTCGCTTCAACGGTGAGTATTATTGCGGTTATTATTACTGCGGGTATCTTCCTCTTCCAGAAGTACTTATCCAAGCGTTTTTCCTATTCCATGCACTCAATTAATTCCATAGAGCGTAAAAAGGTAAAAGGCTTGCCTAACTTTTTAATTCATTTCTTCTTATACTTTATGATTTTCTTATCTTTCTTACCTCAGATTTTGGTTGCTTATCAATCCTTCCAAAATACCTCAGGTAAACTATTTGTACCGGGCTTTTCACTTAATAGTTATCGGACTGCTTTATATCGCGTCGGGGATGCGATTCCTAACACCCTTTACATTGGGGGCTTAGCGATTGTGTTGACCGTTTTATTTGCGATCTTTATTGCCTACTTAGTGGTACGTCGTAGTAATCCGATCAATAACTTTGTGGATACGGTCAGTATGGTACCTTATATTGTGCCAGGTAGTGTTGTAGCAATTGGTTTGATTATGGCCTTTAGTAGAAAGCCATTTGTCTTAACTGGAACGGTTGCGATTATGGTTATCTCACTGATTATTCGGCGTAGTCCATATACGATTCGATCTTCAGTCGCCATTCTACAACAAATTCCCATGACCATTGAAGAAGCCGCTATTTCCTTAGGGGCATCCAAGTTAAAGACGTTCTTTACCATTACGGTGCCGATGATGGCTTCCGGTATTATTTCAGGGGCTATCTTATCCTGGGTTACCATCATTACTGAATTATCAGGTGGTATCCTCTTGTATGGTCCTAAGACCTTAACCTTGACACTGGCTATCTATGCCTTTGTATCACGCGGTTCCTATGGTTATGCCGCAGCCTTGGCAACCATTCTATCGGTCTTTACAACCATCTCCCTACTGATCTACATGAAAGTATCAGGCTCGGATGAGATTACCTTATAAAATATACAATTGATACTAAAACAGACTCTAAACTATCCAATAGGTTAGGGTCTTTTTTTATTTTACTTGTTATGATAAGGATGAAGACGTGGTGAGGAACACTTAAGTTATGCTTAAGTGACTCTTTAGTGGGGATATATGGTGGACTAGTTGGATAACTAGTCTTTTTTATTGGAAACACATCTTTTTGATAGCGCTTAAATTTTGTTATAATGAAAGGAAAGAAATGTGGTGAAGGCAATGCGTGGTAATCGAAAATCAAA
>CAYXES010000045.1:4775-8986 GCA_964464075.1 uncultured Erysipelothrix sp. | reverse complement strand
ACTTTGTAAAGACCTTGGTCTATCAGGTGGATGATAAGCTGGTTGCAATCGCAACTCTGGGTGATGATGAAGTATCACCTACTAAAGTTGCGAAGCTATTCCAAGCTAACTCGGTTGAACTTGCGAATGCTTATGATGTTTTAGAAGCCACCGGAACTGAAATCGGTTATCTTGGGCCCATTGATTGTGCTCTACCCCTTTATGTTGATCCTAAGGTTTTAGCCAAGGAAAACATGGTTGTCGGTGCCAATAAGAAGGATTACCACTATGTGGATGTTAATGTTCTTGATTTTGCTGAGCATGAAGTGGTGGATGTTACTTTAGTTAAAGAAAATGCCCGCTGCCATTGTGGCAAAGGACATCTACAACTTCAACATGGAATTGAAGTTGGTAATACCTTTAAATTAGGTGAGAAATATTCAGAAGCAGTTGATTTATATTTCCTTAATGAAAACAATAAACTCAAGCCAGTTATCATGGGTTCTTATGGAATTGGGATTGCTCGTACTATGGCCGCCATTGTGGAACAGAAACATAAAGATAACCATTTAATTTGGCCTCTTAATATTGTTCCCTTTGAAGTGGCGATTGTCACAACCAATCAAAAGCTAGAGGAACAAGTGACCCTAAGTGAAGAACTTTATCAAAAAGCAATGGATCAAAAATTAGATGTGCTGCTTGATGATCGAGATGAGCGCGCAGGGGTTAAGTTCAATGATATGGAACTAATTGGGGTTCCTTATATGATTGTCCTTGGTAAGGCTTTAAAAGATGGTGAAGTCGAAATCAAAGATGTTTACCATGGCGAAGCCCATCGAGTCAGGATTGATGAAGCCATTGAGTTTGTCTCAAAACTACTTAAAAAGCAAAAAGCAGATCGTTAGACCTGCTTTTTTGTTTCAACTTCTTCTTTAACTAAGGCTTTGAATTCTGCTACTGATAGGTTAATGGCTTGTTTTTGGCCATAGCGACGCATGTTGACGCCTTGATTTTCAATCTCTTGATCACCAATCACAAGTTGGATTGGAATTTTCTTAACTTGGGCTTCGCGCATGCGATAACCAAGTTTTTCATTACGCTCATCTACTACGGCTCTGATACCCATATCCTTTAACTGTTGAGCTAGCTTTTGAGCATAGTCATTATGAAAATCAGGATTAACTGGTAAGATCATAATTTGTTTAGGGGCCAACCATAAGGGGAAAGCACCACCATAGTGTTCAATCAAGTTACCAATGAAACGTTCAACAGAACCTAAGATAACCCGATGCAACATAATGGGTTCTTTTTTACTGCCATCTTGGGCAATATATGATAAATCAAAACGAGATGGTAGATTCATATCCAATTGAATGGTACCACACTGCCATTCACGATTGAGGGAGTCTTTAATATGGAAATCCAGTTTTGGACCGTAGAACGCCCCATCCCCTTCATTAACCGTAAATTCTTTGCCAGCTTTGATACAGGCTTCTTGTAGCGCAGCTTCAGATTTATCCCACATTTCAATCTCACCAATATATTTTTCCGGACGGGTTGATAATTCAATTTTGTAGGTTAAGCCAAAGACCGCATAGAAACGATCAATAAACTCGATGAGTCGAATGACTTCATCTTGAATTTGATCTTCACGCATAAAGATATGAGCATCATCTTGGGTAAAGGCTCTTACTCTAAAAAGACCATTTAAAGCACCAGAGGCTTCATGACGATGAACCAGACCTAATTCCGCAATCCTAAGTGGTAATTCACGATAAGAGTGTAGATCATTCTTATAAACCAAAATACCACCCGGACAGTTCATGGGTTTAATCGCAAAGTTACGCTCATCAATGGTGGAAATATACATATTTTCACGGTAGTTATTCCAGTGACCCGATACTTCCCATAGTTCTTGTGAAAGCATGGTTGGGGTTTGTATAAACTGATAACCTTCTTTGACATGTTCCTGCCACCAGTAATCTTCTAAAGTCTTTCTTAGGGTCATCCCATCAGGTAACCAAAAAGGAAACCCAGGACCATATTCAGAAATCATAAATAAACCGAGTTCACGGCCTAATTTTTTATGGTCACGTTTTTTTGCTTCTTCTAACCAATCTAAGTGAGCCTGCAGATCTTCCTTATTGTCAAAGCAAATCCCATAGATTCTTTGAAGCATATCATTGTGGGCATCACCCTTCCAATAAGCTCCAGATACTTTAAGTAGTTTAAAGTTCTTGAGTAATTTAGTGGATTCCACATGGGGACCCCGACATAAATCCATCCAATCCCCTTGACGATAAATTGAGATGACAGTTTCATTCTCATCCATATTATTGAGTAAATCAATCTTGTATTTATCATTTTTAAACATCTCTAAAGCTTGCGCTTTAGTAACTTCTTCACGAATGATACGTTTACCATCTTTGGATAAACGTTTCATCTCTTTTTCAATCTTCTCAAAATCAGCATCACTCAAGACTTGATCGCCTAAATCGATATCATAGTAAAAGCCATCGGTAATAACCGGCCCAACCCAAAACTGGGCTTGGGGGTATAAGTTTGAAATAGCTTGTGCCATCAAATGCGCACAGGAGTGATTTAAGACGCTTAATTGGGGGTGTTCTTTAATATTAATCATAAATGTTTCTCCTTCTCATAAAAAAAGACCTACGCTCTAAGGACGAAGATCTCGCGGTACCACCTTAGTTCACAATATGTGCCCTCTAATCCTTAACGCGGAAAACGCAACACTTTATAATAAGGTGGTAAGTCATCTTACTGCGATGTTTTTTCACCATCCAAACATCTCTCTACATTCATAATGATAGACTCGTGTCCTAATCAATGTTGATGCATTCATTAAAACAAGATAGCCTTAGCTTGTCAAGTAAAACTCATTAAAAAAGGATAGCCTAAGCTATCCTAAATCACAAAGTTTCCATTTTCAAAAATCAAGACTTGTTCATCCCCTTTGATTCCCACAATTTTCATATCATCGGAACCAAACATAAAGTCTTCATGATTTAAAGAAAAGTTCATACCGGCTGCTTTAAGCTGGTCTTCACTTAAATCATTACCATCTTTAATATTCATTGGATAGGCTCTTCCTAATGCTAGATGACAAGAAGCATTCTCATCAAAGAGCGTATTATAGAATAAGATATTCATTTTATTTATTGGGGAATCCTTAGAAATTAAAGCGACTTCACCTAAGTAGGCAGAACCATCATCGGTATTCAGTAAGGTATCTAAAGCTGCTTGTTCTTTTTTGGCTTGTGCTTCAATTACTTGACCATCTTTAAAGGTTAATTTAAAGTCTTCAATCAAACGACCTTGATAGTTAAGGGGTTTGGTTGCGACCACTACCCCATTAGTTCTAGAGCGATGGGGCATAGTAAAGGTTTCTTCGGTTGGCATATTCGGATTAAAGATAACTCCGTTTTGGGCTTTTTCACTACCACCCGCCCATATATGATTATCCACTAAACCAACTTTAAGATCAGTACCTAAAGTATTAGTGAAATGGAGCGTATCAAACTGATAATCGTTTAATTTTTGATTAATGGAAGCCAGTTTCTGATTATGTTCATCCCAAGCTGCCAAGGGATCATTATCTTCATCCACACGTACTGAAAATAAAATGGCTTCCCAAAGTTTTTGGGTTGCATCTTCTTCACTCTCATCGGGGAAGATTTTCTTCGCCCAATGCGGCGTTGGTACGGATACTAAAGACCACTGGGATTTATTTCCCATCATATGAGCATAGTAGAAAGATAAAGCTTGTTGGACTTCTTTTTGAACTTGGGCAATCCGCTCACCATCCACATCGGCTAATAAGCCTGGGGATGGTGCATAAATGGATAAGGCACACGCGCCTTCATCCACAAAGCCTTGATATTGGCTCACAACCCATTCATCAACCTTTTTTAAACGCTCAAGGTTAGCGTGTTGATAACTTAACTTTGATGTTAAGTCATCAGTCCAACGAACAAAGACATACCCCGCCTTGGCTTCATAAGCAGCTTCTACACAGGCACGTGCAAATTCAGCGGCTGCCACCGGTGCATTAATCACTAAGGTTTGATTTTCCTGGACATTAACGCCCACTTCAATCGCCAGCTTTGCATATTTTTTTAAAATTGTTTCATTCATAGTTAAATTCCTTTTGATTTAGGCAACATCGCTGCCCCAATTATTCCTGGTTCTTTTAAAGATGCGAAGGCAAACTT
>CAYXES010000045.1:0-4675 GCA_964464075.1 uncultured Erysipelothrix sp. | reverse complement strand
TGACCCCGACGGGTAATCGCTAAGCCACTGGCTTCATTCTCTACGGCTCCCACATTGAGTTCATTATGTTTTTCACGCTGATGATCGATAATGATATTACCAATTTCACCGGCATGACCCCGAGCTCCTGAAACAACCTCACCATTAACAATTAAGGCTCCTCCAATCCCGGTTGAATGGGTGATGAAATAAACGATTGGTAAACCTTGGCCAACCCCAACGATGGCTTCCGCTAAACCTGCCACATTGGCATCATTATCCATAAAGGTTGGTAAGTTAAAAGCAGCTTGCACATCCTTGACGACATTGTAACCACTTAAAGCTGGGATATTGGTTGCCATAACCATGGCACCCGCAAGTGTATCAACCGGTCCAGGAACCCCTAAACCAATCCCCACCACCTTTTTATCAATATCTAATTGTTTAATTGTGTTTATTAGGTTGTCCATAATCGTTTGGGCATCTTCTAACGCCAAACTAGGATTCGACACTAATTGTTCGATCTCACCATGTTCATTAACAATGGCAGCTCGTACTTGGGTACCCCCTAAATCAACACCAATATACTTTTTCATAATCCCTCCTATTTAACATCGACAATTTTTAACATGTTGGCAGTACCTTCACCGGTAGGATATCCGGCGGTGATAATGACTTGTTTGCCAACTGGTATACCAAAGTTTTTCGCAATGATGCTGGCTAATTCATCATCATTGGTTAATTCATTTTGGACATCAGAATACAGTGGGATAACCCCCCAATTACCTTCAAGTTTGCGTTGTACACTTTTGGTAAAGGTAACCGCAAAAATAGGCACTGGTGGTCTAAATTTAGAAATACGACGGGCGGTGGAGCCTCCTTGGGTAAAGGCGATAATCCCATAGACATCATCTAAGTTTAAAGCTGAATCACACACTGAAATCCCAATCGCATCTTGAATGGTACGATGGCTGGATTGAATGGCATGGTCTAAATTCTCCCGATATGGAATAATCTCTTCCACTGATTTAGCGATAATATCCATGGTTTTAACTGCTTCAATGGGGTATTCCCCCACCGCTGATTCACCAGAAAGCATAATGCAGTCGGTACCATCTAGAATCGCATTGGCAACATCGGATGCTTCCGCTCGGGTTGGACGTGGATTATTCATCATGGACTCTAGCATATGGGTTGCGGTAACCACTGGTTTTCCATATTCATTCGCCATCGCAATGATTTGTTTTTGAATGATTGGAACAATCGCAAGACTAATCTCAACCCCTAAATCACCACGAGCTACCATAACCCCATCCGCAACTTCTAAGATTTCACGCAAGTTATCAACTGATTCTTGGTTTTCAATCTTGGCAATAATTTGAATCTTATCACAGTTTTCTGAATTAATGATTTCACGAATCTCTAAAACATCCTGAGCTCTTCTTACAAAAGAAGCTGCGATAAAATCAACATCATTACGACAACCAAAACGGATATCCGCCTCATCTTTTTCTGAAATAAAAGGCATGGATAGTTTCACATTAGGAACATTAACCCCTTTACGAGTCTTAATGACTCCTGGATTTTGAACGATACAGACAATCCCTTCTTCATCCTTTTCAATAATGTTCATACTGATTTTGCCATCATCAATTAGAATTTGATTCCCAACCACCACATCATCGAAAACTGAATTGGGCATAATGGAAAAACGTTCACTATTTCCAAGTACGGGTTCTCTTGTAATTTTAATGGTCTGATCTTTAAAGACTTCAACCGCTCCATTTTCAATATCCCCACAACGAATTTCAGGACCCTTGGTATCCATCATCACCGCGAGATTAAAACCGGTGCGATCCGATACTTCTCGAATTCGACGAATTCTTTGTTCATGCTCCACATGACCTTCATGAGAAAAGTTTAAACGACAAATATTCATACCTACTTGCGCTAATTTTTCAATCATCTCTGGATTATCACTTGCCGGTCCAATCGTACAAATGATTTTTGTTTTTCTAATTTCTTGCATTGCTCCTCCTATACAATACGCTGATGCAGCGCTACTAATGTTTCATAGTTATTCTTCTTTAATAATAATGCTTCTGATATGGGCATCGAGATTACCTTGTTATCCACAACTCCCACACAATGACTCTTTTCACCTGCTAATAAAACTTCAACTGCCTTATCCCCTAGTTTGGTAGCTAAGATTCGATCAGCGGCACTTGGTGCACCACCACGTTGGATATGACCTAAAATGGTCGCTCTTCCAGAAAAGCCGGAATAGGTGCTTATTTCTTTCGCCAAATCATGAACATTGGTAATTTTTTCGGTCACAATCACAATCGCATGGCGTTTCTTCTTTGCCTTTTCAAAGAAGGAAATCTGTTCTAAAATCTTAGTTTGATCATAAACTTCATGGGGTGTGATAATCACTTCTGCCCCACAGGATATACCTGAATACAAGGCTAAATCAGCACAGCGATTTCCCATAACTTCAATTACGGAACATCGATGATGACTGGATGAAGTATCACGCAGTTTATCAATATTTTCAATAATGGTATTTAATGCGGTATCAAAACCGATATTAAAATCACTACTGGCAATATCATTATCAATGGTTGAAGGAATCCCAACACAATTAATCCCCAATTCACTAAGCTTGGCAGCGCCCTTATAAGTACCATCGCCACCAATCACAACCAAGGCATCAATACCCCGCTTTTTCAAGATAAGATAAGCTTCTTTTTGGGTCTCTAGTTCTTTAAATTCCTCTAAACGCGCTGATCCTAAAATGGTACCCCCCTTAGCGGAGATATCACTTACTGAAGCACGATCCATCTTAATCATATGATCTTCTAAAAGACCCTTGTAACCATCATAGATACCGTAAACTTCGACATCATGATACAAGCTGGAACGGACCACCGCCCGAATCGCAGCATTCATTCCCGGTGAGTCACCCCCAGAGGTTAAAACCCCAATTCGTTTTATCATTCACTAACTCCTTCAATCTTCATTATTCTATCATAAGTTCCTACGATTTTCGCCCACCAATTCAAAAGGACTAGCACTTCCCTTAATCCGTTCAATAAAACGGATAGCTTTGGTTGCGGACTGAGTTCCCTTTTGATCAACTGAGTATTGACCTTTTAAAGTCTCTAAGGTTTCATTTGAAGAAAACCAGGTACTCTTTTTACTTTCTAAACGATGATTTAAAATGGGAAACAAGAGTTCATCGCGTGACCATGCGGTAATATTCTCCGCCCCAATATCATCAAGGATTAATACATCAGCGTGTAAAGCATGATTAATCAAGGTGCTCATACCATCCAAATTATCAAAGTAACGCTTAGCTTTAGACACAAAAGTCGGTACATGCACAAAGGCAACTTTCATACCATTAAGCGCACATTCATTCGCTAAGGCACTTAATAAATAAGTTTTCCCACTGCCGGGCGAACCATATAAATAAAGAGTTCTAAATACCGGTTCTTTTAACCAGGAACGCACAAAGTCAATCAAACGTAAGTACTCGTAGCTCTCATGATCTAATTTGAAATCTCCTAAACGTAAGGTTGCCAATTGATCCGACATATCATTGATCAAAAAGTTCTTTAAATGAGCTGTTTGTTTTTCAAGTTCCAACAGATACTTACACTTACGCATTTGTGAGATTAAAACCCCATTCTCAACTCTTAAATCCAAGACATAACCCGTGCGGCTTTGTTTACAATCATCTAAACCACTACATTTTTCACATAAGGCGAGTTCATCCAACCACATTTTAAACTGCCCTAAATGGCGCTCAATAAAATCATCATCCACACCATATTGTTTCTTAAAGTCAATAATCTGAGGATGCTTTAAAAGGCTTTTAAGTAATTCTTGTTTATGTCGAATTGCCGCTTGGGGCATATTCATTTTAAAGTCAATTTTTTCCATGCTTAATCACCCTTTTTCAATTTCTCTAATAAAGCCTTACGCTCTGCTTCATCTTTAGGATCAACTTGCTTCTTAGTATCTTCCATATACGATGGGGTTGAGATCACATGGCTTGGTTTAGCTTCATAATTGAGATGTTTCTTCACATCATCCACACTCTTAATCTTTGCACGTACCCAAGAATCCGCAATTTGTTGTACTAAGGCCTTGGTAAAGGACCCTTTGAAGCGACTTAAGACAAATTCGATTAAATGATTTTGAACCGCTTGCTCAAAATCATAGTGTTCATATAAAAACGCAATGGTCTTTTTATCACGTACCCCAAGCGCTTTACCTTTTTGTTGAGCTGAGAAAAAGACATAACTATCACTATCATAAGTTGAACTCGTTGCGGTTTTATTTTTATCCATATAACGCGTGATTAAGGCCTCAAGCTTCGCTTTATCAAGACTACCTTGGTTATAGTTGGTGGATTGGCCCACAAACTTACGCATCGTAACAACATCTAAGGCATAAAGACTGCCTAAGTATTGAATCACATCTAAATTATCTTTAGTCCGAGCTTGCTCTGGCAATAAGAGTTGCGGCGTTGTTTGTAGAAAGAGTTTCATATTAAAGGATAAACTATCCGGTAAAGTTTTAGTTTTAATATTATGATTATTAAAATCAGCTTCAATATGAGCTTCCCAATTTTCTAAGAGCCTACTATCAAAACTGCGGGTCATATTCTTAAAACCATCTAAGGAAA
>CAYXES010000044.1:8078-9137 GCA_964464075.1 uncultured Erysipelothrix sp. | reverse complement strand
CTTTATTTAAAAACCTGTAATGCCCGATATAAATAACTCGGGATATCACCTTCTTGGATATAACCATGTTTGTACTTTGCCTTTAAGACAAAATAGGGATCAAGTAAAGCATGACGACCTAATAAGATCACATCAGCTTCTTGGTTTTGAAGGATACTTTCGATTTGATCCACTTGTGAAATCAAACCTGCAGTTGCGACTGCCATGGAAACTTCCGCCTTAATTGCAGCTGCGTACTTCACCTGATATAAAGGATACGCCTTATAAGGTAAAGGACCAAAACCACCGGATGAAACATTGATTAAGGCAATTGCTAAAGATTCTAGCTTTTTAGCCAAGGTAATTGTTTCATCAATACCATTTCCATCAGCATGATATTCATCCGCACTAACTCTCACAAAAATAGGTCCTTCAAACTCGTGTTTCACCGCTTTAATCACTTGTTCTAAAAATAGAAAGCGATCCACACCATATTCATCATGACGTTGATTGGTCAGGGGTGAAAGGAATTGATTAATCAAGTAGCCATGGGCCGCATGAATCTCAATAAAATCATAACCGATATTACGGGCTGACTTAGCCGCTGCCGCAAAATCACCTACAAGTTTATGAATCTCTTCCTGAGATAAACCATGAATGTTGTCACCATCCATGGGACCATCTTTCACAATATTCAGTTTCGTTTTAATACCTGCATGATTCAGCTGAATCCCAATCTTAGTATGGTATTTATGCACCCCACTTACTAAATGGGTCAAGGCTTCTTTTTGTCGCGGATTATAGATCCCCAAACAATTTTCACTGATATAGCCTTTTTCATTAATAGCGGTTGCTTCTTGAATAATAAAACCTGGTTGACCCAGCGCTAAATTATTGTAGTGACTAAAATGCAGTTCACTCGCAACCCCATCTTTTGTCGCACATAAATAGGTACACATGGGGGCAATACCTACCCGATTATTAATCTCCATTGTATGGATTGTCATCTTCTCAAACATCTTCATATTATTTTTCACCCTGTATTTCTTCCATCAGCCCTTCCCATGATTTCATGAGTTG
>CAYXES010000044.1:0-7978 GCA_964464075.1 uncultured Erysipelothrix sp. | reverse complement strand
CGGTCATGGGATACAAAGAGTATTGTACCACCATATGCTTTCAAACTTATTTCCAACGCTTCTTTAGCTTGAATGTCCAAATGATTGGTTGGTTCATCCAAAACTAGAAAGTTAGCACGCTGTAGCATGAGCTTCGCTAAGGTAAGCCTTACCTTCTCCCCGCCTGAACACTCTGATACTAACTTGAAGACATCATCTTGGATAAACTGGAATTGGGCCAAGACTTGGCGGATTTCGGTGTTGGACAAATCATCATCCACCATCCACACTTCTTCTAAAACACTATTTTGGGAATCAAGTTGTGCTAGTTCTTGATCAAAATAACCCAATTCAATCTGATGGCCATAAATCATATCACCACCCAGAGGTTTTATTTCCTGGGAAATGGTTTTTAATAAGGTTGACTTACCCACCCCATTAGCTCCTACAATCGCAATCTTCTGTCCCTTCATAATCTGAAAGGAAACCTCAGCCAAAGGCTGATCATAGCCAATCTTTAAGTGGTCGACAACTAACACTTCCTTGGCTCCTTTTAAACGCGGAGTAAAGAGTATCCTCAAAGAACGCCTCTCACTCTTTGGCTTCTCAATACGATCCATCTTATCCAAGTACTTCATCTTGGATTGGGCAAAGGCTGCCTTGTTCTTCTTATAGCGAAACTTCTCAATTAGAGCTTCCAAGCGCTTGATTTCCTTCTGTTGGTGGAAATAAGCACTCTTTTGTTTTGTCATCTGCACCTGATGGTGATGATGATAAGACGTGTAGTTGCCTTTGAAGCGAATGATTTGATGATCCTCAATCGCAAAGACAACTTGAGCCACCTGATCAATAAAACGACGGTCATGAGAAACAAATAAGACTGCCTTTGGATAACTAATTAAAAAACTTTCTAGCCATTCAATCATATCTAAATCAAGATGATTGGTCGGTTCATCCAGAATCAACAAATCTGGATACGACAGCAGTAGCAAACTCAAGGCCAAGCGAGTACGTTCACCACCAGAAAAGGTCTTCACTTGCTTATGCATATAAGCCTGCGTGAAGCCCATCTTAGATATCATCGCTTCCATTTTTGACTGAATGAAATAGCCACCCATCATCTCAAACTCATTGCTTAGATTAGCATAAGCTCTCAGACTAGCTTCATCTTCAGGATTATCCTGCAGCTTATTTTCTTGTAGACGAATTTGTGCTTCAAGCTGATTAAGCCGCGCAAAGCGTTCATTAAGCAATTCAAAGACCGTTTTATTCTCATCTTCAAAAGCCAATTGATCCAAATAGCCAATACTAAGTTGGGAAGCCCGATAAATTTGACCTTGGTCCAAGTCAAGATTTTGATTAATGAGCTTTAAAAGGGTGGTTTTACCACTCCCATTGGGACCGATAATCGCAATCTTTTCCTTCTCATTCACACTAAATGAGGATTCTAAAAATATATCTTTTGACCCAAAAGATTTACTGATGGCACGTCCACTAATGATCATAGGCGGCGTCCAATTCTACATCTGCGTATTTCATAAAGCCAAGGACCGTTTCCTTAGCGTATGTTTCATAGTTTTTAACCCATTCTTGGGCACTCTTTGGATGAGTGATGTAAATGTATTCAATACTAATCGTCTGCATACCCCGTTTATTCTCAAAGGCAAAGGCTTCATTCTCCTTGGATTTCTCTGAGTAGGTGGCTGCTGCAAGGGCTTGCCCACCCGATTCTCGAATCACCATATTCCCATCAAAGCCATTCACCCGGATGGTCGGTACCACCCCGGCAATATTACCGGTTCCTTTGATATTGGTAGCTTGAAGATTGGTGTTTTCAACCAAGTGTTTTAAAAGGGTTGCTGGTAGTTTAGGCGATGCATAGGATGAATAAACAATCTGCGTACCGTAAACCTCAGGGTTATTATTCCCCACCATTTGAACTTCTAAATAATATTTAGCTTGGCTTTGATAACCTCGATGCAGACGTCCGTCTATATTATAAGTATTAACAACTTCGTCCTCATCCCGGGTTATACCAACCTTAAGATTATATTTCTCAAACTCTGCCTTTAAAGCCAGAGCCATTTTATAAGTTTCTTCCGCTTCGACTAGACCGTTAGCTTGTAAGCCTAAATCTAACCAACCATTATCTTTATTCGAATGACCTGGATCAATCATAATATCAAATACTTGATCATCCAGTTCGATAGGACTTACTTCTAAAAATGCATAATTACGATCAAAGGTTGGATTACCGTCCCGATTATTTTCTAATAAGAAGGCATCCGCTAATAAACGAACCTGCTTGGTATCCTCTCCACGACGAATGGTTGTAAAGCGCTCATCCATTAATTGGGGCGCAAACAAACGATGACGCGCTAAATTATGCATAATATAGATTTCATAAAAACCATGCGGTAAATCTTCCAAAGGCAGTTGACCATCAACATTCCGTTCAATCATATAAACCCGTTCATTTTGATCACATAGATTCACCAAGACAATGGTCTTCCCCACAAATAAATCAGGGGTTTGAAGTTCATAAGCTTCATTAAATAGATTTAAGGTCTCACCATAGGCAAAATAATCATTCACCTCAATTAGATTTTCATATTCGCGATCCACAAACAATTCCCGTGATTTTTGATGGGATAATTCACAAATCGACTTTAAGGGAACCGGTGGTGTTTTAGGTCTTAAAAGCCAAGTTATCCCAACATACCCAAGCAACACGACCAAAACAAGTAGTGGAATCACTACTTTTTTATTAATTCGTATTGTTTTTCTAGGCACTGGCCTTAAAGGTGCAACACTCATTTAATTCTCCTTATCTATACCATTATAAAACAGTGAGCCTAATAGCTCAACATCTGCTTTAAAAAACAATCCAAAGGATTGTTTAATAAAGTAAATTCTTAGGGGTCCGTGGGAATGGAATCACATCTCTAATATTTTGCATTCCCGTGATATACAGTAAGAAACGCTCAAAGCCTAATCCAAAGCCGGCATGTTTTACGCCACCATAGCGACGTAAATCTAAATACCATTCCATGCCTTCTTTTTCAATGCTAAAGTGCTCCATGGCTTTCTCTAAATAGTCAATACGCTCTTCCCGTTGTGAGCCTCCCACAAGTTCACCCACATAAGGAACCAAAAGGTCACAAGCCGCAACCGTCTTTTCATCATCATTTAAACGCATATAAAAGGCTTTAATATCTTGCGGATAATCGGTAATGAATACCGGTCCACCCACAATCTTCTCACTAATATAGCGCTCATGTTCCGACTGTAGATCCATACCCCAGGATACGGGATACTCAAACTTAACATCGGCTTTTTCCAATTCTTTAATTGCCTGGGTATACGTCATTTTTGTGAATTCACTGTGCATAAGTTTATCTAAACGCTCTAAAAGTCCCTTATCAATATGTTCGTTGAAGAAGGCCATTTCATTGGGACAATTCACCATCACATATTCCACACAGTATAAAACCATGTCTTCGATTAAATCCATAATGTCCCCTAAATCCGCAAACGCGATTTCAGGCTCAATCATCCAAAATTCACTCGCATGACGCGGGGTATTGGATTTCTCCGCTCTAAAGGTGGGTCCAAAGGTATAAACATCCCGAAAAGCTAAGGCATAGGCTTCCGCTTGGAGTTGCCCCGATACCGTTAAGCTTGCGGGTTTCCCAAAAAACTCTTCCTTTTTATTATTGACCTTAACACTGAAGACTTCACCCGCACCTTCCGCATCATTGGAGGTGATAATCGGGCTATGAACATAGACAAAACCTTGGTTTTGAAAGAACTCATGAATCGCCATGGATAAGACCGAACGCACTCTAAACACCGCCGAAAAGGTGTTAGTACGCACTCTTAAGTGGGCAATTTCACGTAAATATTCAAAGCTGTGACGCTTCTTTTGCAGTGGGTAAGAAGGCTCACAAGTGCCTTCTAAGACAATACTAGTAACCACAATCTCAAATGGTTGTTTACTATCAGGAGTTAACTTTAACACTCCTGTAACACTAATCGCAGTCCCAATATGGTAGCCCTTAATGGCTTCAAAATTCTCTAATTCATCACTATAAACACACTGAACATTCCTAAAATAGGTTCCATCATTCAGTTCAATAAACCCAATATGTTTACTATTACGGTTCGTCCGTATCCACCCCTGCAACAAAACAGCTTCTAGGCTATCAATTTCTAAGCGATTATCACTCATCACAATTTCATAGCACTCTAAAGCCGTCATAAATGATCCAATCATAATTTATCTCCTCACATCATCAACTAGCGCATATTATTAACTTGATAAACAAGTTCTTGTATGGTTGAAACCACATCAATGGTTTTTAAGAATACTCCTTTGGGTACTTGTATATGATCATGGGTAAAGTTCACAAACCCCACAATGCCACAATCCACCAAGAAATCAACGGTTTCTTGGGTGTCATGAGAAACGGTTAAGATCGCTACCCGGCAATCTTCCGGCATCGTTTCTTTAATACTGTTTAGATGGTAGACCGGGATATTATTAAAGTAACCCAGTTTATCGGTATCAGTCTCATAAGCCGCCACGATTTCCCCTACCACATGATTCCAACGATTGTAGTTGAGCAAGGCTTTACCTAAGTTACCAGCCCCAATCAAAACCATTTTCTCATCAAAGTTAGCTGCTAACTGTTGATGAAAGACTTCCAACAGCTTGTCCACATCGTATCCATAACCCTGTTTCCCCAAGCTGCCGATAAAGGAAAAATCACGTCGAATCGTAGTTGATTCAATATCCACAAAATTTCCCAACTGACGCGACATAACGCGTTCAACTCCCATTTGTTGTAACTTACGTAACGCTTTTAAATAAATTGGATAGCGTTGTAAAGTTGCCTTTGGCACGTTTTTATTTTTCATATGTTATTCTCCTGCAGGTATCATAACACATAAACGCCACTTTGTGAATAAGTTATCTTATTATACTTCGCATCTTTAGATTAGCTTGGGCACTTATGTCTAAATCCCCAAACAATTTAGCCTTATAAGCCTCATATGCCGCGGCTCCAATCATAGCTGCATTGTCGGTGGTTGACCACAACGGCGGTATAGTCAAGCGCAAGTTCTTATAATCCTCTTGCAGAGCTTCAAACTTCACTCTTAAACGTGAATTAGCCGCAACCCCACCCGCTAAAACCAAGTGCTTGACCTCATAAGTATCTAAAGCCAGTCTGGTTTTTTCTAAGAGTTGCTCCAAGGCTCGCTCTTGAAAGGCATAAGCCAAGTCTGCTTTATTCAAGCTTTGATTTTGTCGTTCTAACTTTGTGATTAGATTGTGAACCGCCGACTTTAAACCCGAGAATGAGAAATCTAAGGGATTAGGTGTCTGAACATGTGGCAGTTCATAATAGGTTTGCCCTTCTTTAGCCAAGGCATCAATTAAGGGACCACCAGGATATCCTAAATCCATCATGCGTGCCACCTTATCATAGGATTCACCCACCGCATCATCTAAGGTTTGACCCAATATCTCAAAGTCATAATGATCCTTCATATAGACCAACTCAGTATGGCCCCCGGAAACGACTAAGGCTAAAAGAGGGAAGCTAAGTTCACTCACAAAGGCATTCGCATAGATATGCCCCACAATATGATGAATCGGAATCAAAGGCTTATCAAAATACCAAGCCAAAGTCTTGGCCGTGATCGTTCCAATATGAAGGGAACCAATTAAACCTGGACCTTGGGTAAAGGCAATCCCATCCACGTGATCCCACGTAAGATTTGCCTTTTTAAGCGCTTCTTTTAATACAATGGCGATTTGTTCGACATGCAGACGGGAAGCGATCTCAGGCATAACTCCTTTAAAGCGTTGATGAATATCAATTTGAGAAGAAACGACGTTAGCTAAAACGTCATTGCCATTCTTAATAAAGGCAATAGCGGTCTCATCACAAGATGTTTCAATCGCACATACAATCACATCTTTTCTCATAAAGACAACCTCATTTCTAATGCATCTTCACTGGGGCTTTGGTAATAATTCTCCCGCTTTCTCACAAGTTCAAAGTTTAGTTGCTCATAAAGCTTAAGCGCAGCTTCATTACTGGCTCGTACTTCCACAAAAACCGCTTGTGCCCCTTTAATTAGCGCTTGGCTAATCGCAGCCTTCATCAACATACTCCCAACCCCTTGTCGGGTGGCGGTCGGTTTTACCCCAACCATGATAATCTCAATAAAATCCTCATGATTGAAATAACCTAAGCATCCAATCAGCACATCTTGATCAAAAGCGACTAAGAGGCTTTCTTGTCTAAAGAAGCTTTCAAAGTAATCGGCGGTATATGAAAACCCAAAAATATGATTTTCTAAAGCAACAATCTGACTTAATTCTTTAGGACTCGCTTTTCTAATAAGTAAGTTCAATATGCCGAAGCCTCCTTCAAATACAAAGGCTCTAGATGATCACTATCATCCACAGCCTCTGCCTTTGAGACCACCCGCTCAATGGCTTGCGCATTTAAATCGAACTTATCTTCTAGTCCTACTAAATGACCATCCCCATAAACCGAAAAGGGAGTTTCGGAAAGTATCCGATGAACTTCATCAATATTTAAAATATGGGGACCTTCTACATAGATTCCCTCATCAAATAAACCATAATAAACCCGCTGTGATCTCGCATCAAAAAGAACCACACTTTGACCGGTTGATGATGCGAAAAGTTCTAAGGAAGTTGCGGTTTTGATCTTAATGGGTGAAATCGCACCTAATACCTTCCCAATCGTCATCGCAATTCGAATTCCGGTGTACGATCCCGGACCCACCGTTACTATTAATTCATCAATTTCATGTGGTTTTAACGCATTGGCTTTTAATAATTCATCCAATTTAAGCATAACGAGTTCTGATTGGGACTTAAAAGCCATCTCATGCACCATATCTACCACCTGATTATCCTTTAATAAAGCCACGGTTAAGGTTTTATAGGCCGTATCAATAAATACTTGGTTCATAGTAATCCCTCAATATTTAAATCTGCGATATTTGATTCAATTTCAATCATACGCTGATCATCTTCTAACATCTCAATCTTTATCTTAATTCTCTCACTTGGTAAACTTGCTTCAATATATAAAGGCCACTCAATGAGTACCATCCATTCATCATTAAAATAATCCTCGAATCCTAAATCTTGATCTAAACCTTCTAAACGGTAAGCATCGATATGAATTAAAGGGAAATCCCCTTCATAGATCTTCGATAAGGTAAAGGTAGGACTATTTATCGGATCACTTATATGTAAACCACGCCCAAAGCCTTGGGTGAAGGTGGTCTTACCACTGGCCAATTGACCTTCTAAGGTAATCACAACCCCACCTTTTAATCGTTGAGCTAGGTTATATGCGATTGTTTGGGTATCAGCTACCCCTTTACTAATGTATCTTGTTTTCATCATTCACCAAAGTCCTATCCTATTTTATCATATTCACTAGGTATCTCAAATAAAAAAACTCCCCCTAAGGGGAGTTATTACCCGGCAACGCGCTATCTTCACATGAGCACGCCATGCTATTGTCGCCGCTGAAGTGCTTAACTTCTGTGTTCGGGATGGGAACAGGTGTGACCACTTCGCCATCATCACCGGATGTGAGCATTCGCTCAAAACTAAATAACAGAAGAAACTAGGGTTAAACTTTCTTTTTTCGTTGTATGTCATAAATTGTGTGATTAAATCCTCGACCTATTAGTATCAGTCAACTACACGTATCGCTACGCTTCCATCTCTGACCTATCAACCTGATCGTCTTTCAGGGGTCTTACTCCACAAGGGATGGGAAATCTCATCTTGGAGTCAGCTTCGCGCTTAGATGCTTTCAGCGCTTATCTGGTCCATACTTAGCTACCCAGCTATGCCTCTGGCGAGACAACTGGTGCACCAGCGGTATGTCCATCCCGGTCCTCTCGTACTAGGGACAGCGCTCCTCAAATTTCCTAC
>CAYXES010000043.1:0-9309 GCA_964464075.1 uncultured Erysipelothrix sp. | reverse complement strand
ACTTCCTCCATTGATACCCGTACCGAAGCCATTGTCCAACAAGGTATGGATCGCTTGATGGAAGGTCGTACCGTCTTTGTGATTGCCCACCGTTTAAGTACCATTAAGAATGCGGATGTGATCATGGTCATTGATCAGGGTCATATTATTGAGCGGGGTAACCACCAAGAATTACTGGATGAAAAAGGTCACTACTACAAACTTTATACCGGTGAATTTGAACTTGAATAACCAAGCCTAGCTTGGTTTTTTTATCCCCTTTTATTTTAGAATGAATACCTAATTTGTGACTTTCATCACTTTATGATTTTTCATAAAAACAAGCTTGTCTCATATTCTCAATCTATTCAAAACTAACCAAGTGTCTTAAAGCCTACTAGTAAGTAGCTTTAAGGCACTTTTGATGGGTCACCTTGTTTAAATTTCGGCAATTCTCACATAAGTGGATTCTTTGTCTTATCCCCCTTTCTATGCCTATAATTTATTAACCCCCTAAAACTAGGGCTATTGAAAGGAGGGTGCTTTTGATTGTCAATAAAAGAAGGCTAGTCTTGCTTGTTAGCTTTATCATTTTATTAATTAGTTCCCTCTTCATTGGGGTCGCCAATGTTAGCTTAAAAAGCTTATTGAGCTTTGATCAGCTTAGCTGGCATATTATTACCAGCTCACGTTTACCCCGTACCCTAGCGATTATCTTATCGGCTAGTGGCTTAAGTATTGCGGGGCTCATCATGCAGTCCATTGGACAGAATAACTTTATTTCACCGTCTATTATCGGATCAAGTGATGCTGCCTTATTAGGGGTTTTAGTAGCTTGGATTTTCTTAGGAAGTTCACCCCTTTTGGTAAAGCTTTCTTTGGCCTTTGTCTTTGCCTTAAGTTCATCCATGATCTTTATGGCTCTACTTACTAAGATTAAGCTTAAGGAAGCGATTTATGTACCTTTGATGGGGATGATGTATGGTTCCATCATTGGGGCGATGAATACCTTCATTGCCCATCGTTTCGATGCCTTGCAGGTCCTTAGTTCCATTAATCTTGGAAGCTTCGCAAATATTACGAGTGGTCGTTATGAGCTACTATGGATTATTATCATTCCCTTGATGATGGCTTATTTCTATTCGTCAGCCTTTAGTCTTTTACGCTTAGGCAGTGATTTCGCTATTAATCTGGGAGTCAATTATAAACGGGTGGTGTTGATTGGTTTAATTATTGTTGCGATTATTGCAGCAGCATCCTATGTGATTGTGGGACCTTTACCCTTTGTGGGTTTAGTCATTCCTAATCTCATTAGTCTCTATTATGGGGATAACTTAAAACGGTCCATGATTGATGTCCTCTTGTTTGGATCCATTTATGTTTTATTCAATGACATCATCAGTCGTCTTATTATTTATCCTTATGAAATATCAGTTTCATTTATGATGGGTATCACTGGGTCAATCATCTTTATTTATCTCATCTTTAAACGAGGTCGCTATGCAAGCACGTAGACTCACCTTTTCTTTGATGATTGTATCCCTCACCGTTTTTATCATCTTAGCTTATCTGTTTTCCTGGTATTTCATGCAAAGCTATGATGAGGTATCAAGTCGTGTCTTTATAAGGATTGTGAGTCGTAAAGGCATGCATATGCTGGCGATGATGATTAGTGCGATCTTGATTGCCTTAAGTAGTTTGGCTTTTCAAACCATTACCCATAATCGTATTCTAACCCCGGGTATCCTAGGCTTTGATAGTATCTTCGTTACCATTCAGACCATTCTTATTTATTTCTTATCCAATCAAACTGTGCTAATTACTAATCCTTATTTAAACTTTGTGGTTACCAGTTTAATCATGATTGTGGTAAGTGTGGGTTTATACCAATTCTTACTCAAGCGTTTCTCCAATAATCTAGCCTTACTGCTTCTCTTTGGCATGATTATTGCGACGGGTTTACGTAGTCTCATTAGTTTTATGCAAACCATGATGAACCCGAATGAGTTTCAATCCTTAGCGAGTTTAACCAATGTGACAATCAACACCATGAATGTGAATCTAATTGGTTTTATCAGTCCCATTATGGTGGTGCTTATCTTACTCTTTATTCGCCATCATCATGATTATGATGTCATGGCCTTAGGTCGACCTTATGCCATTGGCTTAGGCTTAGCCTATGACAAGCTTCAGAGTCATACCTTGATTTTGATTTCCTTAGCTATGGCGATTGCGACTGCCTTACTCGGGCCGCTCTCCTTCTTAGGGCTGATGGCCGTGAATGTATCGCGGGAACTGACTCAAAGTCATCAACATAAAGGGCTTATGTTCTATAGCAGTCTCATTGCGATTGTCTTTCTAGTTGGAGGTCAATTGATTGTGGAACTCACTGGATTTGTGAGCTCGGTTTCTGTCTTTATTAATTTATTTGGTGGTTTATATATTTTATATTTAATTGTAAAGGAGCGTGCTTTATGATACGTATTTCTCAATTATCACAGGCTTATGGAGAGAAAACTATCCTTAAGGATATTAATCTAACCATTCAAGATCATAAGATTACGGCTCTCATTGGAGCCAATGGAGCCGGTAAATCAACCTTAGTCGGGGTTATTTCGCGACTACTCAAACCCTTAGCGGGAGAAATCTTCATTGATGGGGTGGATATTGCGAGTCTCTCATCCAATGAGATTGCGAAGAAACTTAGTGTTTTAAAACAATCCAATCCTCCTAATGTGAATCTGAAGGTTAAGGAGCTGGTTGCCTTTGGTCGCTATCCGCATTCCAAAGGATTTCTAAAGAAACATGATCATCAAAAGATTCAAGAAGCCATTGACTTTATGGATCTTGAGGATATTAGTGATTCCTATTTGAATCAATTAAGTGGGGGTCAGCGCCAACGTGCATATATCGCCATGGTATTAGCCCAAGATAGTGACTACATCTTCCTTGATGAGCCCCTTAATAATCTGGATATGCGCTATGCGGTTGAGATGATGATGATTTTAGAGCGCCTCGTTAAGGAGCTTAATAAAACCGTGGTGGTGGTGATACATGATGTCAATATCGCATCCGCCTTTGCAGATCACATCGTCGCCATGAAAGATGGCAGCATTGTCTTTGAAGGTGATGTGGATGAAGTCATTGATAAAGGGGTCCTGGACCATGTCTTTGATCATGATTTTTGTATAGAATGTGTCAATGGACAAAAGATTTGTTTGTATAAAACCCCAGATGGGATTGAAAGGATTATTCAATGAAGAAGTTTGTCATTTTAATTGTAGCTTTATTATTGATTAGTGGATGTAGTGAAGTTAAGCCTTCTGATAACAACCAAACCTTGGTTATCATTGAAGATAGTATGGGACAAAGGCAAGTGAAAGCCAATCCAAAACGGGTCGCTATCTTCTCGATGGATATCTTAGATATCATAGATAGTGTTGGGCTTGAGCACTTTGAGATTGAACGCTTAGGGCTTGCCCAAGATAGTGTTCCTGAATATTTATCACCGTTTAAAAGCAAAGACTACAAGAATCTTGGAACCCTCTTTGAGGTTAACTATGATGAAATGGATTTATTTGATCCTCAACTTATTATCATTGGCGGTCGTTTACTTCCGCTCGTTGATGAATTAAAAACTAAGTATCCAGATGCGGATATTATGGATGTAAGCTTACCGGATTATAACCTCAGAGATGGATTAACCCGTAATGTAAGTAATCTCTCCGCCATCTTTAGTAAGGCTGCGGATAAACTAGACGCTAGTTTAGATATTATTCTCAACAACATGGATGAGTTAGCCAAACACACTCAAGATATTAAAGCCTTGTTTTTACTTGTGAATGCCAATACCCTTTCCTTCTATGGTAAAGAAGGACGTTTCTCCATGATTTATAATGAATTTAACTTTGAACCCGCTGATCCATCCAGCGATGATGGAGGCAGCCATGGTAAGAGTGTTTCCTTTGAATATGTTTTAGAAGTTGATCCGCCTGTAATCTTTATGATGGACCGGGGAGCTTCCATTGGTGATCAAGCAACCTTAGATGATGTGAAGCATAACCCCTTGCTTAAACAAACCCAAGCCGCTCTCAATCAACAAATCTACGCCCTTGATCCGATTGCTTGGTACATCACCACTGGTGGTTTTAAAGCCACGATGACGATGATTCAGGATATGAATCAAGTTCTAGATCAACCTATTGACATTGTGAGTCTTCCTTAAAAGTCATCCTTGATGACTTTTTTTTGTGTATAATAGAACCGTGATGAAAATGATACGAAAAACAAGATACGATGATATTGAAAGGGTAAGTACCCTCTATAAACAAGCGAGTGCTTCATTAAAAGCCCAAGGTATTGATCAGTGGCAAAATAACTATCCTAATCAATATTCTTTAAAGGAAGATATTGATCAAGGCATTAGTTATGTCTATGAAAAGGATGGACAAGTGATCGCCAGTGTGGCTTTAATCTTGGATGGTGAAGTCGATTATGATGTGATTGAAGGTGGACAATGGTTGGATGATTTACCCTATTTAACCATTCATCGCATTGTCATTGAAAATCAATATCAAGGCCAGGGAATTTCCCAAGCCATCATGGCCTTTGCGGTTGATTTAGCCCGATCAAATAATTTACATTCTATTCGGGTTGATACCCATCAAGATAATCGAGCCATGCAGGGCTTTTTAGAAAAGGAAGGTTTCCACTATTGTGGGATTGTCTATATCAATCAAAGTTTAAAACGCTATGCCTATCATAAACAAATCAAATCTCAATAAACTACTTAAACAAATCAAATTTAAAAATCGCTGGCTTAATCTTGCCATCATCATTGCGGTGGTTTTACTCTTTCACTTTGTCATTCAACCCTACTTTCATCCTCAAGTCGTTAAGATAGAACTGGTACGCTGTATTGATGGAGATACGACTGTCTTTAAAGTGAACAATAAGGAAGAAACGGTACGCCTGCTGGCGGTTGACACCCCTGAAAGGGGTGAACCTTTTTCAAATAAAGCCACCACTTTCGTGTGTGATTTATACCAAAATGCAGAGCTTTTAGAGTTTGAATATGATTCCAAAGCCAAACGTGATAAGTACCAGCGTCTTTTAGGCTGGGTGTGGGTGGATGATACTCTCATTCAACAACATCTACTAGCTGAAGGTTATGCGAAAATAGCCTATCTTTATGATGATTATAAGTACACTAATTCCCTCTTTCCCTTTGAAGCCAAAGCAAAAGCTGATAAATTAAGAATCTGGAGTATACCCGCTAATCATTAGCGTTTAATAGTCACTTTCATTGAATCCTTAAGGTAAGCTTTTTATAATGTTTGGGTATGCTAAGAAAGGAAAGTTCAATGAAACAAGCAAAATTGACGATTATATATTATAGTGCCTATGGCACCAATACCCAAATGGTTAAATGGGCCCAAGAAACCGCTGAGGCTATGGGCTCTGAGGTCCGCCTACGCCAGGTGCAAGAATTAGCACCTGAAGCAGTCGTGAATGGACAACCAAAATGGAAAGCCAATGTGGAAGCCACCAAGGATATCCCCTTTGCGACGAGTGATGATTTAGATTGGGCAGATGCGATCTTATTTTCTATGCCAACCCGTTTTGGTAACATGCCTTCCCAACTCAAACAATTTATTGATATGCAAGGTCCAATTTGGGCCCAAGGTAAACTTGCGAACAAGTTTATCTCAGCTATGACTTCCGCTCAAAATGTAAATGGCGGACAAGAAGCAACCTTACTCAACTTCTTTACTACTATCTTCCATTGGGGCGCCTTCGTAGTCACCCCAGGCTTCAGTGATCCTTCATTTTATGAAGCCGGTGGTAACCCATATGGTACCTCCGTTACTATTGATCGGGATGGCAACATGCTTGAAAATGTTGAAGCCGCCATCAAAGCTCAAACCAAGCGCTTGATTGAAGTCGCTAATCAATTTCATAACTAAAAAGACGTAGCCACTTGGCTACGTCTTATTTTATTGTTGGGCTTGCTCCCAATCAGCGAGGAAGCGAGCTATACCTTCATCGGTTAATTTATGTTGAGACATCTTCTCAATAACTCCATAAGGAACGGTCGCAATATGAGCCCCTGCCTTAGCCGCTAAGAGCACATGGTAAGGATTACGAACACTGGCGGCAATAATCTCAGTATCAATATCATGCAACATAAAGATATCCGCAATATCATTTAGCAGTTGCATCGCATCTTCTCCAATATCCTCTAAACGTCCTAAGAAAGGCGAAACATAAGTTGCCCCGGCACGAGCCGCAAGCAAGGCTTGTCCGGCACTAAAAATTAAAGTGACATTGGTCTTAATGTCTAAGGCTTTTAAGGCGCTAGTGGCCTTTAAACCCTCAATGGTCATCGGTAGTTTAATGACCACATTAGAATGAATCTCAGCTAACTCTTTAGCTTCTTTAATCATCTCATCCGCTTCAAGGCTAATCACCTCCGCACTAATTGGTCCATCTACAATCGCCGTGATTTCAGTGACAACTTCCTTGAAGCCACGCTTTTCTTTTGCGATTAAAGAAGGATTTGTGGTTACCCCACATATAACCCCCATATCATTTGCTTTTTTAATGTCTTCGACATTCGCAGTATCAATAAATAATTTCATTCTACATCCTTTCTATCATCTTATAGTCACTTATCAAGTGACTATCATCAATGCCTATTATACCATATAAAAAAAGGTCCTTGATTGTTCAAGGACCAGTGTGTTTTATTCAAACATTGTGATTACAGTTGGATAATAGGTATCTTCAATAAACTTTTTAATCCTAGATGAAGTTAAAGCTTGAACCAGAACTTTGGTTTTTTCACTATCTTCTTTTCCTTCTTGTACCGCAATAATATTGGCATAAGTTTGAGCGGCATCCGATTGACTATCTTCTGTCAATAAGACTTTATCGGTAATCTTTGCGGTAATAGCATAGTTACCATTAATAATTGCGAAGTTAAAATCAACTAAGTTATCCGGTAAAAGCGCAGCTTCCATTTCAATAAACTCATAGTTGTATGGATTCTCCACAATATTAAGGGGGGTCACATCCGCTAAATTAGCTTCTAGTTTAATCAGTCCATTATCTTCGAGTAAGCGTAGAGCCCGTGATTCATTGGAAGCATCATTAGGAATCCCAATGACAGCCCCATCGGTTTTTAGCGCTTCAACACTATCTGATTTACCACCATAGAGTCCTAAAGGTTCAAAGTGAATCTGTTGAACTGATGTTAGTTTCGTTCCCTCTTTCTCATTGAAGTCTAATAAGTATGGTAAATGTTGGAAGAAGTTCGCATCCAAATCACCCGCATCAAGATAAGTATTTGGTAAAACATAATCTGTGAATTCAACAATCTTCAAGGTATAACCTAAGGCTTCCACTTCTGAAGCAGCTTCCGCTAAGATTTGAGCATGAGGTGCTGGAGATGCTCCAACTACGATTTCTTTGTTTTCAACTTGTGGTTTCGCAGTACATCCCACCAGTAATAGTATCCCAATTAATAATGTAAATAGTTTTTTCATTTCTTTCTCCTTAAGCGCGTCGCTTGTCGATACGATTCGCAATCGTATTAAATAGTGTTTGTATGAGTTGAACCATGATCACCATGATGATGATGGTGATAAACATCACGTCGTGTTCACGACGATGTAAGCCATACCGTATGGCAATATCACCTAATCCTCCTCCACCTACAACCCCTGCCATGGCGGCATATCCTACTAGGGTTATCATCGTAAGTGATAGTGATCGTACTAAGTTTGGTAAGGCCTCAACCAGGTAAACCTTAAAGATAATTTGTAGTGGGGTTGCCCCCATCGTGATCGCAGCCTTAATCAAGAGATCATCAACCTCCAATAAGGCTGATTCAACCACCCGAGCCACAAACGGAATGGCTCCTACCGATAAGGCAAAGATGGATGCCGGTACCCCATATCCCTTGCCAACCACCACTCTAATGATGGGTAACAAGGCAATAATCAATATAATAAAGGGAATTGAACGCACAATATTGACAATTCCCGCTAGAATTTTTTCTCCTAGAGGAAAGGGTGCAATATTATCCTTTTTCCAGATTGTAAGTAGAATCCCAAGTGGTAATCCCCCTAAGCTCGCAAAGAAGGTTGAAGTCAATACAATCTTAAGCGTATCTAAGGTCCCGGTCCAAAGTAGTTCCTTCATAGGGCCTCCACATGATGGGCAAGCAGATTAATCGTGGTAGGATGACTTGGTTGATTAAAGACACTTTCTACCTCACCCTGTTCCACAAAATTCCCTTCATCCATCACAATCACCCGATCACAGACCGATTTAATCACAGACAGTTCATGCGTGATAATGATAATCGTTACCTTGGTCTTCTCATGGATTTCTTTTAATAAATCTAAGATTGATTTGGTTGTAACACCATCCAAGGATGAAGTTGGCTCATCACACATGAGAATCTTAGGCTCTGAAGCCAAGGCACGTGCAATAGCCACTCTTTGTTTTTGTCCACCTGATAATTGAGAAGGATAGACATTCACTTTATCTTGTAAACCCACCAGTTGCAGAAGTTCATGCACCTTCTTTTCAATCACATCTTTAGGTGTATGCGTTAACTGTAATGGGAAAGCAATATTATCAAAGACATTTTTTTGTTGGAGGAGTTGATAACCTTGAAAAACAATCCCAAGCTGGCGTCGCATGGTTAAAAGGTCCTTCCCTTTCAATTGAAAGAGATCCACATCATCAAGATAGATAGAGCCCTTATCTGGTTTTTCAATTAAACTTAACTGACGAATTAAGGTTGATTTACCAGCGCCACTAAAGCCAATAATCCCTACAAATTCACCATCTTCAATTGAAGCACTCACATTATTCAATGCGATTAAGGTACTCCCATTGTTGCCATAACTTTTCGTTACATTTCTAATTTCAATCATAATAACCTCCATAAAATAAAAAAGCTCTCATCCATCAAGGACGAGAGTACTCGTGTTACCACCTTTGTTTATCTAACTATCACTAGTTAGACCTCTTCAAGTACGCCTGCATGCAGGTTATACTCTATCGCGTTAACGGGCGAGACCGTCATAGCCTAAAGGAAACTCCTCTCGGTATGCAACTCCAAGACCATTGTTCAACTGCTGCTATCTACCCTTTTTCACCATCCGGGCTCTCTAAGAAACTTACACAGTTTACTTTTTCTTTTCATCGTCTTTCAATATATTACTAATACTATCATATAATTTTCACTTGTCAATCCTAAGTACCAAGATTGACCCATGAAAAAAAGACCCTCCGGTCTTCCTTTCAGTTCAAGTT
>CAYXES010000042.1:7067-9340 GCA_964464075.1 uncultured Erysipelothrix sp. | reverse complement strand
GTTGCCTCATCATAATCATGAACAATAATAATGGTAGCTTGTCCTTTGAGGATTTCAAGGAGGGGATTAAAGCGCTCATAAACATCGAGTTCATAATATAAGGCATCCTGATTGTTGGTTTGAAAGTGATGTTCTAATGGGTAGCGAGATTCTAATTCCTTAAGTTCAGACTCACTTAAAGCATAGGCAAAAAACATAAACTGAGCCTGATTAAAAGCTCTTAATATAAGTGGTAGGTTTTCAAACTCAACCCGATAATCAAAGTTACTTGGTATACTTTGGTTGATATTCATAATTAAGACATAATCAACTTGTTGATAAGTTGCAATGACATCATTAAGCTTAGGGGGATTAATGAGTTGCTCATAACCTAAAACCAAGATATCGAGATCTTGGTTTTGAAGTTTATCAATCACAAAAGGATATTGATTATGGTTCGCACCCGTAATCTCATAGAGTCTTAAATCAAAAATCTGATCTTGAATCACCAGTGAAATACTAGGCATGGAAGTTATAATCAATACTTGTTTTTTTGCTTGAATCAACTTAGCAAGCTGAGGAATGAGTTGCTCATTATGGAATAATGAAATAGTTTGAGGTTTCTTTAACATCACTGACCACCACTTGGATTATTCATCATCTATTATTTAAGATAAGTTAAGTTGGTTTTACTGGCAATATCATTGGCTAGATCATCACCACGATGGGAAAGCACCCCAATATTAAGTTCGGCATCATCACCAATAAACTGAATGGTTTGATAAGAACCACTTTCAAAGTTTTTAAATGAGTGGAAATCACTCAAATCAAAGGTTTTCATTTCTTTACCAAATAAACCATATAATCCCACAATGATTCTTTGATCAGTAATGAGACATGCATACCATTGGGTAAATTGCGCACTCACTTGATAGTATAAAACCCCCATAAAGGATAACTTAACGTCTTCATCATCTCTAAGTTCTTTAGCAGTGTAGGCAAATGCCTTATAGGTCATCTTATCACTGACGACTTTACCATAATCATTGTCTTTATTATAATCATAAATTTCTTTAACTGAACGCATATTAAATCTCCTTTGTCTTATTATAGCAAACCTTAGAAAGATTAATCCTTATTTTAGAAAATAAGGTACAATTAACATGAGGTGATACCATGATAAAAGCCTATCTGATTGAAACTATTAAAGAATTAGAAACTAATCTTTGTGAGAAACAAGCTTGGTCAACTTTTGAGCTTGTAGAGCATGTCGGTTTATCCTTATATAGACAATTGAAAAAAGATATTTCAAAACAAGATAAGATTATCCTTGTTTGTGGTTTTGGGAATAATGGGAGTGATGGTTTATCGCTTTTTGAGCATCTTTACTTAAATGGTTATGATGTTCATGCTTATTTATTGGAACATGCTTGGTATTCTCCTGAAAATATGCGCATACAAACTAAACTTAAGGATCAAAATATTAACTTGAAGTCGATTAAAAGGGCGGAAGATATTGATTGGGAAGGGGATATTGTGGTGGATGCCTTATTTGGTTTTGGTTTTCACGGTGAGATGAGGGAACCACTTAAAACGATTATGAGTCAAATGAATGCTAGTCAATGTCGGATTATCTCAATTGATATTGTCTCTGGGCTTCATGGTGATAGTGGTTTTATCACTAATGCATGTGTTATTGCCCATATGACCTATGTGGTTGGAGCTTATAAGATTGGGCAATTAATCTTTGATGGTTGTGATGTCAGTGGTACCTTGAAGCTAATTGAAGTGGGTTTTGATACTGATTATCCAGGAATTGATATCTATGGTCCTCACGATCTTAAGTTTCACTTAAAAGAACGCAAACACAATGTCCATAAATATGATTTTAAACATGTTTTGGTGGTGGGTGGCTCACCATCTATGATGGGAGCTCCCATACTTTCTAGTCATGCAGCCTTGGTTGGTGGGGTTGGTTTAGTGAGTTTAGCGACTTATAAACCTTATGATGTTTTATTACGTCAATTACCTTTAGAAATCATGACACCATTTTATGAAAATCAAGTGGAGCTCGAAAGGATTTTAAAAGGTAAGGATGTGGTTGTTTATGGCATGGGAGTATCCAAAGATACACCACCATTTGATCATATCAATGAGTTATTAAAGGGTGATTATTCTTTAATCATTGATGGAGATGGTTTGTATTGGCTTAAAGCCCATGCTCAATCATCTGATCATCCAAATCTAATCTTAACTCCACATTTAAAGGAACTCAGTGATTTATTAGACTTACC
>CAYXES010000042.1:2155-6967 GCA_964464075.1 uncultured Erysipelothrix sp. | reverse complement strand
CTGATATTTCCAAGTTTATTAGAAACTTGGTTTTAATCGTTCTTTATGTCACACCTTTTGTTTTTATTCCCATTGGTTTGTACAATGATTATTTTTATGAACCCAAACTATTATTCTATCAACTGATTGTGAGTGTGTTTCTATTTGCCTTACTCATTCACCGTAAGGTATTTGTTAAGAAACTTAAGTTTGATAATATCGATAAGGTGTTATTAATCTTTTTAATATCGTTGATTGTATCAACCATCTTTGCTTTAGATCCAAAACTGGCAATATTAGGAAGTCCACGTCGGGTTGAAGGGCTTAATGCCATGCTTACTTATTTGATTCTATTTATAATGGCTCGTCATATGGCACCTTTAAAGGATAAGCATATTAAAACCATTCTGGTTTTAAGCTTGATTATTGTTTTGTATGGGATAATACAAACCCATGGACTTGATCCTTTTAGTAGAGACTTTATTCGTCAGGATTGGAAAATTGCCTTTTCAACCATAGGGAACCCTAATTTTCTAGGATCATTCATTGTTTTATTATTACCTTTCGCATCCGACTATTACATACGTTTTAAAGAAAAGTGGGCACTTTTAATCTATGGTATCTTATTTTATGGTCTTTTAGCGACCATGACGCGGGGGACCTGGATTGGTGGTTTTATCGCAATCTTAATTTATCTGGGTATTTTGTATTTTAAGAAGCAGCTTGATTATCGTCGTTTACTCATCTTTGGGGCTGTGAACCTTTTAGTTGTGTTTCTTTTTGTGGGTGTTTCAGGTGATGCGTTCTTATTACGTTTACTATCCATTCAAAAGGATATGAGTAAATTGATTGAAAATGAAGCCATTGAAGAGGTTGGTTCTAGTCGTATGTTTATCTGGATACGGGCGGTTGAACTCTTTAAGATGCGGCCTATCTTTGGCTATGGACTTGAAAATGTCGGTAATGCTTTTTTAAAGTTTTACCGACAGGATATTTTAGAGTATTTTAATTATTTGATTGTTCCAGATAAGGCTCATAATGAGTACTTGCATTATGCTTTAGTGGGTGGACTTTTTACTTTGATTAGTTATCTTAGCTTAATCATATTAATTATGAAATCAAATTTAAAAAGAGCCTTTAAAAGCTCTTATGGTTTACCTTTGATGATATCGATTGTTGGTTATCTAATTCAAGCTACCTTTAATATTAGTGTGGTCTCAGTAGCTTATATTTTTTGGATTTTCTTAGGTTGGAGCGTTAATCATGCTGAGACTGATAATGATAGCCTTTTGGTTCAACATGAATAATGGCACTCAGATAAGCACCAAAATGATCTCTTAGAGTATCTTCAAGTTGGTGTGAAATATCATGTGCAATTAAGATAGACATATTAGGATCACATTGAATGTGGAAGTCCACATAGATTTTACGACCTGATTTTCGAGAACGGATTTTATGAACACTGATTACTTGATCATGTTTTGAAACAATGGTTTCAATGGCTTGGGGGTCAATCGCAATCGCATCGGTTAATTCTTTTGAGCTTTCAATAAAGATTAAATAGGCAGCTCTAAAGATGATAAAAGCGATGATGAGTGAAGTGATTGAATCAATCCAATAAGGAGCGTTGAAATAGGTTAATAAGATAAGGTTAACTAAGACACCAAAAGAAATAAAGATATCTGAGGTGGTATGTTTGGTGTCCGCAAGTAAAAGATTGGATTGATACTTAATGCCTTTGCGACGTTGGTAGCTTGCGACCATGATATTGACAAGCATGGTCACAATAATAATGGTGATGGTTAACCAATCACTAGTGATGGGATGCGGTGCCCATAGATTAAAGATAGCACGCTTCACTACTTCAACCCCTAAAAAGACCAGTAAGGTCATAATAAAGAGGGTCGCTAAACTTTCATAGCGTTGATGACCATAGGCATGGTCAAAATCAACGGGCTTACTCGCAACCTTAATTCCGACTAAGGCAATGATATTTGAGAAACCATCGGCTAAGGAGTGAAATCCATCCGCAACGATACTGGTGACATTGCTTAAAAAGCCAATCCCAATTTTTAAGATTGAGACTAAAAGATTAAGACCTAGGGTTGTCCAAAGGACACGTTGTATCGCTTTATTTCTTTTCATAATGTTATTTTATCACATATCGTTGAGTGACCCAATCCTTGATGAATTTCTTATAATTAATATTTTTTTATTCAGTTTGTGGTATTATATTTTTAAATGAATACCTTGATTCTTGGCATTCATGACACAATTTGAGTATAATGTCTTTATGTAAAAAAGCGAGGTGCTTTATGAAAAAGAAGTATATCGAGATTTTTGGCGATATGATTGATTTTAAAGACCTGATTATAAGTATTATCGTAATCAGTACCACAACCATGGTAGCTCATTTAATGGCGCCTGAAGGAAATCGTCCTTTAGGATTACTATTTGGCTTAAGTGGCACGATTGTGGGATTTATCGCAATGGCTTTAATCATTAAAGTTAAACGTGTCATTACAATGGAGGATAACCATGGGTGATATTAATTTAATAATTCAGATCGTATTAGCGATCTTTGGGGCAGTTGCCATTTATACGGTGATTGGTTTTATACCGGGAACGGATGAGACTTCGGTTTTGATGCCGATAACCTTAACCTTAGTTTTAAGTGGCTTTCATCCAGCTGCAGTGCTTGCCTTTTTCATGGCTGCGATTGTGACCTTAAACTTAACTAATACCATGCCTACAGCCTTGGTTGGTTTACCTGGTGGGGTGATGAGTAGTCCAATGATTGAACATTCAATCTTCTTAAAGAATCAAGGTAAATCGGCGCTTATTATTCGTAAGATGGCAGCCGCTTCCTTTATCGGTGTTTTGGTTGCCTTACCGACTTCCTTGATTTTAGCGAGTTTACTCGCACCTTATGGGGAACTTATTAAACCTTATGCTCCTTATTTGTTTGTGTTTGGGGCGATCTTTTTATCCTTAATTAGTAAACATAAACTCTTATCTTTACTCAGTATTATTCCTTTAGCGATTTTATTTCAATCCTTAAGACATTTGTATTGGGGTCTCAATGTGGTGGATTCAAGTGTGACCATCACAACCTCTTTCTTTTTAGGAATTACCATTGGACCTTTAATGGTGTCCTTATTCTCTTTATTAAATAAAGATACGAAGAAAACGATGGAAAGGGATGAAACCAATGTCATCGCCATTCCTCATGAGAGTAAACAATCCTTAAATCCATTTAAGTTATTAACTAAACAAGAAACCCTCTATGCAGCGGGGAGTGCTTTTTTATCCAACTTCCTCTTCGTGTTAAGCCCGGTAGGTTTAACGATTTTATTTGGGGAAACGGTTGCGAATCGGATTAAAGATCCCATTGAGCGTTCCACGACCGCGATCACAACCATGTCAGCCATGGTTCAATCAACCTACCTGTCACAATTGATTATTCCTCTAGTCGCGATTGGGATTCCATTATCACCAGTGGCGATTGGTCCAGCAGCGGCGCTTTTTAATGCCGATGGTATCTTTAGTGTTGACCATAATATTCATCATATTTTAAGCATGACCCAATTTGCGCTTATTATGGTGGGAGCCAGTATCTTAGCCTTTATTGTCGTGTATTTTCTAATTCATCGTTATGCCAGTCGTATCACAAAACTCATTCTTTCCTATATTCCCCATGAAGCGGTTTTAGGAGTCTTTGTGGCCTTGATTTTACTCTTATCCTTTATGGATGCTGGTATTATTAATGTCTTTGGAGTCTTATTGATTGGGATTAGTGCTGGTACCCTTAATAAAATGGGTGTCAACTATGGGGTTCAGTTTATGACCCTTTATGCTGCAAGCTTTATTGTTTCAACCTTAGCAGGATGGTCCATGTGAAGCAGGCGGTTGGTAGCGCTAATGCGAAAATCATTTTAATGGGTGAACATGCGGTAGTATATGATGCCTATGCGATTGCACTACCTTTTTTGACCACTCAAGTGAAGGTGAAACTATCAGCTGGTCATCATACTATTGATTCGATTTTATATACCGGCAATCTTAATCAAGCGCCAAAACAACTCAATGGTCTGATTGCCTTGTTGGAGGCTTTGAAACAGCGCTATGATGATGCTTTAGATTATCATTTGGAAGTGATTAGTGAGATACCCATGCAGCGGGGTATGGGATCAAGTGCCGCTTTAGCTAATGCCTTAATTGATGCCTACGGGAGCTATCATGATTTAGCGATTAGTTTTACGGATAAGTTTGAACTTTCTATGATTGCGGAAACTATTAATCATGGACGCCCTAGTGGGATTGATTCTTTGACCACCATGAGTAAGAATCCTATTTACTTTAAAAAAGGACCTGACTATGAGAGTTTCAGTATGGATTTTGATGGGTATTTGGTCGTTGTCGATAGTGAGATTCAAGGGGAGACTCTTGATGCGGTTCAACATGTTGCCGATCATATGCATCTTGAAGTAACCAAGGCACGGATTGCGGCACTTGATGAATTAAGCCAACTCTCTAAAATGGCACTCACCAACAATCACTTTGATCGCTTAGGTCAATATATGAATCAAGCCCACCATCATTTAGATCAACTCGGAGTAAGCCATCCCCTAGTTAATGAGATGGTTGCCTTAGCCCAAGCGCATGGCGCTAGTGGTGCGAAAATGAGTGGGGGAGGTCGTGGTGGAGTCATGATTAGTCTTTTAAAAACAAAAACTCAAGTGGATACCATGCTGCAGGCTTTTGAAGCAGCTGGTTTTAAACATTATTGGATTATGAACTTAAGGGAAGCCTTTCAATGAAAACGGTAACTGC
>CAYXES010000042.1:0-2055 GCA_964464075.1 uncultured Erysipelothrix sp. | reverse complement strand
TGGCTCAAATTACTCGTTTTGGTTCTGGTTCTGCATCCCGTTCCATTTTCAAGAACTTTGTGAAGTGGGAAGCTAATTCGGATCGGATATCGATGATTGATGCACCTATCATGGAAGTTGGTATGTTTGTGATTATGATTGATGCTTCAGAAAAGAAGCTTGCGAGTCGACAAGCTATGGAAGTTTCTAAGAAGACATCGTGGATGTATGATGCTTGGGTTAGTCGGGCGCTAAAACAAGCTCAGCAGATGGAAGCCGCCCTAAAGGCGGGTGATTTTCATACTTTAGGATCACTGGCTCAAGATAATGCCATGGGCATGCATATGACCATGATGAGTTCACACCCGAGTATCATTTACTTTCAACCCCAAACCATTGATATGATTCATAAGCTTTTAGAACTACAAGCACAAAGCTTGGATTTCTATTTTACGATGGATGCGGGTCCTAATATTAAAATCTTGGTTTTAGAAAAAGATAAGTATCAAGTTGAAGCTAAATTACGTCAATTTGTAAGTGAAGACCAATTGATTTATTCCTCCATGGGAAGGGAGGCGCATTTGATTGACTAAAAAAACAGTCTCCGGCTATGCTGGAGGCAAGATGTATTTACTTGGTGAGTATGCGGTGGTGATGGAACATCATCCAGCCATCATTTTTGGTTTGGATAAAGGGGTGCGGGTGCGGATTTCATCCGCAGATGCCTACAGCATTCAATCATCAAAATATAAAAATGACATTGTTTATCTCCAAGCAAAAAATCATCGTTTATATAGTCATGATCGTCGCTATCGCTATGTCTTAACGGCTGTGAATACGGTTTTAAGTTTAGTGGCTGAAATGGCACCTTTTAAGATTGAGATTGAAAGTGAACTGGATAATGTTGATCATAAGAAATATGGTTTAGGTTCTAGTTCTGCTTTGATTGTGGCGACTCTTAAAGCCATGGCGGCTTACTTTGATTTAAGTTTTAGCTTAAGAGATTTATTTAAATTAAGTGTGATTGTACAGTTTAGACTATCACCTTATTCATCCTTTGGGGATTTGGCAGCTAGTGTGTATGGGGGCTGTATCTATTATCAAAAAGGTAGCACTCATTTTTTAAAACGCCGTACTCCGGTTGCTAAACTTCTTAAGTTAGGGTGGAATGATTTTATCATTGAACCTTTAGACTTTAAACCCATCGACTATGTGATCGGCTATAGTCACTTACATGCTTCAAGCACGGCATTAGTAAAAAAGGTTTTTGCGATTAAACATAGCTTTGAGTTTGCTCGTTTTCTCAGTGATGCACGTCAGATAGTGGATGAAGCCCGTGATGCGATAAAAAATCATAATCAGATTGAACTCTTTAAGAGTGTAGAAGCATATCGTGATCTTCTCGTTTATTTGGCGGATATAAGTTTAGTTGATATTGAGGTTGACTACATTAAGAAAATGAATGATGCGGTTTATCAATTAAAAGGCGTTTCGAAAAGCTCAGGAGCGGGTGGGGGTGACTGTGTGATTGCCTTGGCGAATAATCAAACGATGAAGGATCAAATCATCCAAGCTTGGGATGATTTAGGGGTGGAGATTATTAGAAATATTAAATTAGATATTGAAGGAGGACGCCATGAGTCGTAAAGATGATCATGTGAAGCTTGCCTTAGCTCATTATGAAAAAGCCAATAATGACTTTGATAAAGTACGCTTTATTCACCATAATTTCTCTGATTTAAGTGTGGATGATATTGAGATTAAAACCCATATTGATACGATTCAATTGGAGGTTCCTTTCTTTATTAATGCCATGAGTGGGGGTTCAAAGTGGACCCATCAGATTAATAAAAAGCTTGCGATGGTTGCGAGAAAAAGTGGGTTAGCTATGGCAAGTGGCTCCATGAGTATGGCCTTTAAAGATGAAGAAACACTACCATCTTTTTTAGTGATTAAAGAAGAATACCCAAAGGGAGTTCGTTTCGCTAATCTTCAAGCCAGTGCATCCTTAGAGCAAGCTCAAAAAGCCATTGCATGGCTGGATGCCCATGCCTTACAACTGCATGTGAATGTAGC
>CAYXES010000041.1:0-9503 GCA_964464075.1 uncultured Erysipelothrix sp. | reverse complement strand
GCAAGAATTAAAATAACTACGATAAGCTCAATTAAGGTAAACCCCTTCTTGTTTCTTAATAATTTTTTCATATTATATATTCTTCTCCTTTTCTTTATCTAAATTTAACTACTTTTAGACATAAATGTCAATATCCTTTCATCCACTATTAAGTGGATTAAGGGACTATCGTCGGCCTGATAGGCGCTTTAACAACTCTGGATTACTACTTATGCCTAAAGCAGTCTCATAAGTTATTTGACGAGTGTTCATTCGATGAACTAGACTTGCCTCCATGGTAGTCATACCAGCGCGGGTACTTGTTTGAATGGTAGTCGCGATTTGGTAGATTTTGTTTTCACGAATGAGGTTAGCGATCGCATCGTTCATGAGCATGATTTCATGAATCGCAATTCGACCGGTTCCATCCGCTTTAGGTACTAAGACTTGCGACACCGCTGCTTTAAGTACTGTGGATAGTTGGGTACGAATCTGTGATTGTTGATGCGTTGGGAAGGAATCGATGATTCGATCAATGGTGTTGGGTGCCCCAATGGTATGCAGAGTGGAGAAAACTAAGTGGCCTGTTTCGGCGGCTGTGATTGCTAAACTAATCGTTTCGTAATCACGCATTTCCCCAACTAAGATAATATCTGGGTCTTCCCGTAGGGCTGATCTTAGGCCGTCCTGGAATGAATGAACGTCTTTAAAGATTTCTCTTTGGTTGATCATCGACATCTTTTGATCGTAGACGTATTCAATCGGGTCTTCTAAGGTCAAAATATGACGTTGGCGACGTTGATTGACATGGTCAATCATTGCCGCTAAGGTGGTGGATTTCCCACTACCGGTTGGACCAGTAACCAGCACTAGACCACGTGGTAAATCAGCCAAATCCTTAAGGATGACTGGTAGATCTAATTGATCGATGGTGGGTATGTCGTTTTTTAGTAAACGCATAGCAATACCGGGACGGTTTTGCTGGCGATATACGTTTATTCTAAAACGATTACCTACCCAATCCGTATAGGCACTATCGATATCCTTACCTGTATAAAACATACTTAATTGGTCTTCTGATAGAAAGTCTGCAATCCAGTTTAGTACTTCTTGGTCCGTTAGTTCTGGATATTTGAGTTTTTCTAGTAAACCAATGCGACGTACAATGGGTTGGTTACCTGCAACTAAGTGCACATCGGAACAGTCATTACGATTTGCGTAATCTAGTATTTCTGCGAGCATGAACTCCCCCTTTCTTACTCTACGGTGTATAAGATACGAATGGCTTCTTCAAAGGAAGTGGTTCCTTCATCAATTAGATCAAGGACTTCATCTCTAAGAAGTCTGACATTAGAATCTTTTGCATAAGCTTTTAGGGTGTCGGTATTGGCACCTTTTGAGATAAGTTCTTCTAATTGACGGTCAATTAAGACAATCTCAAAGACGGCGGTACGCCCGCTATAACCGGTGTTGTTACAGTGCTGACAACCAACCGCTTGGTAAGCTTCTTTGATGTCAGTATGCAACAAGAGGTTATCGGCACTGGATACCTCAACCTTCTCTTTACATTTAGAACAGAGTTTTTTGACTAAACGTTGAGAGATAACACAACGAACTGATGATGCGACTAAGAAGGGTTCAACCCCCATGTCCACTAAACGGACCACGGTGGATAAAGCATCATTAGTATGTATCGTAGATAAAACTAAGTGACCGGTAATCGCTGCTCGTATGGCAATATCAGCAGTTTCACCATCCCGAATTTCCCCAATCATAATAGTATCGGGGTCTTGACGCAGGATGGAACGTAAACCACTAGCGAAGGTTAAACCAGCCCTTGGATTAACTTGAACTTGAGTAATCCCACCAAATTTACGCTCAATGGGATCTTCAACCGTGACAATGGATTTCTTAGGTGACGCTAATTTAGCGAGCATGGAGTAGAGGGTGGTGGTTTTACCACTACCGGTAGGTCCAGTTACTAGGATGATACCATGGGGTAAGCGAATCGCTTTATTAATAAGCTCAATGGTTTCATCCGATAACCCTAAACTATGAAGTTCATAGGTAATATTACGGTCAGCACCTAATAAACGAATAACAATCTTTTCCCCATTAGGGGTTGGGATCGATGATACCCGCAGGTCCACCGAAATAAAATCATTCTTAAATTGGAAGCCACCATCTTGAGGAATTCGTTTTTCCGCAATATTCATACCGGAAATGATTTTAATCCGGGTGGTAATCAATTGATGAACCTCTGGGGTTAATTCATTATGAATTTGTAGGTCCCCATCAATTCTAAAACGAATGCGGGTTAGCTTTTCTTCTGGCTCAATATGAATGTCAGAAGCATTACGCTGGTAGGCTTCTAAAATCAAGGAGTTAACCAGTTTAACAATCGGAGCTGAATCAACTCTTTCAGTTAAACTAATATCACTTTCTTGTTCTTTGGGTGGTTGAATATAGCTTGCGCTATACTCATCCTTGATACTGCCCATGATATCTTCGGTGGTTTTTTGAGCATAAACTCGGTTAATACCACGTTCAATCTCCGATAGCGGAGATAGAACCGTATCGACCTCTAAGCCGGTAATCATGGCAATATCTTCTAAACACGCAAAATCAAGGGGATCATTGGTCGCAATGGTTAAAGTACCGGAGCGTAAGTACATGGGTAAAATCATATAACGACGAGCTAATTGTTCCGCAACAATATTAACCGCATCGATTTCAACCATAAAGATGGGTGAGTCCACATACTCAACCGATAAACGCACTCCTAAAGTACGTAAGATATCACGCTCACTTGCGAATTCTAATTCCGCAATGACTTCTCCTAAGCGTTGTTTCGTTTCTTTTTGTTTTTCTAAGGCAAGATCAAGTTGTTCTTCCGTAATAATCTTTTCTTCAACTAGAAGTTGACCGATTGGTATGGCTCTCATAAGCTATCCTCCTGATATTTCTCTTTTAATTCATCATAAGTTTGCTATAATGATAAGCGAATAATGAGGTATCACTATGGCAATTTATGGGTTATTGGTTTTTATCTTTGGAACCATTCTAGGTTCATTTTTTAATGTCGTCATTTATCGTCTACCTAAGAAAGAATCGATTATCATTGAGCCTTCACACTGCACGCAGTGTGGCCAAAAAATTAAGCCCTATGATCTTATACCAATTCTTAGCTATGGCCTTCTAAAAGGGCGTTGCCGCCACTGTGGCGCTAAGATTAGTATTCGTTATCCCTTAGTCGAACTGTTGACGGGTCTAAGCTTTTTATTAGTCTACTTACGCTTTGGCTTTCAATTTGAATTCTTCATTGGTCTGATTCTGACTTCCATCTTAATCATCATCACTATGATTGATATTGATACCATGGAAATCAATGACCGCTTTCAAATCATGATTCTAATACTCGCAATCATTACCATATTCACCCAGGATGTGAATATTTTAGAACACTTGATTGGTTTCTTTATCATCAGTGTTCCCTTCTTTATCATCGCCCTTATTACCGAAGGTTTAGGCGGTGGTGATATTAAGTTGGTTGCGATTGCTGGCTTACTATTAGGTTACAAACGTATCTTCGTTGCCTTTTTAATTGCCGCTCTTATTGGTGGAGTTTATGCGATTTATCTTCTAACCCTTAAAGGGCAATCGCAGAAAAAAGCAATCGCATTTGGTCCCTATTTGTGTATCGGTATCTATTTAGGATACCTATACGGTTATCAAATTCTTGAGTGGTATTTATCCCTCTTTACTTAAGGGGCTCATCCCAATAATCATTACTATCACCACGATAATCAGAATCCAGAGTCGCATCCCGCGGCTCTTCTTCTATTTTCTTAATGGTGTAGACATCAAAGACAAAGGTTGCGGTTTCATTCTCAAAGTTATAAGAAGAATTAGTAATGTAAACACTGGTACGCCAGTTGGTTACATCATCTAAGAACGCCTTATAAGGATTATACTTACTGGAAACATTATAGGTAAATGTTTGTTTGAGTAAGCTTGAATCGGAAGAAGGAATATAATCCACAATCGCTTCTTCTTTTAGGTATTCTTGCACCAATTCTTTAAGCCGATAGGTTGGCTCTACCACTAAGACTTCTTTAGAATCTGGATTTGTGACTTCAAGATTTCCTAAAGACGCTTGATTTATCCGCATACCATGTTTATAAGTTAAAGGTAAAACCCAACGCTCATACTCAGCCCCATCAAGTGGCTGTTCAATCTTGGCAAATTCACCATTTAAGCTTAAAAGGGTATCTTTTTGCTTGGCAATCAGCGTATCTTGCATGGCAATCTTACGTTGAATTTCTTGTCGCTTAAACTGCAGATCACTACGAAGAGTTCTTTGATCCGCAATCTTTTGGGTGAGTGGCATAATAATCAAAAGCACAAACACCATAATCATGGCCACGAGGACCAAAAAGAAGATTAAAAATTTCTCACGTTTTGAAATTGTCATTTTATAATCCTCCTTGTAGTACGCACTGAATATTAGCGAAATACTTTTCTTCAGTTTCGTTGTAGTTATAACCAGCATAAGAAATCTTTTTAAAGTGTTCCGTTTTCTGGAGTCTTAAAACATAATTAGAAATATCCTCAGGTCGAACTCCTGAAATAGCGAGATTAATCGTACCATTGGAATACTCAATGTTTTGCCATTCAACACTAGCTGGTCGCGAATAATTTAAAATTGTAATCGGTACCGAATTAAAACGTACCGCACTATCAAAGACTTGATTGATACTTTCCACTTCATGCAACATCTCTTCAATTTGCGCAATGTCACTTTCAAGTTGATTGATGTAGCTAAGCTTGGTTTGAATGTTAGGATCATTCACATAGCTTTCTAACTCTTTTACGTCCTTCTTTAAAAGCGAATTATCAATCGCGAGTTTTATACTGTATGCCCCAAAGAGTAATAACAATACCCCCAGCACCACAAAGTAAATCTTATTGTCCGAATACTGACTGGCTTTACTTTTATGAAGCTCTTCATAGCGGGCAAGTAAGTTCATATCTTGTTTTTTCATGCTATCACTTCCTCAACAGTGTCCCAAACACATTAATAAACTGGGTTTGATGATCACACTCCCCACTCACAAACGAAGGACGTGCATAGATTTCACAAGGCACTAACAAGTTCTTGTTGACCCGTTCATTAACTTCTTCTAAAACTTCATCTTTTCCTAAGAGATAAATTTGATCAATCCCATTCTTAATGCCTCGGGTATAGGAAAATTGAATCATTTTCCCAATATTATCTTCAATGGTATCAAGGTATTCATCTTTGGTTAAATCGGAATACGCAATTAAGCGGACATTTCTTGAAAGAATGTAATTACCTTGATCAAAAAGATAGAGGCGTAAATGGCTATTGCCAATTTCAGTTAAAATGACTTGATCCTTCTGGGTGATTTCACTGTTGGTAGCAACGGTTTTAATCACCGCATTGGTTGCGGAATCAATGACAATGGGTTTGATTCTTAATCGTTTCATTAAATCAATATAAGACTCCAAGGCTTTTTCTAAGACCGCTACCGCTAAGAGGCGATAAGCTGGTCGACCATCTTCATCTTCGACTTCTTCTAAGCCGATGTAGTCCATAATATAATCATTGGTTAGATTAAGGGTTTCCATCATCTCAGAACGAACAATAAAGCCTAGCTTCTTCTCATCAATTTTAGGTGTCAAAATTTCACGGTAAATGATGGAGTTATTATTGAGACAGAGGTAGGCTTCCTTTTTATCTTCAATTCTAAATTCATCAAATTTCTGTTCAAAAAGCAAAGCAAGATTATCAAAGTGATGATCCGCAATCCCTTGTTGATCAATCCATTCCTCTTCTACCGTGAAAGAGTAAGACCCCTTACAAATTATTTCATTTTTTCTGACGCGTGCTTCAACTATATTAATTGAACCATTTTTAAACTCAATGCCTAAAGCCATCGTTAATCATCCCCTTTCCTACTAACCAATCGTCTCGTACATTTGGAAGATCGGTTGGATAATCGCTACCACAATAAAACCAATGATTAAACCTAATACCACAATCATAATGGGTTCAATCATCGCAATCATTCTTTGAATCGCAGCATCTGCTTCATCATCAAAATAATCCGCAGTGGTGCTTAAAATATCCCCCAAAGATCCGGCTTCCTCACCAATATAAAGCATGGAACCAAACATTGGATCAAATTCCTGGGTATTTTCAATTGCTTGAGAAATCAACTCGCCGCGGCTTACCTCGGCTAAAACATCCACAAACAATTCTTCTAAATACGTGTTACCTAAAACTTTACCGGTGGTTTCAATCATGTCTAGAGTCTGCACCCCACTGGAGTAGAGTGAAGAGAAGGCACGTGCACACCGGGCGGAATAAACAGTACGGTTTAATTTCCCAAATACCGGTAAGCGTAATTTAAAACGATCAACTTCAATTCTGACGCTTCTTACCTTAAGGAGTAAACGAACTGTGATTCCAATGACAATCACACTGATTAATAGAACAATCCAATTATCAATTAAGAAATGTGAGAAGCCTAAAATAATCTTGGTGGTCCAAGGAATATCAGCATCTTCAAACATTCCGGTAATCGTTGGTAATACAAACATAACTAAAACCAGCACCACAAAGATGGATACCACTGCCAGTATGGCAGGATAGATGCTGGCGGAGCGAATCTTACTCGCTAATTTTTGTTCTTTTTCATAATGCGTCGCCATCCGATTCAAGGATTCATCCAAGGTTCCCCCAACTTCACCAGCGGCAACCATGTTAGTTAACAGCTCCGGGAAAACCCCACGTTGAAGCCGCATGGCATCAGAGAGTGAGTTCCCCTTTTGCACATCCTCATAAATCTGACGAAAGACCGTTTTACTTTTCTTATCATTGGCCTTGTTTTGCAGTAAATCAAGCGCCTGAATAATTGGGATCCCTGATTGAATCATGGTCCCTAATTGACGGGCAAAAACCACTAGGTTTTTAACCTTTAGGCGGCCCGCTGTATTCTCCCTTACATCGGTCTCTTTATAATCAACTAAATATAACTGTTTCTCACGGACATTCCGTTTTAAGTCCTCGACATTTTCGACAGTCATAAAACCCCGCATGGTGTTTCCCTGTCGGTCCATCGTGGTTACTGTAAAATTCTTCATCCACTCACCCCTTATTGATGGCAACCAATTAAATTATACAGAATCTGTGGCCGAGTATTGTTTATTTTATTGTAAAACAAAGCCCCGCTTTTTACAATAAAAATCGTGATTCCTTATGATTATTGTGAATTTATAGACAATAATCCATGAAAAAACCCAATAATCACCTTATTGGGTTAGTTTTTCCACTCATGAATAAATTCAAAGGCTTCGGACTTAAGATAGGTATTAATACGTTTAATATCGTATTTACGCATATCATTTTTAGGGATATCCTTCACCACATAGTATTGTTTTGGGATCGACCAACGATCCAAAACAATCATCACTTTATTGGTTATTTCAATCAAGTTTTCAAGCTCATATTTACGATCAAAAACCATCATGGCACTTAGGGTTTCATCCCCGCTCACAAAAACTTTAGCTTCAATGCAACCCGGTATTTTATAGAGCTGGGTTTCAACTTCTAAGGGGTTCACAAAATAACCTTTAACTTTAATGAGTTCATCCAAGCGATGTGAGAAATATAACCGTCCTTTTTCATCCATATAACCAATATCACCCGTGTGATAATAAAGGTCTTCACCATGATATCTGAGGGTTTTTGCATTCAGTTGGTCATTATTCAAATACCCATTCATCACAACCTTACCTGAAACACAGATTTCACCATATTCATAAGGTTTGGAAAGTTTTTCATTTTCCTTAAGAATCATAATTTGATTCCCAATTAATGGATAGCCTACACAATAAGGAGTTTCATCAAATGATTCTGAAATTGAAATAGGTGCTGTGGCTTCTGTCATCCCATAACCAACCCGCATACAACCTGGTGAGTTGTGTTTTTTAAGTAAGGCATTAAAATCTTCCACTAATTTTGGTGCGACCGCTTCTCCACCTACGAAAGCATCTTTAATAAAAGATAAATCACTACTTAAGAAAGTCTCATCACTTAATAGAATTCGAAATAAATAAGGTACGCCTGCGATATGGGTTGGTTTCTCTTTTAAGAGTTCTTTCACCATGGTATTGCGTTTAATACGAGGTACTAAAACACAACGGCCGCCTAAGGCTAGTACCCCATGCAGGGTAACGCCTAAACCAAAACCATGGAAGAAAGGTAAGACACAATACATGGAATCTTCCCCCACCACTGGTTCAATGTTAGAGCGCATTTGAAAGGCTAAGGTGTTAAAGGCTTGGCTACTTAAGCCAATGGCTTTTTGTTCGCCCATGGTACCACTAGAGAAGAGCACAACCGCATCCTTAATGGGTTTGTGCGCTTCAACCTTTGAAGGCGCTGATGAAATCCGATTAAAATGGTTTTGGCGTAAGGAACGTAAGCCATAACGCAGATTAAGGGCCAACTTTTCAATACCTCTTGAATTATGTGCCATCCCAATAATAATCATGTCGTGATCATCTATAAAACCATGATAGCGATCCATTAAAACATCTAAGACAAAGGCTTTCTTAGCTCCCACAAACTCAAGACGCTTTTTTATCATAGCGGGCGCACTTAAAGGATGAATCATGACGACCGTCACATTCAACTTGTTTAAGGCATACAGTAAATACACATTTTCAAATATATTGGGTAGAATTAAGGCCACTTTATCATGAGGCTTAATTCCGATATTTAGACACTTATAATAGCTTTCATCAATCTTATGCATGAGCTCTAAAAAGGTAATATGTTTGCCATTTAAGGATAAGGCTCGTACATGAGGAAAATCATGAGCTGCTTGAGCTAGTTTGTCATACATGTTCATAAGGATTCTCCAAGATGGACCTAAAGTAAGCTAAGGCTTTAAAAAGGACTAAACCTTCTGAGATACGCTCATCCACCGAAAAGCTAAGGTCTAAGGTACCATCAGCCTCTAAGCGTCCAAAGGTTATAAACATGGATGCAGTGCCCCAATTGTAGAGATGGTGATCCACACTAAAACCATCAATACCACCAAGATTGGCGATCACCGCCGTAGTATGTAGGGGATCATCATCAATAATCGAATTAGGTAATAAGTCCCACGCATCTAAAGCTTTGAGCCCTTTAACCACTAACTTAAAGACCCAAGTCGGTAGTTTCCCAAAGCTTTCGATGAGTTTGTCACTATCAACACCCTCCCCGGAGCGGGTTTGGGTGGTTGCTTGTTCAAGTTTATTTTGAATATCTAAAAGGCTATCATTTTCTTCAAAGTATAACTTAGCCAGGGTATTATCCCCTTCAATATGCTTATTCTTTTTCATAACAGTAGAAATAGAAATTCGCTTATGTTCATAAAGCTGACTATTTAAAACGAAGCGTTTTAAAACCGGGTATTCAACCACGGTTTTTAAACACGCATAAAGCA
>CAYXES010000040.1:0-9550 GCA_964464075.1 uncultured Erysipelothrix sp. | reverse complement strand
CATGAAAATCTAGATCGTGGTACCACTTTAATTGAAGCCCGTGGTGGTTTTACAGGGGATAGTAGACCCGTTATTTTGACGGTGATTATGAAGAGTCAGTATCCTAAATTGAATAGTAAGATTCATGAAATTGATAAAAATGCATTTTTGATTGTATCGGATGCAACTGAAGTTAAGGGATATGGTTTCTCTTTTGATTATAAAGTCTAGTTGAATATTTCACACAAATATCCAATATTTATGTGTTAAAATGAAACAGAAAAGGAAGTGAGATAATGCTTTTAATGCGAGGGGTGTCAAAGACCTACAAAAATGGTGTGAATGCACTGTATGATATTGACCTTACGATTGAACAGGGTGAATTTGTCTATATTATTGGACCAACCGGCTCAGGAAAATCAACCTTGATTAAGTTATTAGATGGTGAAGAAGTACCAACCAAGGGAAGTGTTGAAGTGGTTGGAATCAATGTAGGAAAACTTAAACATTCTAAGATTCCTATGTATCGAAGAAATATTGGAGTCGTGTTCCAAGATTATAAATTGTTAGAATATAAAACGGTGGGTGAGAATATTGCCTATGCGTTAGAAGTAGTTTTCACGCCTAAGTTAGAAATAAGAAAAAAAGTAAGAGAAGTCTTAGAGCTTGTGGATCTGAGTGATAAGATTAATGCTTATCCGGATGAGCTTTCAGGAGGTCAAATGCAGCGGGTAGCCATTGCGCGAGCAATGGTTAATAAGCCACGCATTTTGATTTGTGATGAGCCTACTGGAAATCTTGATCCAGAGAAATCCTTAGAGATTATTCGCTTATTAGAGAAAATTAATGCGGAAGAGGATACGACCATTGTGATGGTGACGCATGATATTGTTTTAGTGAATGAATGTCGTAAGCGGACCATTACGATTGAAGAGGGCCATATTGTGGCTGATTTAGAATCAGGAGGCTACCTACAACATGGCTAGAGTTTGGCGCCCCATTAAAGAGGCATTCATTGGTTTAGTGCGTCACATGGCGATGACTTTATCCAGTATTTCATCGGTGACAGTGACCTTATTATTTGTGGCGATATTTTTAATGGTATCCATCAATATTCAAGAGTTTACCTTTGGGATAGAGGATACGATTAATATTCATGTGAAGGTGGCTCAAACGCATGAAGCGGTTGAGGATTTAAGCGTTATCTTTTCTCGTATTGATTCTATTGAAGGGGTTAAGACGATTGTTTTATCGTCCAAAGATGATGAATTGGATAAATTCATTGAGTCCTTTGGACCCGATGGTAAAATATTTGAGAACTACCGCGGTGAAAGTAATCCTTTGCGGATGGCTTATTTAGTTGAGATTGATGAAGCTGCCAACGTGGAAGTGATCTCTAATCAGATTCGCCAAGTTGAAGGAATTGAAGCCGTTCAATATGGAGGGGTCAAGGTATTAGAACTCATGGATATTTTAGAAGGAGTTCGAAATGGAGTTTATATTTTAGTGATTGGATTAGCGGTGGTAGCACTCTTTCTAATTTCGAATACGATTAAAATATCGATTGGTGCCCGACAAAAGGAAATTGCGATTATGCGGGTAGTGGGAGCTAAGAATGGGTTTATTAGGATGCCCTTTATTATTGAAGGATTTTTAATTGGTATTTTTGGATCGATTATCCCAATTATCTTTACGATGTTGGGCTATGTATTTGCTTATAACTTCTTAAATGGGGAGTTGTTAACGCCCATGTTTAAGTTGATTGAACCCTTCCCATTGGTACTTTACTTATCAGGTATTTTGGTGGCAGTTGCTGCCTTTGTGGGAAGCTTAGGTAGTTATTTATCGGTTGCGAAACATTTGAGGTGGACACGATGAGACTTAAAAGACTAATCATTCTACTGATTGCCTTAGCTTTAATGCTTCCTTTAGGGATGCATGTTGGGGCGAATGAATTTGAAACCAATCGGCCTTACTATGAGAACTTATGTTTCACAAAAGTTGACCCTAGTGATGCCGCAACCTGTCGAGATTTTCAGAAACATATTAATGAACAATCCAAGTCTGTATTAAGTGATTTAAATAGCATTCGTAAGGACTTAAGTAATGTTCGGGCTGATATTTCGCGTTATGGTCGTCAAATTAATGAGTTTCATGCACAGATTATGGAATTAGAACGGCAAGCAGAAGTGCTTGAGCGATCCATCGAAAGAATGGCAGCTGAGATTGAAGTCCTAGCGGAAGAAGTTAGAGAACTTGAAGAGTCCATTAATGAGCGTGACATTGTGATTAAAGATCGCATGGTTGCCATGCAGGGCTTTCTAAGTATTAATGGCTTTATTGATATTATTATGGGAGCCGCTAACTTTACTGATTTAGTGAGACGTATTGAAGGGATTCAAGATATCACCCATTATGATAATGAACAGATTAAACTAATGCAGATTGAAAAAGATACCTTAGAAGTTGATAAGATTGAACTAGAAAGACAACGTAATGTATTAGAAGAAAATATTGAAAATTTAATAGCGTCCCAAGAATCCTTGGTGGCCTTAATTGAAATCCGAGAAGAAATAATTAAAGAGTTTAGAAAACAAGAAAGCACTTTGATTCAACAAGAACGCGAAGTCGCAGCTGATTGGAATCATGCTCAATCTGAACTTAAAAAAGTTGAGAATGCGCTTAGTATTATTCCTGATTCCAGTGGTTGGGTCAGACCCATACCAACGGGTGCTTCCATCTCTGCAGGAGCATGGTTCTATCCCGGTGGTGGACTACACTTAGCGGTGGACTTTGCGGCACCGGTAGGAACCAATGTGGTGGCACCTGCCAATGGGGTTGTGATATATCGCGCAAACAATTGTCCAACCTATGGTTATTTAGGTAATACGTGTGGGTATCCAGGAGCCACCGGTGGTGGGAATCAGATTTATATGATTGTCGGTGTTAATAATAAATCCTATGGGATTTTGTATGCACACTTAGAAAATGGTAGTCCTACTAGTGTGGGTCGCGTGGTGAAACCAGGTGATGTGGTTGGACGAGTTGGCTCATCAGGTAACTCTTCTGGTCCACATACTCATGTGGAAGTCTTTTATCTCGGTAATGAATCGGTGAACTACTATGCCCAAAACTGGCGTGGTAATCTCTCCTTTGGAGCGGGCTGGGGTAATACCGGTTATCAAACGCGTTGTGATGCGACTGGTAATCGACCACCATGCCGCTTAAATCCACTTAATGTCTTTAATGTGAGAGTGGGACAAAGATATTAAACTAAGAAACATTTCATTTGAAATATTTCTTTAATTTATAAGAAATTAGGTATAATAAGACTATGATTAAAACAATTAAAACAAACCACGAATTAAAAATGCAGGTCTTGCATGTGATTTTGTCGTTGGTACTGATCATTATTGCGAAACTAGTGGAAGCCCATGCGAGTTTTTCCTTTCTTTTATGGGGTTTAGCCTTTATTGTGGGAGGCTACTACAAAGCCGTTGAAGGAATTGAGAAAACGATTGAGAATCGTGCGCTTAATGTTGAGATTCTGATGTTAGTGGCGGCTTTGGCTGCCTTTATGACCCGCGACTTTCAAGAAGGTGCAATTTTGATTTTTATTTTTGCCCTAAGTGGAGTACTTGAAACCTATGCCAATACCAAGAGCGAGCGAGCTTTAACGAGTCTTTTGGAATTGGCACCTTCAAAAGCTATTAAATTGGTTAATAATGAAGAAATTGAAGTTGAAATTGATGAGTTGAAGATTGATGATGTGGTCATCGTCAAGGTTGGGCAACAGATTCCTGTTGATGGGATTATCATTAAGGGATCAACTTCGATTGATGAAGCAGCGATTACCGGAGAATTTATCCCAGCCTATAAATCGGAAGCCGATTTAGTGTATGCGGGAACCTTAAATATTGATGCAACCATTTTAGTGAAAATCACCAAGAATGCCAGTGAATCCACCATGCAGAAGATTGTGGATTTTGTAAAAGAGGCTCAAATGAGCCAGACTAAATCCCAGAACTTTGTGGAACGATTTGAGAAAGTCTATGTTTATGCGGTCATTCTTATGGCGCTTTTAGTTATGGTAGTCCCGGTTCTTTTTAAGTGGATGACGTTTGATCAATCCTTTTATAAAGGTGTGATTGTGTTAGTGGTTGGCTCACCCTGTGCGGTAGTTGCTTCCATTACGCCCGCTATTTTATCGTCCTTATCCTATGGTGCCAATCGAGGTATCTTGATTAAGGGTGGTGCTCATTTTGATAAAATACGCTTTGTGGATACCGCTATCTTTGATAAGACCGGAACCATTACCAGTGGAAAACCCCAAGTTGTGGATTTTGTAATCAGTGAAGATCAAAATCAAGTAGATTTAATCAAATTGGTTGTGAATATTGAACGGGCATCCAATCATCCTTTAGCGAATGCGATTGCCAGTCGTTATCAAGATGTGGAAACCATGGACCTTATTACCAATGAGGTTTCCGGTGCTGGTATGGAATGTGAATTTGAAGGTCAAAAGGTTCAGGTGGGTCGTTTTGATTATGAAACTTATGATGAAGCTGTGAAAGATATGCATGATCAGCTACAATATGAAAGTGTTGTGGAAGTGGTGGTTGATGGTAAGCTATTAGGCTTTATTAGTTTAAAGGATACCATCAGAGATGATGCAGCATTGGTTATTGAAGCCTTGAATCAAGCTAATATAAAGACCATTTTATTAAGTGGTGACCGACAATCCAGTGTGGAAGCGATCGCGAGTCAAAGTGGATTTTCAAACCTCAAGGCACAGTGTTTGCCAGAAGAAAAGGCTGAATTTGTGATTGCACAAAAAGCCAATTCAAAAGGAGTGATGATGATTGGGGATGGCATCAATGATGCCCCATCCTTAGCCTTGGCGGATGTAGGGATTGCCATGGGCAATGCCACTGATATTTCTTTAGAGACTGCCGATGTGGTGTTTATTAATAATCGTTTAAGTAGTGTTCTGGATTTAATGAAACTCTCTAAAAAAGCCCATCGCATTATTGTGCAGAACTTAGTCTTCTCCATTAGTGTGATAAGCTTTTTATTGTTAGGTAATTTATTCTTGGATGTGCTTTTAACCCATGGGGTTATTGCCCATGAAGGGTCGACCATCTTAGTGATACTTAATAGTTTACGTTTATTAAGAAATTAAAAAAACCGTTGATACGGTTTTTTTATGCTTTAGCGTGTAGTTCAATAATTTTTAGAATAGTCTGTTTGGATAGTAGGGCATCATTGATGGAAAGGAATTCAAACTTCCCATGGAAGTTTTCCCCACCGGTGAATAAGTTAGGGGTTGGGATGCCCATATAGGTAATCTTAGAGCCATCGGTACCACCACGAATCGGTTCAATACTTGGTGTAATACCAAGCTCAAGCATGGCAGCTTTAGCTAAATCAACACTGCGCATATCCTTTTTAATCACATCACCCATATTGTAATAGGAATCTTTCATATCCAATTCAAGCTTCGCTTTTGGATATTTTTCATTGAGGGCTTCAATGACTGATTCAAGGTGAGCTTTTTTAGCTTCAAATAATTCACGATCATGATCGCGAATAATGTAGTGCATCTTTGCATCTTCAATCGTTGCTTCAAGATGGGTGCATAGATAGAAACCTTCGCGTTTCTCGGTTTTCTCAGGAACCGCATCTTGTGGTAACATACTATCCAATTCCATGGCTAGTTTGATGGCATTAATCATGGTGTCTTTGGCGGTACCTGGATGGACTGATACACCCTTAATGGTGATGGTTGCCCCCGCCGCATTAAAGGATTCATATTCCAGTTGTCCCTTAAAACTACCATCCACGGTATAAGCAAAGACCGTGTTGAAAGTTTTCGCATCAAATAAATTGGCGCCTCGGCCAATTTCTTCATCCGGTCCAAAGGCAATTCTTAATTCACCATGTTCAAAGGGTTTTTCTTCAATCAAGGTTTTTACCGCTTCAATAATGGCGACCATACCGGCTTTATTATCGGCACCGAGTAGAGTAGTACCATCGGTTGTGATGAGGGTATGACCTAAATAGTTATTTAAGTTAGGGAATTGGAGTGGGCTTAAGACAATGTCTAATTCCTTATTTAAAATGATGTCTTTGCCATCATAATCACTGATGATTTGGGGTTGAATATTTTTGGATTCAAAATCAGCGGTGTCAATGTGAGCGATAAAACCAATTGGCTCGATTTCTTTGTCGGTGTTCTTCGCAATGGTTGCCATCACAAAGCCATTATCATCATTCACAAATACATTTTCACATCCCATCGCCATCAACTCATCCTTAAGCATGTAGGCAAAATCAAGTTGGGCAGGTGTCGATGGGACACTGCTGGATGAAGCATCCGAGCGGGTATCAATTTTAACGTATCGAATAAAACGTTCAATAAATGGTTGCATTTTTTTCCTCTTTCTTTATTAAAATGGTATATTTATTATTGTAGACTATCCCCGTGATATAATAAAGCATAAAATAGTTGAAGGTGAGCAAGATGGATCAAGATAAAGTGTATGTCAAATTAAGTAAACATGAATGGCCTGATGAAAAGGCCGCAAAACGGAGAAAACGTTGGACCATCCGAGTGGTGGTTTTAACGGTATTAATGGCCTTTATCATGGGTTGGTTATTTGGTTCTAATAATCAAGTTCAACCCCAACTTTTTGATCAGACGAAATACGCTCGTTTGGATGCTATCATCTCAAAATTAAGTAGTGTATGGTACTACGGTAAAGATGTTGATGACATTGAAAACTGGTTAATTAATAATGCGATTAAAGGCATGATTGAACAAAACAATGATCCTTATACCGATTACATGACTGCGGAAGAAGCCCTTAGCTTTGAACAAGGAATTGATATGAACTTTGTTGGTATTGGCGTTCAGTTTTATGCTTTAGATGGGATTAATGTGGTAGAGCGGGTCTTTAAGAATTCCCCCGCGGAAAAAAGTGGAGTTATCCCTGGTGACATTATTCATAAAGTTGAAGGGATTGAAGTCACCAATATGCCAACTGGTGATATCGCTGATTTGGTTAAGGGTGAAGCTGGATCCATTGTTTCCATTGAATTTATTCGTGGTAATGAGCATCTTGTGATTGATATTGCGCGGGGTCAAGTTTTACACTCAGCTTTTGGTTATACCATTGATGATGTGGGCGTGATTGAATTAAGTCAGTTTGGTTCATCTTCGCATTTAGAGATGGATCAGTATCTTAGTGAAATGAAAGATCAAGGGATTAAGAAATTGATCATTGATTTACGTGATAATGGGGGCGGTTACTTGGAGTCTTTGATGAAGATTGCCAACTTCTTTATGGATGAAGGCAGTGTTGTCATTCAACAGAAATATAAAGATGGTTCCATCGAACAAGGTAAACTTAAATCTAAAATAAAATATGATAACTTTGAACAGATTATTTTATTAGTTAATGGTAATACCGCCAGTGCATCGGAAGTCTTAGCGGCAGCGATGTCTGAATTAACCGATACATTGATTGTGGGGGAACAGACCTATGGTAAGGGCTCGGTTCAGATTACCCATCCCTTTAGTGATGGCAGTGCCCTTAAGGTAACCTCAGCACAGTGGTTAACCCCTTTAGGTAATTTAATTCAAGATATTGGAGTGACTCCGGATGTAGTGATTAAACGTCATCCAGTCTTCTACCAAAACAGTGGCATTATGGAAGAAGATAGTTACTTTGAATATGATGATGTGAGTGAATATATTAGTTATGCCCAAAAGGCCTTGGATTTCTTAGGTTATGAGGTAGACCGTATGGATGGTTATGCTTCCTTAAAAACTATGGCACAGGTCTTAGAATTTAAAAAAGATTTAGGCTTAAATGAAGATAATCGTCTGGATGCTTCGACTTATCAAATTCTTCATACTGAAGTCTTAAGACGTTTATACGATAGTCGCATTGAGATGGATAATCAACTTCAGAAAGCTTTGGAGCTTATGAATGAATAAATTTGAACTTGTCAGTGATTTTACCCCAACTGGTGATCAACCTAAGGCAATCGCCCAACTTGTTGATCAACTTGAAGCTGGGAAAAAAGACATGGTTCTTTTAGGAGCGACCGGTACCGGTAAGACCTTTACGATTTCACAGGTGATTGCCCAAGTCAATCGGCCCACTTTGGTTTTAGCCCATAATAAGACCTTAGCGGGTCAGCTCTATTCGGAATTTAAACAATTGTTTCCTAATAATCGAGTTGAGTACTTTGTTTCTAACTTTGATTATTACCAGCCTGAAGCCTACATGCCTAAGACGGATACCTATATTGAGAAGACAGCCATGATCAACCAAGAGTTGGATATGTTGCGTTTATCAAGCATCAACAGTGTGCTAACCCGTCGTGATACCATCGTGGTCGCATCCGTGGCTTGCATTTATGCTTCTTCTGATCCGGATAATTATCGGGATATGTTTTTCACCCTACGTGTGAACGAACAAATTGATCGGGATGATCTTCTTAAGAAGTTTGTGGATCGTCAGTACTTACGTAATGATGTGCAACTCACTAAAGGTACATTTAGGGTTAAAGGTGATGTGATTGATGTGCATTTGGGGCATACAGATGCCTTTATTTTAAGAATTGAAATGTTTGATGATTATATTGAGCGAATCTTAGAGGTGGATCGTATCACTTTTAAAGTGTTAAATGCCTATCAGATTTATCATATCTTCCCCGCGAATGAATATGCACGGCTACAACCACAGATTCTGCATGCCGCGGATACCATTGAAGTGGAGCTGGAAGAACATCTCAAAGTGTTGGAAGCTCAAAATAAATTGGTTGAGTATCAGCGCTTGGAACAGCGGACCCGTTATGACATAGAAGCCTTACGGGAGTTTGGTTTCTGTTCGGGGATTGAAAACTACTCACGCCATATTGACCAAAGACAACCTAACCAAAGGCCTTTTACCTTATTTGATTTCTTTGGGGATGATTTTCTATTTGTGATTGATGAATCGCACGTATCCTTACCTCAGGTTAAGGGTATGTATAATGGGGATCGGGCACGTAAAGAAGTTCTGGTGGAGTATGGTTTTCGTTTACCCTCTGCTTTAGATAATCGACCCCTTAACTTTGAGGAGTTTCTCAAGATGCCTAAACAGACCATCTATGTATCCGCAACCCCTGGGGATTTTGAGATGGAGAAAGCCAATTATGAAGTGGTTGAACAAATTATTCGACCTACTTATTTATTGGATCCTGAGATTGTGGTGAAACCTTCAGCGGGTCAAATCGATGATTTACTGGATGAGATTTTTAAGCGTGCTAAGCAAAATCAACGTGTACTTATCACAACCTTAACGGTTAAGATGGCTGAAGAGTTAACCAATTATCTTTTAATGGCGAAAGTTAAAGCCATCTACCTTCATCATGAAACCAAGACTTTAGAGCGGATTGAAATCATTCATGATTTACGTAAAGGTAAATATGATGTCTTAGTTGGGATTAACCTATTAAGAGAAGGGATTGATATCCCTGAGGTTTCTTTGGTTGCGATTTTGGATGCGGATAAGGAAGG
>CAYXES010000039.1:0-9865 GCA_964464075.1 uncultured Erysipelothrix sp. | reverse complement strand
TATGACCATAATCTGCTTCCACATCCACATCATAATCAAAGAGTTCATTGATAATGCCCTGATCCAACCAACTTTGATAATCAGGATTCATTTCAGAAAAGTGCCCTTCTAATAATACTTTAAGGGCCCATTGTAGTTTCAGGGGATCTTGAGTTTGACTGGCCTCAGTCAGTGGAATACTAACAGTTACTTTATTTTGATTGATAGCCATGGCTATCGACTCAAAATGATCAACTTCACCTAAAACTTCCCACTGCTTAATCACTTCAAGCTTAAAATCATTATTGGTTTTATGACTCAGTTTATGATCTAAGACCCACCCTTTTAAGGTTTCAAGTGGATGATGACTCACAATCACCACGATGAGATTCTTGGGATTATAGAAAAGCTCAAAGGCATGATGAAGATCTTCAAGCTGAATGGCTAAGACACTTTCTTTGGTCCCACCAATATCATGTTTAAGAGGATGTCTGCGGTACATGTTCGCAAAAGTCTGACGAATAAGCTTAGCTTCAGGCATTTGATCATACATTGCTAATTCCTGAATAATAATACCCTTCTCTTTGGTAACACTGGCTTCACTAAGGTTGGTGTTAGTCATCATATCCATTAAAAGATGAAGGGGTACCTGCAGATGATTACTGGTGGAAAAATAATACAGGGTTTCATGATAGGAGGTATAAGCATTCACACTGGCACCCACCTGAGTAAAATCATCCATGATACTACCGGCCTCACTTTCAAAGAGCTGATGTTCTAAAAAGTGGGCTAAACCCGGTTGTAGCTCTAAGGGTTCGCCATCCACCACAATCTTGGAGCTTAAGCCACTCAGACTGGTTCCAATCCCAACCGCCTGATTTACAAATTCAGGTTTGGAAACTAAAATCACCTGCATGTTAGAAGGAGTTTTAAAGGAAACTATATTTTCATTAAAGGGATTTTTTATTTTATTCATAGTCTTCTCCTGTGAGGGCATACGATAAAAGAGGCTGCCAGTGCTGGACCGCTTGTTTAATACTTTGCATATCCACCGCATGGATGGCTTGAATCAAGGCTTCTTTATCATAAATCGATTGAATCAAGAAGTAACTGTAGTGTAGATTAATGTAGCTGTTGATATTATCCTCACTATTATGGATGGCATTAATCAACATCAGTTTAGCCTGGTTTAAAAGATGGTCATTGTCTTGTTGAAGTGCTTCAATTTGTTCATCAATCAAACCACTAACTAATTCAAGATTACTTTGATCAATCCCGGTTTTCACCATAATCACCCCATCAAAGGCAATATAAGACGCAGAAATGGAATAAGCTAAAGAACGCTTCTCTCGAATTTCTGTAAATAAATAGGAAGTTGGTAATTGACCTAGCATAATCACCGCTAAGCGATTGGCTAGATACAAGGGATGGTTCATGGCAATCTGGCTTTGATACAGGCGCAACAAGTGGCTTTGACCAATCTTCTTACGTTCCACCACCAGTCCTAAATCAGCCTTCTCAATCGGATTAATCAGAAGTGGTTCAAACTTTTGATCCTTGAAATACAGATTTTGATAACTTGAAGTTTGATCATCACTTAAATTCCCAATCAGATAAACCATCTTAAAGGCCTCATCTTTTAAATAAGCTACAAATTCAAGCATCTCTTTAACCCGAATCGCTTGAATCGTTTGCCGGTCCCCATCCATATTAATCGCTAAACTTTCACCTTGACCTAATTGTTCAAAGGCTTTAATTTGAGCATATTTGGAAGGTTGATCCAAATCTCTTAATAAACTATCGCTGACCACTTGTTTAGCTTCTTTGAGCGTTTCTTCATTAATCATAGGATTAAAAATCATCGACTCAAACCATTCACTATGCTTTTGATAGAGATTGGATTCATCCACATAGCTCTGATCAATGATCTTAGAGGCACATTGGATAATCATTTGATTGTGATAACCAATGACACCACTTGAAAAAGTCGCCCCATAAAGTTCATCTTGAGCTTGAAGCATCTTAGCCTTGGTTGGATAATTCGTATTGCGATCTTCAATTAAGACCATATAGAGGGCCGCTAAGGATGCATGTTTAACACTTAAGTCCAGCTGCATCCGCAAAATTAGCGTGATATCTTTATATTTAGGGGTTACTTTAATCTGCCAAGGGTGTGCTTGGTCTTTCTTTTGAATGGTTTGCATACATACTCCTTATGAATTTGATATAATGTTACCATAAGCGAGGTAGAATTTATGAAAAATACATCCGCTCAATCATGTTTAATTATTATCGATATGATTAATGGCTTCATTAATGAAGGCGCCTTAGCCGATCAAGCCATTGCTCATATTATTAAACCGATTGAAGAAATTATCAAGGATTTTAAACAAAAAGAATATCCCATCATCGCTTTGTGTGATACTCACCAAAGCGAAAGCACGGAATTCAATGCCTTTGCCCCCCATTGTTTGGCGGGCACCTATGAAAGTGAGTTGGTGGATGAGTTTAAGGTTTATGGTGATCTTATTACCAGACTCGATAAAAACTCGATTAATGGTTTCTTAGCCCCAGCTTTCCAAGCTTGGTTTGAGAAGCAACCCATCTATAAGAACTATATCGTGGTCGGCTGTGTGACTGATATTTGTGTTCTTAACTTTGCATCCACCCTGATGGCTTATCTGCATGAACATAACTATGACAGTCAGGTCATTGTCTCTGAAGACACCAGCGATACCTTCCACTTAGAAGGTCATAACAAAGCCATATTTAATGAAATGGCTTATACCTTAATGAAACAGTTAGGAGTACACGTATACGATCATGTTACACTCGAGCAATTCTAATTTACCCCTTTACATTGATTTTTATGAATTAACCATGGCGCAGTCATATTTTGAGGGGAATCTGCACCGTAAGAAGGCAACCTTTGATATGTTTGTGCGCCGTATCCCCCAAGGGGGCGGCTACATGATTTTTAATGGTTTGCATGAATTTATCAAACTGGTTGAAAACTTTGCCTTTGAAAGTCATCATATTGATTATTTACGCTCCACTAATTTCTTTAGTGAAGCATTCCTAGATTATCTTGCGAATCTGAAATTAACCTTGGATATTAAAGCCATGGTGGAAGGCTCCATTTGTTTTGCTAATGAACCACTCGTACGGGTTACTGGTAATATCATTGAAGCCCAACTGATGGAAACCATTCTTTTAGCTTGTGTGAACTTCCCTACTCTGATCACAACCAAAGCTTCCAAGATTAAGCATGTCGCTGGTCATCGGATGGTGATGGAGTTTGGAGCACGCCGTGCGCATGGTTTTGACGCGGGGGTCTTAGGGGCACGGGCTGCCTATATTGGTGGCTTTGATAATACCTCCAATACCCAAGCCGGTTATGTTTTTGATATTCCGGTAACCGGAACCATTGCCCACTCCTATGTTCAACTCTTTGATAGTGAGTATGAAGCTTTCTTAAGCTACTGTAAGATTAATCCTCACAACTGTATTCTTTTAGTGGATACCTATGATACACTACGCTCTGGCGTAGTGAACGCAATTAAAGTAGCCCATGATTACTTAATTCCTAATGGCTATCATCTTAAGGCCATTCGTTTAGACTCAGGAGACTTGTCTTATCTATCCAAACAAGCACGTATTATGCTTGATGAAGCCGGTTTAAAAGATACTAAGATTATTGCCTCCAATTCTTTGGATGAAAACCTCATCCAAGAATTGATTAACCAAGGTGCTCAAATTGATGGTTTTGGGATTGGAGAGAATCTCATCACCTCTAAATCAGATCCCGTCATTAGTGGCGTTTACAAGCTGGTTGCCTTTGAAGAAGATGGCAAGCTAGAACCTAAAATTAAAATTTCTGATAACTTAGAAAAAATCACAAATCCAGGGGTTAAAAAGGTCATTCGTTTCTATGATAATGATACCAATATGGCTTTAGCCGATGTTTTATTTTTAGATGATGAAGAAGTCCCATTGGATGAATTCTTACTCTTTGATCCCAATGCGACTTGGAAACAAAAACTCATTAGTAATTACCATTTCAAAAATATGCTGACCCCGATTTTTGAAAAAGGTAAGCTTGTTTATGATATGCCGGATGTGGAAGCCATTAAGGCTCATTGTGAAGTAGAATATGCCCGTTTATACGATGAAATGAAGCGTCTATCTTTCCCATCTAAATACTATGTTGATCTATCTTTGGATCTCTTCAATTTAAAGAATGAGCTAATCAATAAGCATCGTCAAATTCAAATCGATGATAAAGCCCGATAAGGGCTTTATCTTTAGGAGTGAATTATGAACCATAAAGAACCCTATATCCTCATAATTGGAGGAGCCAATATTGATATCTTTGGTCAAAGTCATCAACCCCTCACCTACCATGAATCAAACCTCGGTCAGATTCATATGGCACTAGGAGGTGTCGGACGCAATATCGCTGAGAACTGTGCCCGTTTAAATTTGAACACCTATTTTATCTCAGCCTTAGGTGATGATTTCTATGGTCAAGAGGTTTTAAAACATGCTCAAAGCATCCAGCTTAATATGGGTCATAGTTTGATTGTAAAGCGTGCCAATACCGCTACCTATCTAAGTATCTTAGATCATGATAAGGACCTACTACTCGGTATTAATGATATGGCGATCCTTGATCTCTTGGATGTGAGCTTCTTAGAAAGTAAAGCTGTTTTGATTGAAAATGCCCAACTTTGTGTCTTAGATACCAATCTATCTCAAGAGGTCCTTGATTATTGTCTAAATAACTTTAAGTCGGTTCCCTTCTTTGTGGATGGGGTTTCTGCCATAAAGGTGCTTAAAATTAAAAATCATCTGGATAAGATTCATACCCTTAAAATTAATCATCATGAAGCGCAAGCTCTTTTAGATGATCCTAAACTAGATTTTCTAAATCAAAGTTCATCCTTTACAAGTAAGCATACTATTATTACCCATGGTGCCTATGGTGCTTATTGGATGGAAGCTAACCAAATTAAGCATTATCCCACCAAGGCCTTGCCTTTGGTGAATGCAACCGGTGCCGGCGATGCCTTTATGGCCGCTTTAGTTTATGCTTATGTTCATGGCTATGATCAAGATTCAAGCATGCATTTAGCGCAAAGTAGTGCTGCCATTAATCTAAGCTCAAGTCATAGCATTCACCCTGATTTTAATGAAGATACCCTTTTAAAAACCCTCAAGGAGAACCACAATGTATAAAAACTATATGGACTATACCCCTCAAGTCGCTCAGGCATTAGCCAATCATCAACCGATAGTGGCTTTAGAATCAACGATTATTTCACATGGTATGCCCTACCCTCAGAATATTGAAATGGCACAAAAGGTCGAATCCATTATTCGTTCTTATGGAGCCATACCCGCAACCATCGCCATTATTGATGGTCGTATTAAAATTGGACTGACTGAGTCTCAATTACAACACTTAGCTCAGGCTAAGGATGTGATTAAGGCATCCCGTAAGGATATCCCCTTTATCATCGCATCCCAAGCTAATGGGGCGACCACAGTAGCCGCTACCATGATCTTTGCGGATATGGCGGGGATTAAGGTCTTCGCAACCGGTGGAATTGGTGGAGTACATCGAGGAGCTGAAACATCCTTTGATATTTCAGCGGATTTAATTGAATTGGCGCAATCCAATGTAGCGGTAGTATGTGCGGGTGCTAAATCCATACTAGATATTGGATTAACCCTTGAATATTTAGAAACTCATGGGGTTGCGGTAATCGGTTATCAAAGTGAGGAAATGCCGGCCTTCTACAGTCGTGAAAGCGGCTTTAAGGTTGATTTAGCCTATGATACTCCTTTAGAAATTGCCCAAGCCATGAAGGTTAAATGGGATTTAAAGCTACAAGGTGGATTAGTTATCACCAATCCCATTCCCCATGCCTATGCCATGGATAGTCAAGTTATTAATGAGGCGATTGAAAAGGCTTTAATCCTTCAAAAAGAAAAACATATTAGCGGTAAAGAAACGACCCCCTTTCTCTTAGCCCAAGTCAAAGAGTTGACCGGGGGTGATAGCTTAGAAGCTAATATGCAGTTGGTCTTTAATAACGCCGATTTGGCAGCCCAAATCGCTGTTGCCTATCATCAACTCTAAAAGAATAATCAATATCAGGTAAAAAAATCATCGCAAGAGCGATGATTTTATTATCGTTTACCAGGATCGTAAGGTTCCCCCGCCGCCTTAGGCGCCGCGGAACGTTTGGAAGTAAAGGCCAAGACAATGATGGTGGTTAAGTATGGAATCGACTTAAAGACATTGTTTGGGATTCCAAGATTAACCAAGAAGCTGATTCCTGAATAAGCCGCGGCGATGGTTTGCATAAAACCAAAGAAGAAGGCAGCCATTAAAATCCTAGAAGGTTTCCATTGACCAAAGATTAATACCGCAATGGCTAAGAAACCAAAACCACTCACGGTACCATTAAAGGCGGTTGTGATGGGAACCATCAAAATGACACCACCCATACCGGCTAAGGCACCTGAAATCATAACGCCGATTAAACGCATACGTTGGACCTTAACCCCAGCGGCATCCGCAGCTTGTGGATGTTCACCACAGGCTCTTAGACGTAAGCCAAAACGGGTTTTGTATAAGAAGAAGGCTGAGATCAATAAGATAACTAAGCCTAAATAGGTCGTTACATAGGTGTTTTTAAAGAACATGGAACCTAGAATCGGTATTTTACTTAAAAAAGGAACTTCTACTATCCGATAACGATTTAAGAAGTAAACTTGTTGAACCCCGGTCATCATCCGTGCGGTAAATACCGCAAAGGCTGGGGCAAACATATTCAGGGCAGTCCCACTAATAACTTGATTTGAGTTTTGATAAATCGCAGCATAAGCATGAAAAATAGAAAACACCAATCCCACTAGCGCCGCAACTAACAAGGCAAGCAGTAATAAGCTTTGCCCCGCAATCGTATCCTGCATCATACTCATAAAAAACAGACCCACAAAAGCACCCATGATCATGATTCCATCTAGGGCAATATTAACGACCCCACTTCGCTCTGAAAACATGCCACCTAAGGCAACCACTAAAAGCGGAATGGAATAATACATGGTTTGTTGGGTAAGGAAATAGAGAAGACTCATTCTGATTCTCCTTTCAATTTCAAGGCAAGCTTATTAAAGATATTTTTAAAGGCCAAAGCAAAGGCAGAGAAATAAATAATAACTGCTACCATCATATCAATGACTTCTGGCACAAAATCAAAACGTTGCATGTAGAAGCCACCAATATTTAAGTGAGCCACAAAGAGTCCACTAAAGATAATCCCTAAAGGATGGGAATTCGCTAATAAGGCAACCGGTATCCCATTAAATCCTTCAATGGGAATAATATCCAAGACTTCAATATGAACCCCAGTACCAGATAAGTAAACTAAACCACCTGCGATTCCTGAGATCGCGCCGGCAATCATCATGGATAAAATAATGGAACGTTTTTCATTAATACCAGCATATTTCGCGGCATCCCGATTATAGCCAACTGCCTTTAGTTCATAACCAAAGGTTGTCTTTTCAATAATAATATAAATCAATATCGCAATCGCCACCGCGATCAAAATCCCACCATTGGCCCCTGATTTTGGTAGCAGCACATCAAAGCCCCACTTCGGGATTTGAGCAATTGGAGTTAAAGATTGATTTCGTTTGACATCAAATACGGTTTGAACCACAAAATAGTTAACCATAAAGACACCCACATAATTAAGCATGATGGAGGTAATAACCTCATTCACATTACGATAGGCTTTAAGCAATCCCACAATCGCAGCCCATAAAGAACCAACAATAGCCGCTCCAAGAAGGGCTACTACCCAAAGAAGTGGACGTGGTATAAAGAGCCACTTCAAGCCAATGTAAATGGCCGCAAAGCCACCCACAATAAACTGACCAGAGGCTCCAATATTAAATAGACCGGTCTTAAAGGCAAAGCCAACCGATAAACCGGTTAAGATAATGGGGGTTGCGGTATAAAGCACACTACCTAATCCACGGGGCATACTATTAAAACCACCCTTTAAAACCGTAATAAAGCCAAGATAAGCATCTTTAGCGTTAGTGATGTATAAAATGATAAATCCTACTAAAAGACCCAATACAATCGCTATAATTGACGCTAGGATGGATTTAATCCCTTCATTTTGAAAGAATTTAGCCACTTACAGACACCTCCCCCCGTTTTGAACCTGACATGTACAAACCTAATTCAGATTGGGTGATGATTTGAGGATCGACCTCACCTACTAGCTCACCCTCATAAATCACAAGAATGCGATCACTAACTTCCATAACTTCATTAAGTTCTAATGAAACTAAAAGAACCGCTTTATTTTGATCGCGTTGTGCGATGAGTTGCTTATGAATATATTCAATGGCTCCCACATCCAAACCTCGGGTTGGGGTTACCGCCACAATGATATCAGGATTTTGTTCCAACTCCCTCGCCACAATGGCTTTTTGTTGGTTTCCACCTGACATGGAACGGGCAATCGTTTTAGCCTTACGACCCGCTCGAATATCATATTTATCAATCAAGGTATTGGCATACTTAAGCCGATTCTTAAAATTAATAAAGCCATGCTTTTGAAAGTTGCTTTGATGATAGGACTGAAGCACCAAATTTTCAGCTAAGTCAAAATCAAGCACCAGTCCATGTTTATGCCGATCTTCTGGGATATGAGCCATTTTATGCTTGTAGCGCTCAAAGACATTGCGATGCGCCATCTCTTGCCCATTTAAAACAATCGAACCACTTTCAATGGGAATCATACCACTTAAAGCATAGATTAGTTCAGACTGACCATTGCCTTCAATACCGGCAATACATAAAATCTCTCCGGCTCTCACATCAAAATTAACATTATTCACAACCGGTTTATGATCATGATGACCTTTAACCGTTAAATTGCGAACTGATAAAATCACATCCGATGGTTGGGCTGGATCTTTTTCAATGGTTAAATCAACCTTGCGACCTACCATCATTTCAGACATTTCTTCTTTACTAATGTCCGCCACATCCGCAGTCCCAATGTATTTACCACGCCGTAACACACTCACTCGATCAGCTACCATCTTGATTTCATTAAGTTTATGCGTAATAAAAACAATCGACTTACCCTCCTTAACCAATTGTTTCATAATAGTCATTAACTCATCAATCTCTTGAGGCGTTAATACCGCAGTTGGCTCATCAAAGATCAAAATATCATTATTACGATACAGCATCTTTAAGATCTCAACCCGCTGTTGCTGGCCCACCGAGATATCATAAATATAGGCATCTGGATCCACCCGTAAATTATAAAGTTCACTTAATGCCACAATTTGCTTACGGGCTTCACTCAATTTAAGTAGGCCATTTTGAACCGTTTCAACCCCTAAGACAATATTCTCTAAGACCGTAAAAGGTTCCACCAACTTAAAGTGTTGATGCACCATCCCAATTCCCAAGTCATTCGCATCATTAGGACTGTTAATATTTTGGAGTTCCCCCTTAATTTTAATGGTTCCTTCATCCGCCTTATACAAGCCAAATAAAATTGACATTAAGGTCGACTTACCTGCCCCATTTTCCCCTAAAAGGGCATGAATTTCCCCTTTTCTAACAGCTAAGGATACGTTGTCATTCGCAATGACACCTGGAAACGCTTTGGTAATCTCATTCATTTCAATAACATATTCCATTGTATCTCTCCATCTTTATGGTTTTAATTATACCTTATAACTACCTAAAGTGTACCATAAATATGACCTAAGCTTAATTTGAAATTATGTCTTTGATTACTTTTTTCCCATAAAAAAATGGAACTCTTTATATCGA
>CAYXES010000038.1:4520-9943 GCA_964464075.1 uncultured Erysipelothrix sp. | reverse complement strand
CCATCATGCGTGATGGTAAGGTTATCCAAGTGGATACACCTGAAAACATGATGAGCCACCCTGCCGATGATTATGTCCGTGAATTCATTGAAGGTGCCGATCCATCACAAGTTATGAGTGTTCATAATGTGATGATTAGTCCTTCAACCATTGTATGGTTAAATGATGGACCAAAACGAGTTCTACAAGAAATGCGTTCCAACAAGGTCCCCAGTGCTTATGTCTGTGATCAAGATATGAACTTTAAAGGGGTCATAACCTTAGAAGGAGCCCTGGCCTTTCAAAGTCAGAAGACACAACTATCTGATCACATGATTAGTGATGTGATTACCATCACCGCAGATGCGAGTATGGCGGATGTTATGCCCATTGCGGCTGACACTAAGTTTCCCATCCCCGTCCTTGAAGATGGTAAACTCATTGGGATTGTCTCCAAAGCATCCCTACTTGAAACCCTCATTAATGAAAACCATGAATAATAAAAGAGCTTCCCACTGGGAAGCTTTTATTGTACATTAGCTTTTAAATAAGCGTAGATGAATGGATCAAGATCTCCATCCATAACCTTAGCCACATTACCTTCTTCAAGATTAGTGCGTAAATCTTTCACTAAGGTGTAAGGCGCAAAGACATAAGAACGAATCTGACTACCCCATTCAATAGCTTTTTGTTCACCTTTAATACCCGCAAGGGTTGCCTGTTGTTTTTCAATCTCTAATTGATAGAGTTTACTCTTCAACATATTAAGGGCTTGTTCTTTATTTTTTAATTGGGAACGCTCCGCCTGGCAGGTCACCACAATATTAGTGGGTTTATGCGTAATCCGAACGGCAGAGTCCGTTTTATTCACATGCTGTCCTCCAGCTCCTGAGGCTCGCATGGTTTCAACTTCAATCTCATTTTCATTAATCTCAATATTAATCTCATTATCAAACTGAGGCATTACTTCTAGCGACGCAAAGGAAGTATGTCGACGACCAGAAGCATCAAAGGGAGAAATTCGTACTAAGCGATGAACTCCTTTTTCACTTTTTAAATAACCATAGGCTAAGTTGCCTTCCACTAAAAAGGAAACTGATTTAATTCCTGCTTCATCACCATCAAGATAGTGAAGCACCTTCACCTTATAACCCTTCTTTTCTGCCCAGCGGGTATACATGCGATAAAGCATGGAGACCCAGTCTTGGCTCTCAGTTCCACCAGCACCAGGATGAAGTTCCACAATCGCTGAACTTTTATCATAATCATGATTCAATAATACCCGAATCTCAAAATCAGAAAATGTCTTTTCTAAGGTTTCATATTCCATTTGCACCATAGCTTTCATCTCTTCATCATAGGTTTCTTTGAGTAAATCACAGGTCTCAGAAAGCTCAGTAAAAGACAAAGCTAAGTGCTCATAGGTATTAATTAGATTCTTTAATTGGGTATTTTTACTAATGATTTCATTGGCGCGTTTTTGATTATCCCAAAAACTCGCTTCACTCATCAGGCTTTCATAATTTTCAACTTCAGCTTTTTTATGAGCTAAGTCAAAGCGAATCTCCCAGCTGGCTAAGCTTTTCAATGATTTGATCAATATTTGTTTTTAGTTCCATAAGTTCCATAAATTCACCTATTTCTCTTCAATCTTAATATTAATACAGTAGGTCACGGTTTCCTGAGAAATACGCTGCATCATTTCCTCAAACATCTCAAACCCTTCACTGACATAGGCTTGTAGGGGATTGTTTTGAGCGTAGGAGCGTAAGTGGATACCTTCTCGTAGTTTACTCATGGTATCAATATGCTCAACCCAGGCTCTATCAATAATTCGTAAAACTAAATTCTTTTCTAAAGGATAAATCTGTTCTTTGTATGGTTCTACCTTGGAATCATAAAATTCCCACACAGCATCGGATGTGATGGCTTCAATTTCACTTTGAGTTTTCTCAATCAGTTGATTCTTACTGACCCGGGCATCCTCAAAGCCCATCTTATGGAGGGCCTCAATCATCTCTTCAATCGCAACTACCGGTTCTTTTCCACTATGGTCGGTATAGGAATTAATAATGTTTAAGACAACCCGATCAAACATATCACGTACAATCTCATGCACATTTTCATTCTCTAACAGGAAATTACGTTGTTCATAAATGATTTCCCGTTGTTGACGTAAAACATCATCATATTCTAATAAGGATTTACGCACATCAAAGTTAACCCCTTCAACCCGACGTTGAGCAGTTGAAATAGAACGGGTAATTAATTTAGATTCAATGGGTACATCGCCTAGGGTCTTAAAGACCCCTTCCATACGCTCGGATCCAAAACGCACCATCAGTTCATCTTGAACCGAAACATAGAAACGGGAATAACCTGGGTCTCCTTGACGACCTGAACGACCACGTAGCTGATTATCAATACGGCGTGATTCATGACGCTCAGAACCAATTACCGCTAAACCTCCAAGTTCAACGACTCCCTCGCCCAGCTTAATGTCAGTACCACGACCCGCCATGTTGGTGGCGATGGTCACAGAGTGCTTACGTCCAGCTTTAGCGATAATATCCGCTTCACGCGCATGGTTCTTCGCATTAAGAACTTCATGTTTAATCTTGCGTTGGGTAAACATCTTAGATAAGAATTCACTGGTCTCAACCGCAATGGTACCAACCAAGACCGGTTGACCACTTTGGTATAGCTCAATAACTTCCGTTACTAAAGCTTCATATTTTGCCTTCTTACTACCAAAGACTGCATCGGGTAAATCCATCCGAATCACTGGTCGATTGGTTGGGATCTCAACCACCCGCATGTTATAGATGCTTAAGAATTCTTCTTCCTCAGTTTTCGCGGTACCAGTCATACCGGCTAACTTACTGTATAAACGGAAAAAGTTCTGATAAGTAATGGTTGCCATAGTGGTGGTTTCTTGTTTAATCGGAACATTTTCCTTTGCTTCAATCGCCTGATGTAAACCATCCGAATAAGCACGACCAGGCATTAAACGACCGGTAAATTGGTCAACAATCACAATCTCACGATCTTGCACCACATATTCAAAGTCACGAATCATAATGTAATTCGCCTTCAGTGCTTGGTGCAAGTGATGCACTAAGTGGGTATGTTGGAGTTCATATAAGTTTTCAATCTTAAAGGTATGCTCTGCTTTTGCAACCCCAGCTTCACTTAATTGAACCGTTTTTGCTTTAATATCAATCTCATAGTCTTCACCTTCAACCAGCTTCTTCACAAAACGATCAGCCTGTTGGTAAAGATTGGCAGTTTGTTTTTGACCTCCAGATATAATCAGTGGGGTTCGTGATTCATCAATGAGGATGGAGTCAACTTCATCCACAATCGCAAATTCTAAGTTCCTTAAAACTCGCTCATTCACATTGACTACCATGTTATCACGCAGATAGTCAAAACCAATCTCTGCATTGGTAGTATAAGTAATATCACATTCATAAGCCTTACGCTTTTGCGCCGCTGATTTAGAACGCAAGTTCACATCCACACTCAGACCTAAGAAACGGTGAATGGCTCCCATCCAATCCGCATCACGCTTAGCTAAGTATTCATTGACGGTAACCACATGTACCCCTTTACCACTTAAGGCATTAAGATACACTGCCATGACTGAGGTTAAGGTTTTACCTTCCCCCGTCTTCATCTCGGCGATATCGCCTTGATGTAAGACAATGGCACCCATAATCTGTACAAAATATGGATATTCTCCGATTACCCTAACTGCAGCTTCACGCGCAACTGCAAAGGCATCAAACATAATTTCATCTAAACTTTCATTCTCTAAACGCGTTTTTAAAATATCAGTTTGAGCCTTCAGCTCATCGTCTGACATCGCTTTATATTTATCTTTTAAATCATCAACCTGTTGGGCTAACTTTTCTACTTCTTTTAATTTCTTTTTATCAACATTAAAAAGTGACGTTAAAATATTGGCCATAACATTCCTCCATGCATTATTCTATCACAAAATAAAAGGTTGGTGATTACCAACCCTTTAACAATTATAGCTTAACAATATTGTGTGCTTGAAGTCCACGTTCGCCTTCAACTAATTCGAATTCGACTTCAGCGTCTTCTTCGATAGTTTTGAAGCCTTCCATATTCAATTGAGAATAATGGAAGAATACATCACGATCATCTTCTAATTTAATGAATCCGTATCCTTTTTCTTTGTTAAACTTCTTCACTTTGCCATGCATTAATTCTTTTTCTTGCATCTACTAATACTATTCCTTTCTGTAGATAATCTACTTTTTCATTATACATACTATTTTCAGATAGTGCAAACAAAAACGATTATTCGAGCTGATTGGTTGGATATTCCATAATACGCCAAAAATAGAAGGCTTCCTACACTTTTATAAAAATAAGACAAGCTATCCTGAGTTTAGGTATGTTACAATAAAGTAAAGATCAAGAGAAAGGAAAAACCATGAAGAAAAAACATATCATAAGTGCCATTGGAACGCTAAGTTTTGTGGCTTTAGCATCAGCAGCTACCTACACTGGCATCAAGGTCGCAAAAAAGATGAAACCTTACCTTAAAAAATATCATCTTAAAGGTAATGAACTTCACTTTGATTCAGAATTCGAATCTGATTCAATCGCCATTAATTGCGGTCATTTAGTCCTTGACTTCAAGGATGCCACTTTAAAAGATAATTTAGGAACCCTTAAAGTATTTGGTCATGCTTCTAAAATCGCGATTATCGTTCCTAGTGATTGGATTATTAAAACAATTGGTACCGCTAAGAATTCACGCATCGTCAACCAGCTTGATGAGGATATCTACGATAATCATCCGACTTTAATCATTAAGCACGACTTACACTTCTCTAAATTAGATATTGTAAAAGAAACTGTTTGGGTTGATGAATTACTTGAGAATGCGGGTGGCGATGTTGATCCCCGTTTAGAGTATTAATCTTATTTCATACAAACTAAAAGCACGTTGAATCGACGTGCTTTTCTTATCTTAAAATTCGCATTGCATTGAGTATGGCTAAGAGCGCCACGCCCACATCCGCAAACACTGCCTCCCATAAACTCGCAAGACCTAATGCCCCAAGCGATAAGAAGAGAATCTTAATCGCCAAGGCCATAATAATGTTTTGATAAACAATCTTACGGGTCTTACGACCAATATCAATCGCAACACTTACTTTTGAAGGCTCATCTGAAACCAGAATAATATCAGCTGCTTCAATCGCAATATCAGAACCTAAGCCGCCCATCGCAATTCCCAAGTCGGCACTAACAAGTGAGGCAGCATCATTAATGCCATCACCGACAAAAGCTAGTTTACGATTAGGGTAATCCTGCATCTCTTTTTCAATAATGGATACTTTTTCATGGGGTAACAATTCACCTAAGCCAACATCAAGATTTAAAGTTTGCGCTAAATCATC
>CAYXES010000038.1:0-4420 GCA_964464075.1 uncultured Erysipelothrix sp. | reverse complement strand
ACCTTATCCACCTCATAATCAAAAGCTTGATCATAAGCCTTCACGATGGATTGGGCAATGGGATGATTAGAATGGGCTTCTAAATGAGCCGCTAACTTAAGGACTTCATTTTCAGAATAATCATGGTAACTCTTGATATCCGCAATCGCAAACTGACCTTTAGTTAAAGTACCTGTTTTATCAAAGACAATCGTATCTAATTTGACTAGCGCTTCCAAATACTCTGAACCTTTAATTAAAATCCCTTGTTTGGATGCGGAACCAATGCCACCAAAATAACTTAATGGAATTGAAATTACTAAAGCACAAGGACAAGATATTACAAGAAAGACTAAACTACGATACAACCAAGTTTCAAAAGGTGCTTTCATAAAGACCACGGGTATTACAACTAGAAGAAGGGCCAACATAACCACAATCGGCGTGTAAACCTTAGCGAACTTGGTAATGAACTGTTCACTTTGGGCTTTCTTCATGGAAGCCGATTCAATGAGTTGAATCATTTTCGCTAAAGCTGATTGATCATAAGTCTTCGTTACTTTAATTTTAAGCGGAGCCGACAAGTTGATTGATCCCGCAAATACTTCATCATCAAGTTCAACATCCACCGGTAATGATTCACCACTTAAGGAAGCCGTATTGAGTGAACTTTGTCCCTCAATAATGACGCCATCTACCGGGATTCTTTCTCCCGCTTTAATATAAACCCAATCATCAACTTGAACTTGTTGGGGCAATACTTTAATGAATTCATCATCTTTAATCACCACGGCATATTCAGGGGTAATATCAAATAGTTTCTCAATCTCATGTTTTGATTTAGCGACTGATAAATCTTGGAAGTATTCTCCCACCTTATAAAACAACATAACCCCGACTGCTTCTGGATACTGTTGAATCGCAAAGGCACCAATGGTTGCGATTGCCATTAAAAAGTTTTCATCAAACCACTGTAGATTAATCGTATTTTTAAAAGCCTTGAGTAAAATGTCATATCCTACTAAAAGATATGCCACCACATATAAAGCAAGCAAATCAAAGTAAAGCGCTAAACCAAAGATGATGGCTCCCCCAATTAACAAAGCATGATTGAGATTAAAGGCTTGAGGTTTGCTTTCTTTTTCCTTACTCAATACAACATCAGGTTCAATTGCTTTAATCAGCGCTTGTGCTTGTTTTTCAATATTTTTAATATCAAGCCCTTGATCTACTTCTAGGGTCAAGGTATTTGAGACCACATCCACAAAAGACAGGGATACCCCATCAATCTTGGCAATTCGATCTTGTATTTTTAAGGCACAATTGGCACAATTTAAATTTGACAAATAATATTTTTCTCGCATAACCCTACTCCATAATATGACTGTATGACTGATTAATAATGGTGTGGACATGTTCATCCGCTAAAAAGTAAAACACTGACTTCCCCTGTTTTTCAAAACCCACTAAATCGGCTTGTCTTAAAATCTTAAGTTGGTGCGATATTGCTGACTGACTCATATTCAAAGTTGCGGCAATATCACATACGCACATATTTGAAACAAAGAGAGCATGAAGAATTTTTAAACGGGTGGGATCCTTTAATGCAGAAAAGAAAAGGGATAGCTTATCAAGTGCTTGTGCTGTTGGTATTTGCGCTTGAATAGCTTCAATTTCATTAGAATTTAACTTATCACATCGGCATGTTTGACTCATTAGAACGTCCTCCTTATATGAACATATGAACATATCTTCATATGTATTATATACCTTTCGATATCAAAGTCAATAGAAAAGAAGCTTGCGCTTCTTAGTTTTCAATTTCAATTTTCAAATCACTGTCTTTAATCTTTTCAATCTTAATAAAGTACCAGGTTACCAGATGAATTGTGATAATGGGTAAGACCACACACATGAGAATTACAATCACTAGATTATTTAAATTGAAACCCATGGTTGAAAGCAACATGATGGGTCCTACTAGTCCACTAGTACCCATTCCTGCCCCTTCTGGATTACTTTGTAGTTGGAAGATTAGAGTTCCGATAGGTGCTAATAAAATGGAAGCGATAATGGGTGGTAGAATCAAATATAAATTAAGCAGGATGTTTTTAATTTGTAGCATGGAGGTTCCAAGTCCAACCGCAATCGTCGTACCAATACTATTGGACTTACGACCCATATGGGCGAAACCTACCATATGCACACAACAGCCCACGGTTGCGGCACCCGCCGCTAACCCACTTAGCTGCAGCATGATGGCTAAGGCGGCACTGGATAAAGGTGATGTGAGTAAAACCCCCATAATGCCTGAAATAATCATACTCATAAAGAATGGATGCGTCATGGTTGCTTCATTAATAATAACACCCAAGAGATTCATAATTAAGCCCGCATATTTTCCTAAGGTAATACTAATGAGATAACCTGAGAAAATAACTACAAATGGAATAAGGATAATACGCAGAGGATTATTCTTAGAAATCAAATCGCCAGCTTCAATGGCAATAATCCCTGATAGATACGCACTGATTGGACCACCAATTTGGTAGGAGAACAAACCTACAACGACACCAGCGGCAATCACCAATAAAGGTTTTCCATTGCGATGCGCCATCGCAACCACAATTGCAGGACCAACCATGCTTTTCGCATGTTGGGCAACCGTAATAAATAATTCACTAACTGAACTTAAGCTAGCATTTAATCCAAGTAATAAACCAATATTTTCAATAATAACCCCAATAATTAAAGTTGAAAACAAACCAATCGACATGGCTGATAGAGTTTCAACAAAATAATCATAGGCTTTTTTAAATTTATTCATGGCATTCCTCAACATTCTCTTTCATATAATATCATGATTTCAAAATAAATCAGTCGCAACTCTTCATACAATTTTCACTTATTTGTGGAAAACATAGTTGATTATTCCCATATTATGAAGAAAGTATGAAAAATGGTAAGAAAGCCTTACAATATCAACCACAACCCATTACAATACCTATGAGGTAATTATGAAAATACTATCCCCTTATTTATTAGAAAAAGAAGCAGAAATTTTTAAGAAGTTCACAAACCAAGATCAACCAGCTGTGAATTATATTAAGTCAGCTAGTTTTTTACACTTCCATGACCGCACCCAAAAAGCCATCGAGCTACTTGAATTAGGCCTTGTATCACATCCTCAGAATGAAGAAATTATTCGCACCCAATTCTCTTTCTTAGCGACCAGCTACAATCTCTTAGCTGCTTTTGAACTTGCGGATTATTATCAGGATATCTTTGAAGATGATGAGTATGATAATTTAACCAAAGCAATTGACTTAATTAATATTAGCTTGTCCTTATCCCCTTTAGATCATCTGAGTGATGAAGATCTTGTCGATTGCATTGAACTGTTACAAGTTGATCGCATTGAGAAATATCAAGATGTTGAACATTTAATCGATTATTTTCGTTATCGCCATCAATTACCGATGCTGGCTTTAGGGCTCGCCTATTATTATGCCCAACAAGACAATCCTATCGCCCAAACCATTTTAGCGGAAGCTCACCTCTTTGATCACTATGGGATTAAGGATATCGATAAAGGCCTAAGTTATCTTAATCAAGCCCTCGAGCACGATTATCAACCCGCCCACCAACTCAAAGAAACCTTTTATCAAGGCAGTAACTAGGTAATAAGCATTTGAGTTTCAAGCACTTAGAGCATATGATACACTTCATTCGAGGTAAATTTTATGTTTGAACAAGCACTTTCTCTACTAAAAACGAAAAAATACACATTATGGGCAATCTTTTTCTTTGCCTTTTTTGTTGGAATCTACTTTCTACTGGATTCATTCAATATGTCTTATGGTCAAATGAGTCAACAATTTGGAAGCTATTTAGTCATTATCAATGTACTTCTAAATATCATCATGGCTTCTTTAACCGCCTTGATGCTTTCCTTATCAACCATTAATGTCAATTTAAAAGGAAGTGAAACCAAATCCTCCAATCTCGGATTTCTATCCGTCTTGTTTGGGGTATTAACCTATGGTTGTACTTCCTGTGTGATTACTTTTTTTGCCTCAATCGGTATTGCCTTTTCCGTTATGGCGCTACCACTCGCTGGTTTGCCTTATAAATTAATCTCTTTACTCTTAATTCTAATTGGATTATGGTGGACCAAGCGTGAGATTGAAAGTGGCGTCTGTAAGATTAAATAATTAGAGTGGAAACTCAAGTAAGAGATAACCACCTAGAAACATACTAATAAAATTAGCGAGAACTACTGTGAAAAGTAGTTTTCTTTTGCGTCCTTCTTTAGCAGTCGCAAGCATAAAGATGGATTCAACCGTTAAAATAATAATTTCTAAGAATACAAAACCTAGTAGCACATAAGCATTCGGGCTCCAGTTAAAGGTAATGTCATAATTGAGCCAACCTTGCGTTA
>CAYXES010000037.1:0-10465 GCA_964464075.1 uncultured Erysipelothrix sp. | reverse complement strand
AATTTATCCACAATTTGAGCAACCGTAGATGCCTTTTGTCCAATCGCGACATAGATACAATACATATCTTGGCCTTTTTGATTAATAATGGTGTCTACCGCAATCGCCGTCTTACCGGTTTCACGGTCTCCAATGATTAACTCCCGTTGACCCCGACCAATGGGAATCATAGAGTCAATAATCTTAAGCCCGGTTTGAACCGGCTGATCCACTGATTTACGGGTCATAACCCCAGGGGCTACCCGCTCTACGGGTCGGGTTTTATCACTAACGATTTCACCTAAACCATCAATTGGTTGACCTAATGCATTCACAACCCGTCCTAAAAGGGCATCACCAACCTTAACCTCAACGATCCGGCCAGTACGTTTAACTTCATCGCCTTCTTTAATGAGAACATCCGATCCAATTAAAACCGCACCCACATGATCTTCTTCCAAGTTTAAAACCATTCCAACCACATCATGGGGGAACATTAACAATTCGCCAGCCATGGCATTATTTAACCCATGCAATAAGGCAATACCATCACCAACACTTAAAACATAACCGACATCATCAACCTGTAGTTCACTCTCATAATGCTTTATTTGATCTTTAATTAAAGAACTAATTTCTTCCGGTCTTAATTGCATATCATCACCTGCTCTCCTTCAATAACTCTGCTTTTAATTGGGCCATCTTGGCCTGCATGGAACCATCAATCACCACATCATTCACAACCACCTTAATCCCAGAGATTAAATGGGGATTAAGATAATTCTTAAGCACCACCGTGCTTTCTAACATGGTTGAGATGGCCGCTTCAATGTCCTGATGTTCCATATCACTTAAAGGTCGAATGGAATAAACGATTCCTTCTTCAATATTGTAATGTTGGTTAACTAATGAATGAAATTCATCAATGATTACTTTAACCAGGCTAATTCTTCTTTTATCAATGAGAATCATGATAAAAGAAACAAGGTGCCGATCAACTTGTTTATCTAAGATGTTTTTAATCAATTCTTTTTTAACCTTGGCTTGAATTTTTAAAGCCGTTAAAAAAGCTAACACTTCCTGATCATCAAACACCTTTCTAAGAAAGGATAATTGTTGTGCGTACTCATCCAGTTTAGCTTCTTCTAAAGCTAACTCAAAAAGAGCGACCGCATAACGATTAGCGACTTTCTTCATGAATGCTTAACATCCTTCACAAAGGCTTCGATCGCCTTACGATCAAATTCTTCATCAATTTTATCATGCATCAAACGCTCACTCGCTAAAAAGGCGACTTCGACAATTTCCTTATGAATATTGTCCTGCATCTCTTTAACTTGCAAGTCAATTTGTTGGCTCGCCAGCTCAAGTCGTTGTTGAGCTTGTTGGCGGGCTTCACTTAAAAGTTCTTCTTTAATCTTTTTAGCTTCCACTTCCGAACGCTGAATAATGGCCTGGGCTTTACTGGAAGCTTCTTGCAACTGGGCATGCGCTTCACTTTGCTTTGCCTGAGCATCAGCTTGTGCACTAAAAGCATCATCCAGACTTTGCTGGGCAATATCAGCCCGTTTCTCTAAGAAATTGGTAACCGGTACCCACAAATACTTCTTAATCACAAGCAGTAAAACACCGGTTGCCATTAATTGGGCAATCATTGTGATAGGATCAGGAATTAAACTACCAAGAATATCAATATCAAACATCGATCCATCATCTCCTCATCTTATTTAAAAACGAATATTAAAATAAACGCAATCAGCATCCCATAAATAGCAGCTGTCTCAGCAATAGCTGATCCGATAATCAACATTGAACGAATTTTATCTTCAGCTTCTGGGTTTCTACCTACCGCTTCAACAGCTTTACCGGCTGAATAACCTTGACCAAGTCCGGTCATCATACCAGCAAGCATTGCGATACCTGCACCAATTGCGACTAATCCTCTCGCTAAATCCATATTAATTCTCCTTTTCTATCTTAGGCAAGTTCATTGCCAATAAACACGGTTGTTAATGAAATAAAGATAAACATTTGTATCGCCCCCACAAACAAATCAAAATAGAAGTGTAAGAAAGGTGCAATAAAGGGACCAATTAGGTTAATTTGACCAATGATTGGAATAAAGCTTGAAATATAAGCCGTAAAGCCATAAACCAATAAGAGAATGATTGAACCACTGGTTATATTCCCAAATAAACGTACTGACATTGAAACAATGGGTGCCACCGTCCCAAAGAAGTTCATAATAAAGAATAAGGGATGGGGATCAAAGAAACCCTTGATATAACTACCGATGCCATTATGTTTAATACTAGCACGTTGTATTAAGATGAAAGTTATCAAGGCTAAGGTTAAGGTCACACTAAAGTTTTTAGTTGGTTGGGTAATCCCCAGCAAACCGATAATATTACTTAATAAGATATAAAAGGCCAAAACCCCAATATAGGGTGCATATTTTGGGGCACTTTTATCCTTCACATTATCTTTAGTCAACTTATTAAGTGATTCGACAATCATAATCGCCACTAGCGCTAAGCCTTGTGGTTTCTGATAAGGATCAGCCTTTTTAACACTCTGATACATAACTAAAACCAGCGCAATAATAATAACGCTCACAATGAGAATCGAAATAACTTCCGCTTGAATTCGCAATTGAATAGCTCCGATCATGGCCTACTCCCTTTCTTTTTAGACTTCACTTCACTTAAATACAGTACTAATTTTAACACAAGTAGCCCTAGCCCAACCATATATATACTAAAGTACTGAGGCCAGATAACGGCGATTGTAAACGCTAGAATCATCAACCCATAGTTTAACATAGTGTTAAACATAAATAAAGACAGCGCAAAGCTCCCTCTAAATAACAATTCATCCACATAATTTTGACGAATCAAAAAGTTAATTTGACTGATAATTAAGCCAAGTAAAAGTCCTAATCCAAACTTCAGTTGCCACAATCCCAAAATAAGGGCAATGATGCAGCCAAGACTAAAAGCACGAATTTGAAGTTGTTGAATATAATCTTTTTTCATGGTTTAGCCCAACGATACAAATAATAAAAAGCATTAACCACCCCAAAAATCACCCCAATCATCGTAAAAATAGGACTGGTATTTAAGTATTGATCTAAAAAATACCCTAGAAAGGTAAATCCACCAACACTAAAAGCAATCACAAAGCCTAATTCTAATGCTTTGATGAGGGCGCTTTTCATTTACTTCGTTCCAAATATACGGTCGCCGGCATCTCCTAATCCTGGAACGATGTAACCTACTTCATTGAGTTTCTCATCTAAAGAGGCTAAATAAATATCCACATCCGGATGATCAGCTTCAACCCGAGCCACTCCTTCAGGTGCTCCAACTAGGCAAACTAACTTAATGCTTTTACAACCCCTTTTCTTAAGTAAAGAAATGGTTGCGCTCGCCGATCCACCGGTCGCAAGCATGGGATCAAGTACCATGGTAACGGCCTCTGCCATATTCTTAGGAAATTTTGCGTAATACTCATGGGGTTCAAGGGTCTCTTCATCCCGGTATAAACCCACATGTCCTACTTTTGCGGTTGGGATTAAATCTAAAATCCCATCGACCATCCCTAAACCAGCTCTAAGAATCGGGATTAATACCACACTCTTGGCCAATTCAAAGGTATCACAAGGCCCCATTGGGGTATCAATGGTCACTTCTCTTAAGGGAATATCACGGGAAATCTCATAAGCCATAAGGCCCGCAACCTCATCTAAATTCTGGCGAAAATCTTTGGTTCCTGTTTCCTTATTGCGCATTTGCGTTAGCTTATGCGTAATAAGCGGATGATCTAATACATGTAACATGGGCTCTCCTTAATTTCTTTCTTGTATAAATTTTTCAATTGTTTGTCTTAATGAATCCAAATTATCTTGATTTTGTAAAGCCTGAATAATCCATAAGGCAATCTGTTTAAACTCATCAACCCCATAACCTAAAGTTGTCATCGCGGCACTGCCTAAGCGAATCCCACTGGTTACCATGGGTGATAACTCATCAAAAGGAATTGAATTCTTATTGGTTGTAATATGAACCGATTCTAAGATCGCTTGCGCTTCTTTACCGGTCAAATTAAATCCCTTATAAACATCAATCATCAGTAAATGATTATCAGTACCCCCACTAATCACCGGTACCTTATGTTCCATAAAGGTTTGGGCCATGGCCTGCGCATTGGCGATCACAGCCGCTTGGTAAGTTTTAAAGTCAGGCGACAACGCCTCTTCAAAACAAATTGCCTTGGCCGCAATCACATGCATCAAAGGACCGCCCTGGATCCCAGGAAAAACACTTCGATCCAATGCCTTGGCATGCTTGGCCTTGGATAAAACTAATCCACCTCGGGGCCCCCGCATGGTTTTATGCGTCGTAGTCGTCACAAAATCCGCATAGGGAACCGGCGAAGGATGGTGGCCTGCCGCAATTAAACCGGAAATATGGGCGATATCAGCCATTAAATAAGCATCCACTGAATCCGCAATTTCTTTGAAACGTTTAAAATCAATAATGCGGGGATAAGCACTTGCGCCGGCCACAATCAACTTGGGTTGATGTTTTTTAGCTAAGCGTGCCACCTCATCATAATCAATTTGCTGAGTAATCTTATCAACCCCATAGTGGACAAATTGATAAAGATTCCCAGAAAAACTTAAACGATGACCGTGCGTCAAGTGACCGCCAGCCTTGAGGTTCATTGCTAAAACCACATCGTTGGGTTTTAAAACACTCATATAGACTGCCATATTGGCACTTGAACCTGAATGAGGTTGCACATTGGCATGTTCAGCCTGAAAAAGACGCTTGGCATAATCAATCGCTAAAACTTCTATTTCATCCACATGCTCACATCCACCATAATAACGCTTCCCTGGATATCCTTCAGCGTATTTATTAGTTAAAATGGAGCCCGTTGCTTTTAAAATCGCATCACTGACAAAGTTCTCAGAAGCAATCAACTCAATGGTTGATCTTTGCCGCTGCGCTTCTTTTTCAATGATGGAAAATACTTTACTGCCACTCATCTATTTCCACTTCCTCAATCTTACTAATTTTATCAATCCGACGTTGATGGCGCTCATCATTTGAAAATGGGGTTGTCAACCAACGGGAAACGATTTGAACCATAGTTTCTTCATCAATCACCCGACCACCCATAGCTAAGACATTACTATCGTTGTGTTCACGGGTTACTTGCGCTAAGGCTACATCATTTATTAAGGCACAACGAATGCCTTTAACTTTGTTGGCGGTAATGGAAGCACCAATACCGGTACCACATAAGACAATCCCTAAGTCCGCATCTTTGGATGCGACCGCTTTAGCCGCTGGATAAACCGTATCGGGATAATCCACACTATCAGGATCAAAAGCACCAAAATCCATCACTTCATAGCCCCACTTCTCAAGATAGCCTTTGAGTTTTTCTTTCATCTCAAAGCCACCATGATCGGTCGCCACCGCGATTGTTAGTGGTAAATATTCCAACAGGTCATGCTTGATTTCACCCAAGCTAATCTCACCCTCTCGTAAAATCTTAAGTTCCTTGCCACTGGCATCCAATACGGTAGAAGCACTTTTACTCTTATTTAAGCCCACCACAATCGCATCAACTTTCCCATTAAAGGTTAAATAAGCTTCTTCAAAGTTACTTACCACTGCTTCATCCGCAACATTGGCACTAGAAACCAGTAGGGGTCCCACCTCATTAATCAACTCTAAGACAAAGTCATCATGCGGCATACGTACCCCAATGGTGGCATACTCTTTCTGTTGATCATCAAGGTAAGTTTCTTTCTTATTAAAGACAACCGTTAAGGCTCCAGGCATCCAACGGGTTATAATTTTACGATCACGAATATTCAAGGCTGCGATCGATTCAATCTGATCGATTGAGGATACCATCATGGCTAAGGGTTTTGCTTCATCCCGGTGTTTAAGGGTTTTTAACTGCTTGACCGCATCAACGTGATTCGCTAAGGCCGCCAAGCCATAAACCGTATCAGTTGGGAAAACCACCAATCCACCTGCTTTTAAGGTCTCTGCGACCTGCATAAGTTCATCTTTTTTATAGATTTTTGTATCCATGCTATCCTCCTTATACCACACCTATTTTATCATATTTAAAGGTCATTCTCTTAGGCTAATGCTATGAAACATGCGTCGGTTTAATCTTAAAATACATAAAGATCATCCGATCTTTTTGATTAATATCTTGCCGACTCATGATATGCACATCTTCAAAGCGCATTCTAATCTCTTGAATCAAAGCATCTTTTTGATCATATCCAATCTCAAAAGCCACAATCGCTTTTTCATTAAGGATATAAGGCAATTGATCCAGTAGTTTTCGATAGAAGTTTAAACCATCCACACCCCCAAATAAAGCTAAATGGGGCTCGTAATCCTTAACCGAAGCTTCAATCAACTCATCCCTTTTAATATAGGGTGGATTACACACCACCACATCAAACTTAGCTTGAGCACGTATCAAAGGCTCAGCCATATCACCTTGGTAAAATTTAATGTCCAAGTCATTCAATTTCGCATTTTCCTGTGCAACCACAAGCGCATCTTCACTAATATCGGTTCCCACCACATCCAAACTCTCAAAATCACTCTTTAATGCACACGCCAAAGCTCCGGAGCCAGTTCCAATATCGACCACCTTCGCTTGACCCTCAAAGTAGTCATAAATATCGGCACTTAGATAGCCTGCTAACTCCTCAGTTTCACTACGCGGTATTAATACCGCATCATTGACCTTCAGCTTCAAGCCATAAAACCATTCATAACCTAAAACATAACCTAAAGGTTCATCTTTAAGAATCCTAGCTTTATTGTTTGTATACTCAACCACAAATGTTTCAGCTAGCTGGTGATCCATATCATGATAAAGATCCATCCCCTGATGATCAAGCATCTCAAAAAGAAGGCGTCTTAATAAAGACACCATGATTTCATCTGTGATTGTTTGTTTATTCTCATTTAATAAAGCTCTAGGCGTTATCATCAAGGGGTGCTTCCAATTTCTTCTGTTGTTCCCAACTTAAAAGGGCCTCAAAGATATCATTCATCCGACCATCCACAATCCGATCAAGCTGAACTAAGGTTAAACCAATTCGATGATCAGTGACCCGATTTTGTGGGTAGTTATAGGTTCTAATTTTCTCAGAACGATCTCCCCGACCAATCTTAGAACGACGCTCTTCACCAATCTCAGCTTCTAACTTCTCTTGGTAATGCTCATAAACCCGTGCTCGAATAATCTTCATGGCCATATCCTTGTTGGCATGTTGGGAACGACCATCTTGAACATTCACCGTAATCCCCGTTGGGATATGGGTAATCCGTACCGCGGAGTCAGTCTTATTAACGTGCTGTCCCCCGGCTCCGGAAGAACGATGGGTTTCAATGGTTAATTCATCATTACTAATTTCAACGTCTTCCTCTTGAGCTTCCGCCATCGCTAAGACCGTTGCGGTTGAGGTATGAACCCGACCTTGGGTTTCAGTTTTAGGAACCCGTTGCACCCGATGTGCTCCGGATTCAAACTTCAGATAATGATAGACTTGATTTCCTTTTACTAAAAAGGAAATCAAGGTATATCCACCCGCTTCCGCTTCATTGGCTTCTAGAATTTCAAGTTTCCAGTCCATGAGTTCCGCAAAACGACTATACATTCTAAATAAATCACCCGCAAAGATATTACCTTCATCACCACCTGCAGCACCCCGAATCTCCATGATGACGTTTTTATCATCATCGGGATCTTTAGGTAACATCAAAATCTCTAGCTTACTTGCTAAAGCTTCCAGTTGACCTTGTAGATCTTCAATTTCAAGTTCTGCCATCTCCACAATCTCAGGATCACTTTCCTCAAGTAAGGCCTGAGCATCTTCATACTGACTATTTAATTCTTGATAGTGCTTAAACGTTTCAACCACTTCACTAATGGACGCTTGCTCTTTAGCCAAAGCAGCCATGCGCTTGGGATCTTTCACAATATTCTCATCCATTAATTGTTCATCAAGGGCATCAAAACGTTCAAGATAACGTTGTCCCTTTTTCAACATTGCTTCCATATAACCTCCTATGCTAAATCATGGGTCAAATTCTTCAGCCAAACGCCTTGTTTAACCCGAATCGAACCAATAATTAATCGAACTAATTGTTCACTTTGTACTATTAATAAAATAATGGGTAAGCTTTTTAACCCCACAATATACACCAAGGTATAAGCTAAGGGCACCCCAACCAACCATAAGATACCAGCATCCACAAAGGTTAAGAAGTTAGAGTCACCACCGGCTCTTAAGGAAGAGAAAATCATGACATTAAACATTCTAAAGCCTAAACGGAGCGCTAAGAATCTCACAATTAAGATAGCATTATCAATTACCACCTGGTTATCCAGTTGGTATAAGCTCACTAGATTAGGAGCACTCACCACAATAATTGCCATCATAATGATGGAAATCACGCCCCCTAAGCCCACAAAGTAGCGGGCATTCATCTTTGCCTGATCAAGATCACCCTTACCTAAATCCGTTCCTAAAATGGCGGCAGTGGCAGCATTGACGCCCATCACCACAAACATAAACATCTGTGATAGTTTATGGGCCACATAGTAACTATCCATGGATTGGGTTCCTAAGTGACCATAGAAACGAATAAAGAGAGCTTGACCTAAACTAAAGAAAAACTCATTGACAATCAAGGGCCAGGTTCTTTGAAACATCATCACAAACCGTTGTTTCTCAATCACAAACATGGACTTGAGAGAGCCCATAAAAGGCTCATGCGCTCTTAAAGCAAAGCCAAAATACATAAGCGCACCAATCACCTTTGCGATTAAGGTTCCATAAGCAGCCCCTTCAATTCCCATGGCTTTAAAGCCAAAATGACCAAAGATTAAGACATAGTTAAAGAAGATATTGAGGGCCATCGACACAACTCCCACAATCATCGGAATCTTCGTCTTTAGTATGGAGCGATAAGCATGGGAAAAAAGAATAAGCATGGCAAAGGGAAAGTAAGAATACTTAACAATCTTTAAGTATCGAACCCCATTTTCAACCACATAAGGATCTTTAATAAAGAAACGAATAATTTGTTCATCAAAATAAATCGCAAAAATAAAGAAAGCTAAGGTAATCAACAAGGATAAACTCATCCCAAAGCCAAAGGCTTTCTGTTGACCCTCTTTATCCTTCGCCCCAAAATATTGGGCAATATAAATCGAAGCACCCCCAGCCACCCCATAAACAATGGTTAATACAAACATTTCAATTTGTAAGGCGGTCCCCACCGAACTCACTTGATTGATTGAGGATACCATAATGGAATCCACAACCCCCATCATATTATTGAGTAATTGTTGAATAATGACTGGTAAGGCAACAAAGCCTACTTTTTTATAAAAGGATCGCGGTGCGATGTATGCATGTAAATTTAACTTTTTAGTCATTTACAGCTTCGGTTTATCTTTAACTTCATGACAGTGACGGCAGCGTGCTTCATAGCTTTCACTCGCTCCGACCAAGATAATTGGATCATGATAAGACGCTGGTTCCTTATTAACCAAGCGTTGCGTACGGGTCGCGGGTGCCCCACATTGGGTGCACATGGCTGTGAGTTTGGTAACAAACTCAGCGGTTGTCATCAACATTGGCATCACCCCAAAAGGTTCACCTCTAAAGTTGGTATCCAAGCCCGCTACCATGACCCGCTTACCTAAAAGCGCTAAATGTTCAGTTACTCTTAAGATATCTTCATCAAAGAACTGAACCTCATCAATAGCGACCACATCCACTTCATCAGTAACATAATCAAGGATTTCTTTAGCTTCTGAAACGACGATGGAATCAATACTAGAACCCGCATGGGAAACCATCTTATGACTATCGTAACGATCATCAATCGCTGGTTTAAAGGCCAAAATATTCAATTTCCCAAAGGACAACACATTAATGCGACGGATTAATTCTTCCGTTTTCCCTGCAAACATACACCCTGAAATCACTTCGATAAAACCAGGGCGATAACTATGATACATCATTACCTTCACCTCTATGTCATTTTATATTATTTACTAGAAAAAAATAAGGGGTTACCCTTATTTAATTCCATATTTTCGGTTAAATTTCTCAACTCGACCTTGTGCTTGTGCAAACCGTTGTTTACCAGTAAAGAATGGATGGCAATTTGAACAGGTATCAATCTTAATATCTTTTTTAGTTGATAGTGATTCAAATTCATTACCACAGGCACTGCATGTCACCGTTGTTTTTATTAATTCTGGATGAATTCCTTTTTTCATTGTTTATCTCCTTCCGCCTTGAGCCATCTAGCCCAAAGTAAGTGCTTATTAAGTTTATCATAGCCAAATTGACTTTGCAATCATAATCACTAGTCAAAATTAGGCATGTCAATTCTAAAAGTTAAGTCAGTTTTTA
>CAYXES010000036.1:0-10510 GCA_964464075.1 uncultured Erysipelothrix sp. | reverse complement strand
GCAAATCCATTGAAACCTCTAATCATGGGAATATCATTAAAGGAATCCCCAATGACATAGGTTTCAAAATCTAAGTTCTTAGCTTCTTTATATTCAATAATCCCAGAATTTTTAGTAACTCCACAATTTAGAATGTCGACATATTGCCGCCACGTGTAGGCTCTGATTTCATCTTTAAAGCGGTCATTTAAAAGACTAGCAAATTCAAGAGCATGAACTTCACTATCAAGTTTCACAAATAAACCAATTGATTTTTCATGCATCATGACATCATTGATCGGCACAAAAGTTGCATCATTACCCAAACGATTATTATCTTCATCATGTAATCCCACTTTGATACCATCACTGACTCCATAATAAAGGAGTTGATCCATCGGAATTAAATCAATAATGGCACTCACCGTTTCAAAGTCCATCCAGTGACGGTAGATTTCATTTTGGTTTTCATCCATAGCAATCGCCCCATTATCACCAATTATAAAATCAACTGGGATCTGATACTCATCGATTTGGTGTTGAATCGAATTAATTGAACGACCGGTTGCGATCGCAAACAGATTACCCTGCGCCCTAAATCTATCAATTGCATCCATAGTCTCTTGATCTACTTCTCCATCAATATGTAAAGTTCCATCATAATCCGATATAAATAAAATCACATTCTCACTTCCTTCACTATGGCTCATTATAACAAACCCCGCTTCATAAAGAAAACAAGGAGCAACTCCTTGTTTTAACCTCCTAAATAAAGTTTAACAACTTCCTCACTCTTAGAGAGTTCTTCACTTGTTCCACTTAACATGACCTTACCGGTTTCAATCACATATCCACGATGGGCAATGGATAGCGCCATTTTGGCATTCTGTTCAACCAGAAGTACCGTCGTTCCCTCTTCATTAATCTGTTGAATGATATCGAAGATTTCTCGGACTAGCATAGGAGCTAAACCCATACTTGGTTCATCCAATAGAAGCATTTTAGGGCGTGCCATCAAGGCGCGTCCAATCGCAAGCATTTGTTGTTCACCACCGGATAAGTTAGCGGATAGCTGATGCTTACGCTGTTTTAAAATAGAAAACCGTTCATAGATATCTTCTAAATCGCTATAAATTTCATTATCACGTCTTAGAAAGGCGCCTAAGAGCAAATTCTCCTCAACATTCATCTCTTTAAAAACCCGACGTCCTTCTGGTACATGCGTTATACCCAGTGACACCACTTTGGTTGGATTCACATTGGAGATATCAGTCCCTTCAAATTGAATACTTCCAGATTTAATAGGCATTAGATTGGATATGGATTTAAGCAAGGTTGATTTACCCGCCCCATTGGCACCAATTAAAGTCACAATCTCTCCTTGATTAATGTGTAGGGAAATTCCTTTAATAGCTTCAATGTAACCATAGGAGACATAGAGTTGATCAATTTTCAGCATTATTAAGCTCCTCTCCTAGGTAGGCGGCAATCACCGCTGGGTTGTTTTGAATTTGTTTAGGGCTTCCTGAAGCGATACAAATACCGCGGTCTAGAACCACAATCTGATCACATAGACCCATAACTAAGCGCATATCATGTTCAATTAAAACAATGGTTAAATCATACTTCTTATGAATATGACGAATAAAATCAATCAGGTTATTGGTTTCTTGTTCGTTCATACCGGCAGCTGGTTCATCTAAAAAGAGAATCTTGGCTCCGGTCGCTAAAGCTCGGGCTATTTCAATGCGACGTTGTTCACCATAAGATAATTGATTGGCTAAAACATCTCGCTTTTCAAGTAGATCAACTTCTGATAACCACATCTTAGCTTTTTTATGAATTAATGATTCATTCCTTCTGAATTTTTTACTTCTAAAAAAGGTTGAGAAAATGCCATAAGGATGTTGATGATACATGGCACTTTTAATATTATCGAGTACCGTCATCTCTTCAAATAAACGAATATTCTGGAAGGTTCGCGCAATCCCATATTGGGCAATCTTAGATGGATTCTCATTCCCAATTTGTTTGAATTCACCATTAACACGTAAAGTGATATTGCCATGGCTAAGTCCATACATGCCAGTGATGCAGTTAAAGAGAGTGGTTTTACCAGCCCCATTGGGTCCGATAATACCCATGAATTGTCCTTTGTAGATAGAAAGACTCGCATCCGCTACGGCCACAATTCCACCAAAGACTCGACTTACATTTTCAATCCGTAGTATTTCCATGAGCTTTCACCTTTCTTTTAAACATATTTTTCATGACCAATTCACGGGAACCAAAGATTCCTTGAGGACGATAAATCATAAGCACAATCAAGACCAAGGCATAAACAATCATGCGCACTTGTGCAAGTGATTGAAGCAGGATGGTGAGTAAACCCATGACAATCGCTGCCGCAATGGTACCACTAATGGAACCCATACCACCTAAAACTACCACCATTAAAAAGTCGATGGATTTAGAAATCCCAAATGATTCTGGTCGAATCACATAGAAGAAAGAAGCATACAAAGCTCCCGCAACACTTGCGAAGATGGCCCCAAAAATAAAGATCATAACCTTGATTTTAGTAACTTGAATTCCCATCGCTTCGGCTGCAATTTCATCATCCTTAATACTAAGAGCGGCTCGACCAAAACGACTGTATTTAATATGAGCGATAAATAGAATCGCAATCACAATAAAGATATATAAGAGTGTCCAGTTGGTTAATATTGGGACGGCACTTAAACCGGCGGCACCATTGGTAATCTTAAGGTTAAGCAGGACAATCCGAATAATTTCACCGGTACCTAAGGTCGCGATCGCTAAATAGTCACCTTTTAAACGTAAGGTAGGAACCGCAATGACTAATCCCACTAGACTTGTGATTAAGATGCCAACCAACAAACCAAGGACCCAACCCCACATATTCGGGATCATTAAGGTTATAATGCCGGTGCTATAAGCACCAATCGCCATAAAGCCCGCATGCCCGAGGGAAAACTGACCTGATAAGCCTAGTATCATGTTAAGGCCTAAGGCTCCGATAAGTGTGATTCCAATTTGAACCAAGGTAATTTGATAGTAGGCATTTATAACCCCAATATTAATTAATAGGGCAACAATTACATAGACTGCGACTACCAAGATAATCTTTGATAAATGGAAACGCGAAATAATTTGCTTCATACTTTCTCACGTCCTCCTTTACCAAGTAAGCCTGAAGGCTTAATTATTAAGACTAAGATTAAGACAAAGAAAACGATGGCATCTTTCATCAGTGAATACCCCGCTCCAACAACGAGGGTTTCAATTAAACCAATCATAAAGCCACCCAACATGGCACCTTTAATATGACCGATACCACCAAAAACCGCAGCCACAAAGGCTTTAAGTCCCGGAGTGACGCCCATTAAAGGTGAAATGGTATTGTAGTACATACCAACTAAAGTCCCAGCAGCTGCCGCAAGGGCAGCCCCTAAAGCAAATGTTAAGGCAATGGTTTTATCCACATCGATGCCCATTAAGGCTGCAGCTTCTTTATCAGTCGATACCGCCCGCATGGAACGACCAATACGAGTTTTATTAACCAAAGCTTGTAAAGAGACCATTAAAATCGCGGTGATCACAAAGATTAAGATTTGCTCAAAAGAGATTTTAATAGAAAAGATGTAGTAGTTTTTATTGATAAACGCTTCTGGAAACACCTTTGTATCCGCTCCAACCAAAAACATGGTGGTATATTGCATTAAAAAGGATACTCCGATTGCGGTTATCAAGGCTGCGATACGAGTCGCATTACGCAATGGTTTATAAGCAACCCGTTCAATAAAGAAACCTAAGATCGCAACCAGAATCATCGAAATTAATAAAGCCACAAAGAAAGGCAATTTGAAAATGGTGATGAGATAAAAGGAGAAAAACGCTCCTATCATATACATTTCACCATGAGCGAAGTTGATTAATTTGATGATGCCATAAACCATGGTATATCCTAAGGCCACTAAGGCATAAATACTTCCAAGTGACATACCATTGAGAAATTGTTGAATAATTTGAACCATATAACTCCCTATTATAAAAAAGGGTGAAAGTATGCTTTCACCCTTTCATTGATTATGGATTAACTCTTATTGAGTTAACAATCTTACCATCTTGAATTTCTAATACCGCTGCCGATTTAATGGCATTATGCCACTCATCAATTTGAATGTTTCCAGTGACACCTTCAAAATTCTTGGTATTAGCAAGTGCTTCATTAATCGCTTTTGGATCAGTACTTCCAGCCCGTTTAATCGCATCAACCGCTAACATAGCCGTATCATAACCTAAGGCACTAAACGCATTCGGTTCAACTTTATATTTGTCTTCAAAGTCTTTTAAGAATTTAACGACGATTGGATCTTGATCAATCGAAGAATAAGCTTGTGAATAATAAATATCATACAGTGCTGCAGGTCCCGCTAAATTAAAGAGTACTGGTGAATCAAATCCATCACCACCAATAATTGGAACTTTAATTCCTAATTCACGTGCCTGTTTGATGATTAATCCAACTTCTTCATAATAACCAGGAATAAAAAGGACATCAAAATCTTTTTGTGCAATTAAGGTTAATACACTGTTAAAATCTTTCTCCCCTTTAACATAAGCTTCATGAGAGACAATGGTGCCTCCATTTTTCTTAAATTGTTCATTGAAGGTTTCAGCCAATCCTTTTGCATAATCTGAAGATTGGTCACCTAAAATAACCGCTTTACTTTTTCCTAAATTATCACTGGCAAAGTTAGCCATTGTGATTCCTTGGAAAGAATCAATAAAACTTACCCGATAAACATATGGTTCAACATTGACACCATCATTGGTAATATCATCTGCGGTTGCAGATGGTGAGATAAGCGGTACTTCATATTGATTCACAACTGGAACCTGAGTTTTTGTTAATCCAGAGGTTGCGGCACCTAAAATTACACTGACTTTTTCTTGGGTTGCAAGATAAGTCGCAATACTTTTGGTTTCAACATCATCTGATTTATTATCCCGTTTAACTAATTCAATTAGTTTGCCATCAATTCCACCCGCAGCATTGACTTGTTCAATCGCAAGTTCAATCCCTAGAACTTCAGCTTCACCATAACTTGATACTTCTCCGGATAGTTCAAAGTTAAGACCAATTTTAATCTTGTCACTTGACTTTGAGCATCCTGTTACTGCCATTGTTAATGCTAACAATGACACAATCACCCCGACAATCTTTTTCATAATATCCTCCTCATTGATATGAAAATAATTGTATATGAAAACTGTGTGAAAATCAAGGTGTGTTTTTCATAAATTACCAATTTATGAAAATATTTACATAATTAGTTTGATTCTGGTCTTAGAATAACTAAACCCCACGGTGGTGGGGTTTATCCTATATGTTATTTCAAATTAAGCTTTGAAGCGGCAGCTTCATCCGCAATAATAATCACATTCTCTTTATCTTTTAGATAGGATGCTGGCCAAGCTTCACTAATCTCACCTTCTAAGACATGCTTAAGGGCTTCTGCCTTAGACACTCCTGAAACCATCAAGATGACATGTTCTGCTTCTAATATCTCACAGAAACCTAAAGTAATCATCTGAGTTGGAGCCTGTTCGCGTGTAATATTAAATCCTGCCATGGTACTTTGAATGGTGGATTCAGTATGATCGGCTAAAAACAACGTGGAATCAAAAGGGGTTCCAGGTTCATTAGCTCCAATATGTCCATTCGTTCCTAAACCGAGTATCTGAACATCACGAGGATGATTAGCTAAGATTTGTCCATAGCGTTTTAGCTCCGCATCCACATCTTCACCTTCACCATCAATTAAAAAGATTGTTTCAGGTTTCTTATCAATTAGATTATATAAGTTATCATGCATGAAACGATAAACCGTATAAGGGTCATTTTTAGGGCCGATGTATTCATCCAAGTTTAAAAAGGTGGTTTTACTGATGTCCAAGGTATCCTTTTGAATCGCATCAACCATTAGTTTAAACAATCCTCGAGGGGTTCCTCCGGTGGTCATTGAAATTGTTGCATCAGCCTTCTCTTCAATCACTTCCTTGATAAAATCAAAGGCTACTTGTGACATTTCATCATAGTCTTTTACTAAAATTAATTCCATGTTTACTCCTTCTCTTTGTACTTCAAACTAATTTTTATTATATCATATACAGATCTCTTTAACGAACGTAGCGTTTTAAGCATCATCATAATAAGGATATAAAGGTTTGGAACTTCTTTATTAAGCTTCAATTATTATAATCTGCTCAGTTCATCCATGAGAGCTGGCCGATTCTTATACTTTATTCTCCACCCCTCAACAATTTTTGATACCGTTTTACTCCCCTCTGGATAATGAATCATTCTTCGCAAAACAGACACTGCTTCTCTGTAATTACTTCTACCTGATGCATATCTTAATTGCTCATTTAATTCTGCTTCATACTTTTCAAGTAAAAGCTCTGGATATTTATCTTTTAATATTGCTTCATGCTCAAACAATTTATATAATCCTTCACTATTCATAACAAACAAAATCAACCGATCGTATATTTGCTCAAATACAAATAATTTATCTACGTCCCTACTTGATGATAACTTATTAAATATTAGTTCTCTTTTATCTAACCATATTTCGATTGGATAGTTTGATTTCAGCTCCTCAAATAAACCTAAGTCAACCATGTAACCATCTAAAACTAATTCCCATAGCTCATCAAGATATTGTTGATTTTGGTTTGTGATTTTATACAATTCTTTCAATCGCTTACTATAATCAAACACAAGCCCGCGGTATTGCTTATCAACTTCTTTGCCTTCTCTCAATAATTCAAGTGCTCTACTAAAATCCTGTCTTTTAACACAGATTTCTGCGTAAAGTTTTCGAATCATACTAATTTCTAAGTTACTCTCACAATAATCATCAATTTCATGGTCCTTAAACTTCATTGCTTCCATTATCTCAAGTCGATTTATAATATATTGATTAAGCCTATATCTGAAATAAGGAGGTCTTTGATCTTTTTTACATTCTTCAATTTTATAGTCAAAATAATTTAATTTTTCTACTAAAAATTCTTCCTCTTCAAAATGATCGATAACAAAAGTCTCAAACCAGTATTCCGCATCATTCATTTTTGTTTGACTCAAATCACTGATAAGAATTTCAATCATTCCTTGTTTTAGTTCTACATCACACACCATTAGTATTGTTTCCCATACATCTAATGCTTGCATAATCACTGATTCAATTTCTACACTTGATGTATTCCAACTCTTATTTAACAGGCTATCAACAATATAATAACTAAGCTCAAAAGCTTTTTCATATTGTTCGTTATCAATCATGGTTTGGATTTCATTATCGAGGATATCAGTAAGTTTTGAACTCAGTTCCCATGTATCACGGTAACTTATAAAATCATAAGAGTCTTCGTGCATTTGAAAAGCGTTATCCACTTTCCTTTTGTAGTATATCATGCTCTCTGGTAAGGTGTCTTGATGTAATTGTTCTTTAAAAAGCTGCAACAATCGGTAATTTGATTCTAATATATCAGTTAAAAATACTTGCACTTTCTTGATATCTGTGGCTTTTACTAATTCATACACATTTGACGCATCCAAACCTTCTATCGTAAGATCTTCATTATCATCCAAAAAGAATAGTACGGCTGCCATATGTTTACAATGATTGCCACTTTCTGCATAAGGACAATCACACTCTAACGATTCGATATCTTCATTATTTTTAATAACTTCCACCTGATAGGCTTGCGTCCCATAAACCACCGCAGTGATAGTATCATCTGTGAAATTAATATCTTGAACTCGGTTTTCTAAAAAATAATTAAGGCCTCTCTTTAAAATATGATTTTGAAATAAATATTGCCACATATTTACGTACCTCACTATTCTACAATCATCAATCAAGTAAAATGGAAATGTTCTAAATACTCTTTACAAAAAAATGTCACGATATCATAATTTCTTGAGAAGAGTTAGTCAGTGTTATCGTTCCAATCTTCTATCCCATATTTCTTTAACAGATCTTGAGCTAACTTTATCCCTGATTCAGTTATGACCACCGACTTGGAGCGCCTACTGGTTTGATAGATATAATCATCTGCATCCAATTCATTAATCACTTTAAAATCATATCCTTTCCAACTCAAGTCTACTATTTCATGATTATGTTGCTTATTTTTGAATCTAGATAGATACAACAAGATCACCGTTAATTCTTTCAATGCGATTTCGGGCTTCGTTTCTTTCATATTTATACCTCTTTTACAATATAATATTGATACATCCGGATTAAATAATAGATTTCAGGGAAATTTTCTTTGGACTCCATCCTTGACTCTTTGCCCATGTACGATAAAATGCTACTTCATCTTTGTTATCACTTTCATAGATAGTTTTTAAAAAATCAGCAAATCCATGCAGTGCACCTACATCATCAAGCACATTAATTCCCACTTTATGGATACAAACTGGTTTATACTTCGCTTCCACAATATCTTCAGCTTCTTCTAATTCAGATTGACTAATTAAATTGCTTTTAATCAAGTCATCACAATTTTTATGCTTTGTTATATTAACAATCCAATTATCCCCAAAGTCATAATTATAGATTAACTCATTTGTTACTGGAAATAAGGTATCTGAACTTACAGTTTCATCATGGTAAGCCAAAACTTCATCAACTTTTAATCGCTCTAATAGATAATAGGGACTGTTTTCAAATATTATGGCTGTGAACATTTCTTCGATTGTTAAATCAATTAGAGGTGCGGTTTTAATAAATTTTATTTCTGAATGATCGCCCGCATCAACCCGCTCAAAATAATCACTGAGTGATTCTCTAACATTTACATTTTTATAATGGTTTAATAGCTCCTGGATGTCTTGTTGTGCAACATCTAGTTCTTCCATTGTTCCTCCATAGAAATACGGACCAGTGTATTTTTTTCGCAACCAAATTTTAAAACTACCGCCACGGTAATCATCATCCCAAAAAATGTCATCTTCCCCCTCAGATGGTGGTTGGAATACCACCCCTACTAAAGTGGCCCAACCTTTAACAGTACGACCTGTTAACCGGTCATAATCTGCATCTGGTAAATAAAAACTACGTAAATGTGAGTTTTCCCAACCAAATAATTTTTGAATCGCATAATGAAGATTATGTAATGGCATATCTGATGGTATAAGGATGTCCCTTGTGATAGAGCCATCGCTACCAGTCTCTCCATATCTTCTAAGTATTCTTTTTTGTTCATCGGAGAGATACTCGTTTTTTAATTCTAAATGTAAACGTACTGAACTTTTTTTATTTTTCGTCGGAATTGTATTATTTTTCATTTTCTTTTTTTTTGTACTGGGATTCCCACACTAATTTAATGTTAAATTTAGTGTGCAACCCACTTTTTCCTTTCCATAAACATAACGCTTCTTACCTCTGATAAAAATTATACCAATTCAGAAGATGCTAATCGGTGGTTGAACATCAAATGCATTATCTAACTTTATTAACTTAAATGAAATTATTTTTCACTCTTTTATAATTAAGTCTCGCTATCTTTCAATTACTTTAATCTATTCTAAGTTTACCATGAATTAAGAAACAAAAATTATATTTTATTGATAATTTAAGCTACTTTCAAATTGATCTATTACAAAACAGGAGTTAAAAACTAATCTCATTTTCAATGAGATTGCTAGTATCCGCTAAAACTATTAGAAATAAAAAAAGGAGTGTTTTATCATAAAACATCCTCCTTAAATGTAATTACTTAAATTCAAAGCTAAATCAAATTTTAAAAGTTAAAGCAACCTTATGTAGTGAATTAAAATTTTCTATACTTTCTCTTTATTAACACCTACTATATTTATTTAACTCTGACTTTTAAAACTTCAAAACCTACTTTATTAATTGCTTGTTCAATGGCTTCAATGGTCACTTGTTCATCATTAAAGTTAAATTTCACCTTACTGGTATTAAAAGAAACATTCACACTATCTGCATCAACGCCATCAAAGCTTTTTAGCGCTTTGTCGATTTTCATTGTACATGATGGACACACTAATGTTTCTAATTGTAAAATTGCTTGTTTCATTTCTTCTCTCCTTCTATGTTTTTAAGCGATAACGAATTAATCGCATTCCATTTACAATTACTGCTAAAATACTACCTTCGTGAACTAACATCCCAATTGACATATTCATCCACTCACTAAATAGTACACTAGTGAGTAGGATTAAGACAACCCCAACAGCGATCACAATGTTTTGAATCATGTTTCGATTAATTGCTTTTGCTAAACCAAGAGCATGCGTCAAATGATTAAGATTAGAATTCATTAGCACCACATCGGAGGTTTCAATGGCAACATCGGTTCCGCCACCCATCGCAATACCTACATTGGCTAAGGCAATGGAGGGGCTATCATTTACACCATCTCCTACAAAGGCAACCACTTGGTTTTGAGCAATCAAGTCTTT
>CAYXES010000035.1:6859-10642 GCA_964464075.1 uncultured Erysipelothrix sp. | reverse complement strand
AGTCATGAGTATGGCGAAGCCAAACCTTATCAAGCTTATATTGATGCGGTCATTATGGAAACCATTGAATTAACGGGGAAAGATCCTTATCTCTATCCGATGAATATCTACACGCATATGAATCAAGAAGTACAAGCAACCATGGACGCTATTTCGAATGATGAGTTGATTGACTTTCAAGATGACATTATGCAGATGGCAGCCATCAGTATGGATCATCGTACGGGTGCTATTATTGCGGTATCTGGTGGTCGAGACTATACCGGCCAGCGGGTTTTGAATCGTGCCTTAAGTTCCTATAAACAACCAGCCTCAGCCATTAAACCGATTTTATCCTATGCTTTAGGTTTTGAATACTTAGGCTTATCGACCTCGCATGTCATTCGCGATGAACCCATTGTTTATCGAGGAACCAATATTGTCCTTAAAAACTCCAGTTCTGGCTATCTAGGTGATATTTCCATTAAACGAGCCTTTGGTTTATCACGAAATATTCCAGCCGTTAAACTTATTGAACAAATTGCGGACACCATTGGAACTGGTCGTATTAAAGAATATATGAATACCATTGGCTTTGAGCATGTTAAAGATAAGAACTTTGAATTTGGTTATGCCTTAGGTGGCTTTGAAGCTTCGGTCTATGAAATGACCGGTGCCTTTGGAACCTTATTTAATCAAGGTGTCTATATCAAACCTCACTTTATTTCTCGGATTGATTTCAAAGATGGTAGTGAACCTCTCATTCCATCCTATTCTTCAACCCGTGCCTTATCTTCAGAAGCTGCCTATCTATCTTTACAACTTATGGAAGATGCCGTTAGTGGTGGTTATCCTAACCTGATGAGCATGCTTAAGAAGTCATATCCTGTTTATGCCAAAACCGGAACCTCAGACTGGGGTGATGAAGGTCTACGCTATGGTATCCCACAAGGAGTTGCCAAAGACCATTGGCTCGCAGCTGGTACTAGTAAATATGTGAATGTTCTGTGGATGGGTTTTGACTATGCGGAAAAAGGACTTAAAACCTACTCTACCTTGAGTTGGATTAATGCCAACGTTAAGGGGAAAATGATTAATGAACTCTTAAAAACACAGGAAGCAATTGAAAATCGTGACTTTGGGGCAATTCCCCGTCCGGCAGGTGTGGTCGATATAACCCATATCTTAGGATCATATCCTTACGCTAATGTGATTGAAGGCATGAATCCAGAATTAATTACAAGTGGTTTAATAAAACGTGAATTCGCCAACTTAGTTGATTTCCAAGTTGATATTCCTGAAACCCTAAATGGTATGGAAGCTAGAGTAACTAAATCAGGTAACACCAATAACGTTACAATCACCCTAAGTGAATACCCAACTCCTAGTAATATGGTGGTCGCTCCTACTAGCTTAGAAATGGAACTTCAGGTTGGAAACCGAGTGGTTCGAGCTACCGGTAGTAGAATGTTTGATCCGAGCTGGATTTATGGCGCGATTAAATATGGTGCTTCCGTGAAGGTCAACAACAACACCCTAGTGGAACTCTCCCCTTCCAACAGCTTTGAGATTAGCTTTGATGGCAACATCGAAAGCAATGTCGAAGTCTGTGGTTTCTATGCTTATGAAAGGCATGTGGAATCACGCTCCAATCAAGTCTGTAAGACCATTGCCTTAGAAGATATCTTGGTGACTGTTCCTAATTTTGAATCGCTAGATGAATTCAATGCTTGGGCAAGTGCTTTAAATATTACCAACATCACTCGTAATAAAGTTGGACCTCAATTTGAAAACCAACTTGGTAAAATCCAAGATATCCGCCATGATGGTCAACTCATTATCAATAAAACTAAAACGGTCAGAGAATTACGAAGTGGAGCCTTTACCCTTAATTATTATGATGCCAGAGTTGTCGATTTAAGTGGTTTAATTGGTAAACCCTATAGTGCGCTTCAAAGCTGGGAAGAACGTCCTAATTTTAATATTATACCTTCTGTTAATCTGCCAAATATTAATTCCCATATCATTCAACAAGTCAAGCATAATGGCAATCCCGTTCAATCGATACGATTGATTGGAAGGCCGACGCTAACATTTGATATTGTTGCACCATAAAAAATAATGACCTCATCGAGGTCATTTTTATTTGTATTTGCTTTGATAATAGCGGCATTGATGGGTGAAAGGACACACATCACAGGCAGGATTTAAAGCCTTACAATGATAGCGCCCAAAGAAAATCATAAGATGATGAGCTTCATTCCAACGCTCTCTTTTTATTTTACGTTTTAGTTTACGCTCAATCGTTAAGACATCATCGCCTTCCTTGGCAAGTTTCAAGCGTTTGGATACGCGACTGACATGCGTATCAACCGCGATTGCGGGATCATTGAAGGCTACTGAGCGAATGACATTCGCGGTCTTTTGACCCACGCCATCTAGGCTTAACAGATCTTTATGACGATGTGGAATTTCACCATCAAAATTATGAACCACCTTCTGAGCCATACCCACTAAGGCCTTGGCCTTATTACGATAAAGACCAATCGTTTTAATGTAGCTCTCTACTTCCTTAATCTCAGCTTGAGCCAAATCATAAACACTAGGATAGCGTTTAAATAATTCAGGCGTCGCTAAGTTAACTGAAACATCAGTGGCTTGGGCTGATAAGATGACCGCCACACTTAACTCATAAGGATTTTTATGATCTAGTTCCGCTTTTGCATTTGGAAACATGTGACGCATAATATCCAATATTTGATCCACATCGTATCTAATCATTGGTAAAGTCCTTGATAGTTTTGCCTTGTTCAATATAATTCTCTAGAATTCGATTAATGTAGGCAAAGTGAGTCTTCTCTTGAATCAGAGCTTCTTTAAGGGCATGAATAATCATTTGATGTGGGTATTTCTTGGCCCAATTACTAAGTTGGGTCATTTCATTTTCACTAAGTGGTCGTTTGATGGACTCTTCAAAAATCTCATAGAGACTGGGATCTACATGAATAGGTTGTTTTTGGTGCTTATTAAAAATCCCACTTAAGTCAAAATAGATAAGCCCATCTTTGGAACTTACCCTCACATAGCCCTTGACCATACAATTATTTAAAAGGCGATCAACCTCACTTTGTGAGCACTTGGTATATTCACTGAGACTGGCTAAATTGATTTCAATTTCAAATTCATTCATATAGTCAATCAAGAGTAACAGATAAGCTTCCTCCAAATTACAATCCAATTGATTGAGATGTTGAAGCATCCAATTACGACGATTGATATAAGGTTGTTCAAACCACATAAGCTACCCTCCTTGATCCCATTCTTATTGTTTATTTGATACTAACTTTTGATAGTAGACACGCGTTAACTTTCTTACTAAACGACGCTTAAAGTAATGCCATTTTAAATACCACTTATACCGTGTTGGTGATATCACATAATCAAACTCCCCTAGATATTCAATGAAGTTACCATTAAAGCGTTCTTTAAATTGGTACAAGCCATAAAAAGGATCCTTTTTATCTAAACTGCCAGATATTCCCACAAAATCATAGTCCAGCATACCTAAATCTTTAAAGTAATTAAAGGCAAACATATGCATGTTGATGGCGGGATTTAATTTGACTTGATCAGGATTGCTATACGAGTAGATATTGTAGACTCGTCTTCCACTACTCACATACAGTGCCGCTCCCACAACCATGGCATTGTCATGCTTTAATGCACTTTGTTTAAAATCATCAAGCTCCTCACTAAGATATTCAATGGTACGCTTTAATTCTTTAATACGACCTTGATTGGAAG
>CAYXES010000035.1:5074-6759 GCA_964464075.1 uncultured Erysipelothrix sp. | reverse complement strand
CGCATAAAGTCAACTTTAGCTTCCCTTGCCATTTGGCCTAGCAGCTGGTAGCTTGCTTTAAATAAGGCTTCATCCAAGAAATCAACACAAAGCCCACCGGGGACATACCACTCTTTACCAAAAATATTGCTTTTAACGATAATCATCGCACTCGCAACTAAATTACTATCTTCAAAAAATCCTAAAAGTAGGATTTTTTCATGTTTTTTCTTCTCACTAAAGCCATAGGCTGATGTCTTTAAATAATTAGCGTATTGATGATTATGCACAAAACCATCTAAGGTTTGGGCATCTATTTTCTCACAAATCAAGGTTCATCCCTCCGTTGTGAAATTATACCATATCCACAATATTTTCACCTAAATATTTTCAGGCTTCCATCAAATTCATCACCTTTAATTGAAGTCACCTTAAATAAATGATAAAATTCCTAAGTATAAAGGAGCTTGTATGATTAAACGAATTGCCTTCTTCGCCCTCGCCATATTTTCAATCGCATCCATAATTTTTGCGATGCATTTACTCTTTCAACCAACTCCAGCACCTTTGGTTTTACTAAACTATGGGCGAACTTTATCGTTTGAATATTCAGATGTGAAGCCTTATGTCCTTAAAAAAGAAGGTCAAGCTTACCTTTATTTCTGTGATGGTGAAGTGGACTGTCAGTATGTCAATGATAATATGTTGGCCCCATTAGTTAAACAAATTAAAGAAGCTGACTTTAATGATCTTATCTTTGTGGATATGTCGAATGTCGCCAAGACCATGTCACCAGCCAAACTTCATGATGATTGGGGTATTTCCCGCTTTCCAGCTTTTGTAGCTATTAAGGTTGAGGATGGTCAAAAAATCATTGAAAATTCCTTAGAATGGGATTTTTCAAATCCCTTCTCTAAAGAAGATATCAAAGCTTGGATGGTTCTCAATGAGATTTGGAAAGGTCCTATTGATTAGATAAGGTATAAATCAAATGATTGACTAAGGCAGCGCTATTAGCGGCTGCTTTTTTAATGTAGGTTGAAAAGTCGATTGGATTATCATCCGCTAAGGCTAAATCACTGATGGAACGAATAATCGCAAAACGGGTCGCATATAAAGAAGCAATGTGCCCAATGGCAGCGCCTTCCATATCAACGGCTTTCACGCCCTCAAACTCCTTAATTATCTTTTTAAAAGTATCTTTTTCATGAATGAATTGATCACCACTGACGAGTGATCCTTCAACAATCTTATGCTCTAAAAATTGTTCTTTACTTAAGGCCCGTCGGTTTAAATCAGAATCGGGGTAGAAAACATACTTTTCATTAGCCCAACCTAAAGGATAATCAAAAGCACTTAAATCAAAGTCATGATAGGAAACCTTATCCACGACCACAATATCACCAATGTTTAAATCATCGGATAAGCCTCCGGCTGATCCAACATTAATGACCATGGACACAGTATAACGTTCAATCATATAAGTGGTGGTGGCTGCGGCCACACTTTTACCAATCCCAGTTTGGGCACAGATTACCTTTTGATCAAAGATCTCACCTTCGACTAATTCCCCAAAAGGCGTATATTTAACCATGGGGTTTTTCACAAAAGCCACAATGGCTTCAAATTCTTCTTGCATGGCTGCTAAAACAACAATCATATTATAATCCTCCCTTGTATCGTGCACATAGATACCATTTTTCTCC
>CAYXES010000035.1:0-4974 GCA_964464075.1 uncultured Erysipelothrix sp. | reverse complement strand
GCATCAAACTGTTTATCTAAGTGAAAGTCACGCATATCCAAGACTTTAAGCGCAATATGCGCTGGTAGCTTGTTTTGAGCCTGTCTCAGCATGTTTTCATCAATATCACTCGCTACATACTCCTTGATATAAGGCGCTATCAGACGCGTTATATTGCCGGTACCACAGGCAAGTTCTAAAAGGCTGGATGGTTGAGTTTGATTAAAAAAGAAGTCAACCCAATGTTCATAAGCTTTTGGATCATCCATCCACTCATCATAAAGTGAAACAAAGATACTTTCTATTTCAGATAATCGGCCCATAATTTTTCCAATTTATAGACTTGTCTTTCATCTTTTTCAAAGACATGCACCACCACATCACCACAGTCCACTAAGACCCAGCGTGATTGGGCTTTACCTTCAATCTTTAAGATTTCAAAACCAGCTTTAATCACATCTTCTTTAATCTGGTCTACAATCGCCCATACTTGACGATTACTTGAAGCATCACAAACCACAAAAGCATCCACCATACTGTGTTGCCCTTTAAAATCAATGATTTGAATATCATTACCCTTCTTTGCTTCAATCGCATTAATAATCACGTCAAATAAACTCATTATCCATCTCCTTGTTTTTTTAGGTATTGTTCATTCTGATATTTAACTTCTTTAAAGCCAGCCTCAATATCATGGCGGGCTAAATCATAAAGGGGTTGGGTATTATACTTACGACCTGGTTCTATCTTATCCGCAATATAGATAAGCTTAGATAGTAACTTTTCATCTGTCCCATTAACATGATGCGCAATCGCATCAAAAATCGCTTGATCATCAATATGATAAAAATGCTTTAAATATAAAGCCGCCCCATAAGCATGCACATTATAAGGGGCAATCGGCTCACTCTTCTTTAGCTTATCACTTAAATAAGATTGTGCAAACGCTATGTCCCATTCCTTGGCTAAATCATGATAAAGGGCTGCCACCCACACCTGGTCTTGATCTAAATCAAGCCCCTGAGCCAAGCTTAAAGCCCGCTCTTTAACCCGCACACTATGTTCATAACGTTTAGACTTTAAATGATGTTTTAAAATAGTCTCATCATAAAGATGATGCATGATAAAATAGCGGCATACCTTTGGATGGGTATCATTACTTAGTCCATGACGAATCATGGTTGATGAGGTGCTCGATAAAGCGGGTACTTTAATAAAGTCAGAATGATTCACCCCTTCATCATCACGACTTACTTCATAAAACTTAACCAATTCAAGCAGTCTTTTATAATCCTTCCACAAATGAAATTGTTGGGCCTGATCACTACCAATCACAAAGGCAAACTCATGATCATAGCGTGCTTGTAAAGCTTCAATTGTATGAATGGTATAAGAAGGACTGGGTAGTTCAGCTTCAATCTCACATAACTTAAGCCTAGGATCATCTTGTATCATCAATTCAATCATGGCTTTACGATCTTCAAAAGATACCACCGCCTGATCTTTTAAAGGGGCTGCTTTAGCTAAGACAAACCACACTTGATCAAAGTTAAATGCTTCAAGCATAGTCATAGCCATCTTAAGATGCCCATTATGAATAGGATTAAATGATCCCCCTAATAAGGCAACCCTTAGATGATCCACTTTTTCTTATCCTTATTTGGTTTATAAAGAATAATCATACGTCCAATGGTTTGAATCAAGGTCGCATTAGTTTTCGCCGATAAATCAAAAGCAATTTCTAAAATTGTAGCTGGTGCACTTTTTAGAACATTCACTTTGATTAGTTGATGGGCTTCTAAGGCAGTCTTTGTGGATTCAATGACATTGTCATTAAGCCCCTCTTTTCCGACCATCACGACCGGTTTTAAATGATGGGCTAAAGCCTTAAGTTGTTTCTTTTGAATTTGAGTTACCATAATAGTTTTCCTTTATATTTTGAAATAGTTAAGCGATGATGATGCATAATCTCCACCGATTCAAGGGGTCCCACTACATGAACTTTTCCGATCCCCTCAACTAGAAAATCAAGATGTTCACCACTAGGTGCTAACTTTGTGATTTTATAGTTGGGATCACTTAGTCTTTCATGGTTATTTTCACGGTATTTGAGTTTACGAATATCTAATTCATTCGACATGGTTAGACTTACACTTATTTTATCAGATGGTGCCAGGTTAATGATAAACAAATCTTCAACCACGATGGATACCTGACCCTTTATTTGATAAATCTTAGGTCGAATCCGACTTTGTGGAATGATTTTCTGATACAGCTTCGGATCAATGTGATAAAACAAATGATCTTCATTGCTTAATCCGGGACTATCAATCAATTCAATATGACCAAATGGTATACGAATATGATTAAGGGTAGTCTGTGGATAAGCTGAAGTTGTGATTTGATTTTCATCTTGCAGTGCATTAATCAAAGAGCTCTTGCCACTATTCACCATCCCCACCAAAAGACATCGATAATTTGCTTTCTGTTTTAAAAGATAAGCTTTCAGTTCATTAATCGTACTTTTGATTTTAGTGGATGTCACCCAAATCTGCTTTACCTTAAGTCCATGAAGTTTAACATAATAGTCAATTTCATTTTGAATAGCACCCTTACCTATTTGAGCTGGATACAAATCCAATTTGGTTGCGATAATATGAAGATTTTCCCTATCTTTAAGATGATGAATCAAAGCCACAAAGGTCTCCTTTAAAAACATGGCGTCCACCACCACCATCATTTCATCCACTTCAAGCTCAAAGACTGAGTGGTCGTGATTAAGGCTTGTGATGGGCTGAATTAATAAAGGCAGGTCTTTGTAATGGCGCCAGCGAAAACAGCGCATACAGAGCTCAAAATCAAGGTTTAAGACATAATTACTAGCAAATGGATCATGATCTTGCATCACTTGACCACAACCCTTACAAATTGGATTAGAGATCATGTTTCTTCATCAAAATCCTTTCAAAAAAACGGGATGCAAAGGTAAAGATACTATCCTTCTTTGTCATTGGATGCACATAAATAGTAAGAAAGTTTTGAAGCTTACCACCTAAAACATCAGTAAAGAGTTGATCACCAATGACTACAATATCTTTTTTAGACAAGTTATATTTCTTCTTAACGTGTTTATAAGCTCGCGATATGGGTTTCAGAGCAAAGGTATAGGTTGGATAACCTAAATAAGATGAAATCTTTTTAATCCGTTTTCCATGATTATTAGATATTAAAACCACCAAGAAAGCTTGGTTGGCTTCGCTAAGCCAATCAAGTTTAGCTTGATTAATGCGGCTTGTATCTAAACTTGCGATGGTATTATCAATATCAATCAACAAGCACTTAAGTTGGTGTTGGTGTAGCAATTCAAAGGGAATGCTTTCAAGGTTATTAAATATATAATCAGGTTTAAGCTTCAAGATGTCTCTCCTTTTACTTTACTATTATAGCAAACCTTAGCCTTAAAAGTACCCATTAGCATATCAAGTGCATGAAAGATTAAATTATGGTAAAACTATAACCATGTTAACTCTACTTATCAATGTTGAAAACATTTTAACTGATTATATACCCCGCTCTATTTTTTTCTTTCAAAGTAAAGCAAATTTGATTGATAAGAAACTGCCTGAAGAATTCATCGATAACTATTTAAGTGCTTCTGATGATCTTTTAGCTCAGCATTTCTATCGTTTCCCCCACTTTGAGCAATTTAAAAAAGAAAGTAATCAACTGATTGAAACCATCAACACTCAAATTGATGCTTCTAATCCACGACTTAAAGCACTTAAAGAATTTAAAAAGCATTACCCCATTCAAATTGGGTTAATCTATGATCAAAAGCAGGCTTCGGCTCAACACATAAGTAAATATTTAGAACAAGAACTAGAGCCGATTGTCCAACTTTACCGTGATGATGCCTTTATCGGAAAGCCAGAAGCCAACATTTTCCTTAAAGCCAAAGCCCTTGGTAAATTAAAGGTTAAAGAAACTTATGTCCTTGACGCTAGTAAAAATGGAATCCTAAGTGCTTATCTTGCGAACATGCGAGGTATTTATCTAGATCAAGGTGCAGGCATGTCCGAGCGTACCTTCAAGTATTCGTTTAGACAGGTACATACCTTTGAAGAAGTAAAAATGCTCTTAATCGAGCATTTAAATGGGAGTTTAAAATAAAGGACCAATCACATGGTGATTGATCCTATTTTTTTATTTACGTGCAAATCCTTTACGTTTGGATGCGATAAGTAGTAAACCACCAGCTAGTAAGAATAACCAACCAGCATGACTGTTATCACCCATTCCCGGAAGCTTATCTTCTGGTTTTTTCTCTTCATCCGCAGCTTTTGCAGCAACTGCATAGGTTGAGAATTTATCGGTTTCAAAGCTAACCATTTGAGTTTTCTCATCATAATCGTATTTTAACTTTTCAACTTTTCCATCATGAACTCGTAAGATTTCAAATTCTAAGCCAACATAGGCTTCTGGAAGTTTGAAGCTAATTGTAATTGGTTTATTAGCATCATGAACTGCGGATGTTTCTTTACCAACTACTTTAAATAATGAGATATCCAATACTAAGACTTTAGCATCTTCAACTTTTAAGGTTTCTTTGATGAAATCATCAATTAATTTTTGATCTGCTTTAGGCACATCTTTTTCTTCTAAAACACTAACTTCTAATTTAACTCCTACTTCATTTTGGCGTTCTGCCTCTGTGAAAGTAACAGCATCATCTAATCCTTTAACTTCGACTTCAATTTCTTTTTTGTCTGCTTCAACTTCAGCTTTTGGATTCGCTAAATATTCAGCTTTAACAACTAAATCACCAGTAACTTTATCAAACGCTTTATCCCAACCCTTAAAGGTATAACCTTCTCTTACAGGATCTTTTGGCTTAAGAGCACCTTTACCATATTCAATCGTCTGAACTTCACCAATGACTTTATCATCATGGTCTTTGAATGTAACTTTATAGCTATTAATATTCCACTTAGCATA
>CAYXES010000034.1:8250-10702 GCA_964464075.1 uncultured Erysipelothrix sp. | reverse complement strand
GCAATTGTTGTTTTAAGACACTGATTGTTTGGGCATTAACTTTATAAACCATGATTGATAAATAAATTAAAGAAACCACAATACTGATTAAAATTTTAATTCTCACGTTTCCTCTCCTTTCTAAAGAGCATTAAGATTAAAACAACTAAAATAAAAAGCACAAATACTGGAATTAAAACATGCTTATTAAATGATGTTCTTTCAATGGAATTAATGGTTTGGTCTTCAACCAATTCCTCACAATATGTGATAAAAGTTAAAGGAAATGATTGAATCAACTCATGTTTTTCATTGTATAAATCGATATGATCAAAACGTTGATCAAGACTAATTAAAACCCCATCATGATAGGCAATTAATAAAGGATCTTCATGAAACAAATAGTGATTAACCTTTAAATTAGTTACATGAACAAACTCTTTAAGGCATTCATGATCATGGAATTCATTGGTAGGGATAAAATCCCCGTTGTGGAAATACATAAACCACCTCAAACTATAATATGAACAAAAAAAAATAACTCCTAAGAGTTATATTTTTATATTGTATTTTATCAGTTGTTTATAGTATTCCGTTTGCTGTTGTGAACTAGCTTGATTTTGAAGCTTTTGAATTTCCTTATCTAAGGTGTTTCGTGATAAACGATGCACTAGACTCGCATGTCTTTCAATCGCCTCCATTAAATCTTCATCCAACTTTAAATCATAGACTACCATAAAACGCAGAGCTCTAAGAATACGCAAGGCATCTTCAGATAAAGCGCGATCTGCATTTTTCACAGTTACCAGTTGTTTGTTTTTAATATGATCTAAACCATGATAATAATCAATGGTTTTATATTGAGCATCCATATAGATCGCATTCATCGTGAAATCACGACGTCCCGCATCCAATTTAATATCGGATGTTGGTTTAACACTCGAAGGATATCGATGTTTCACATACTCCCCTTCGATGCGAAATGGGGTAATCGTAATTGGAGTGTTATGATACTTAAAGCTAATATTTAAGAAATTGATATCGGAAACATCGGGCTTATAATCCTTAAAGATTTCAATCAGTGCTTCACTTGGAGCATCCGTTGTGATATCAATATCATCAAAAGAACGCTTAAATAAAGCATTACGAACACAACCTCCAATAAAGTATGCCTGATAATGATTCTGATTTAAAAGCTCTAACAACTGCCTATACGGTTCTAAGTCTTTCATAGTATCACTTACGACGATTCGACATCATCACAAAACGTAAAATTTGTAACAGCGTGGATGCAAGTGCTGCGACATAAGTCATCGCGGCTGCGGAAAGCATGCTTTTTGCATAAGTTTGCTCTTCACGACTCAAGATGCCTTCTTGATTAAGCATCACCAAGGCTCTTTTTGAAGCATCAAATTCAACCGGTAATGTAATAAGTTGAAATAAGGCAATGATCATAAGCATGATGATACCCATAGTAATTAAGGTTGAACTATTAAATATTAAACCAATAATTAATGCAATCCAGCCTAAGTTTCCAGCCATTATGGCTGCAGGTAAAATCATATTACGAAGTGCCAAAAAACCGTAACCAGAATGATGCTGGATGGCGTGACCGACTTCATGAGCAGCGACTGATATTGCCGCAATTGAATTTGAATTATAGATCCCTTGGGATAATCTTACTTTTTTAGTGCGTGGATCATAATGATCGGATAATACGCCACTCACCGCTTCTACATCCACATCATGGATGCCAGAGCGTGATAAAATAAGTTGCGCCACCTGGCTCCCATTTAAATGGCTCTGAGAAGGCATTTTACTGTAGCGAGAATAGGCACTTTGAACTTTCATTTGTGCCATCAACATCAATCCAGCTGCAACCAGATAAATGACAAAATCAAAACCACCAAAGAAAATTGGCATAATATTCCTCCTAACTAATTAAAAAGAAGCATTGAGCTTCTTATTTTACCGCATCCTTTAATGCTTTCGCTGGTTTGAAAGATACAGCTTTTGAGGCTGGTACCGCAATCGGTTCCTTGGTTTTCGGATTATATCCGGTACGCGCTGCTCTTTCTTTAACTAAGAAGCGTCCAAAGCCACTAACTTCAACTTTATTTCCATTTTCTAATTCATTAGATATTTCTTCAAATAATGCATCAACGTATTCACCAGCTGCTTTTTTAGTAATCTCAAATCGTTCTGCTAAAGCTTCAGCCAAAGCTTTTTTATTAATAGATTCTGCCATTAAATGTTCCTCCAATCTACTAAAATATAATAGCACTACTTAGCGTTTTTTTCAATATCTTTGAGAAATCCGCTTATTACTTTATTTTTGTTTAATTTTAAAGACTAAGGAAGTCCCCATAAAATCAAAGGTATCGCGTATCTTGTTTTCTAAATAGCGTTGATAAGAAAAGTGCAGTAATTTAATATCATTGATATGCAAAATAAAGGTTGGTGGTAAGATGTC